>CALWXL010000022.1 GCA_944385485.1 uncultured Oscillospiraceae bacterium
CCATCGCCATCGAGAAGGGCCTGCGCTTCGCTATCCGTGAGGGCGGCCGTACCGTTGGCTCCGGTGTTGTTATCGACATCATCAACGACTAATTTTTAGTTGTTCTCAAGAGCGGCCTTCGGGCCGCTCTTGTTTTTTGCCAATGGTGCGGCCGCCCGAAATCAAGGTGGCTGTGCCACCTTGGCGCAGGCGGGATTAACTCCCGCCGAGCATTGAAATCACGGGGCCCCCGCAAAATGGGACATTTTGTGGGGCTGGCCGTACCGTTGGTGTGGTGTTGTTATCGACATCATCAACGACTAATTTTTAGTTGTTCTCAAGAGCGGCCTTCGGGCCGCTCTTGTTTTTTGCCAATGGTGCGGCCGCCCGAAATCAAGGTGGCTGTGCCACCTTGGCGCAGGCGGGATTAACTCCCGCCGAGCATTGAAATCACGGGGCCCCCGCAAAATGGGACATTTTGTGGGGCTGGCCGTACCGTTGGTGTGGTGTTGTTATCGACATCATCAACGACTAATTTTTAGTTGTTCTCAAGAGCGGCCTTCGGGCCGCTTTTGTATTTATTTCTGAGCAATGGCGGGTGCCTAGCGTCAACCCCTCAGTCAGCCTTGCGGCTGACAGCTCCCCTTACACAGGGGAGCCGAAAGGACAGAGCCGAACAAAAGCCTCCCTTGTGTAAAGGGAGGTGGCCCGGCGTAAGCCGGGACGGAGGGATTGTCGTCTCGGAGAAGGAAACTTTTGAGCCTTGCTCCCAGGGGCTGTAGTATGGTACAATGACACCATTCCAAAAATAGAAATGAGGGATACACATGCCGTGGAACGATCCCATGGAGTTACTCAGCAATCTGGGTGATTTTGTCCTAGAGAAAGCGCTGATTGTTGTACCTGTGGTGGTTATCAGCCTGATTGCCATCAAAATTATCATGAAACTGGTGGATCGGATGTTGGGCCGACTGCCCATGGAGGCCACCATCAAAAGCCTCATCCGCACCTCCATCAAGATTTTGCTGCTGGCGGTTGCAGCCATCGTACTTATGAGCTGCCTGGAGATTCCGGTCACTTCCTTTGTGGCTCTGCTCTCTGTGGCAGGCTTGGCCCTGTCCCTGTCCATCCAGAACTTCCTGACCAATGTGTTTGCAGGCCTGCAACTGCTGGCCTCCAAACCCTTTAAGGTGGGGGACTATGTAGACGCAGGAAACTGCTCCGGCACGGTGTATGAGATTGGGCTATTTTATACCAAACTCACCAGTGTGGATAACAAGCTCATTCAGCTGCCCAACAACACCATTGTGGGCTCCAATGTGGTCAACTACTCCAGCCAGACCCACCGACGGGTGGAAATTAAGGTCACCGCCTCCTATGATGCACCCACCGAAACGGTGAAAAAGGTGTTGTCCAAAGTGGTGGAGGACAATCCTATGGTTGACCGGGAAAAGCCGATTATGGTGCGGGTCAGTGCCTACCAGGACAGCGCCATTGAGTACATCATCCGGGTCTGGTGTGCCAACGACGACTATTGGACGGTGTATTATGATCTCTTGGAGGCCATCAAGCCTGCGTTCGATGCCAACCAGATTGAAATGACCTATCCACATGTGAACGTGCATATGATGAAAAACTGAAGAGGGACGGGAACATGCAACATGGGTCTGTGGAAAACCACAGGCCCATGTTTTTCTATGTGGCAGCAGAGGGTGCGGGAGAAGGAGCAGAAGAGGGCGCAGAGGAAGCGGTGGGGAAATCCAGCACGCTGACAAAGCTCCCATCTTCCGCTTGAACATGGCCGCCCACCAAGGTGTCGTCGCACACCAGCAGCACCGCTTGCACGTCGGACCGACCTGAGGGATGGTTGATGATTTGATAGACATACCGTTGGATGTGTTTTCCGCAGAAATCCTCCAGGGCAAACCCCTGTTGGTGTAATAAGGTGAGGTAGGAGTCGTAGCTCTCATCTAAGGTCTCTGGGATGAGAAGCTCCTGGGTGGAGACAGCGGACTCTCCCACCGTCCAGCCCATCTGTTGCAGGTAGGCCACACGGTTGGCGTTTTCATCCATCTGGGAGAGGGTGGCCGTGGTAGGAACTGCTCCCTGGTGGAGGCTAAGGGCCAGTGCTGCAACCAGAACCAGACAACAGCACAAAGCGCTGACTCCTCCGGCCATGAGGCGGCGCCTGGGAATGCGAGCCGTGACAATGAGCATAGAAATCCCTCCAATGGTATGGACTGATACAGGACATAGCTATGTATTTCCGGCGCAGATTATGATACAATACTCAAAATGATATGGGGAAAAGGAGCACAAGACATGGAGCGATTGGATAAGAGACTGGCAGCCACAGGTCAGTGGAGCAGAAAAGAGGCCAAGGAGCTGATTCGTGCGGGACGTGTGTCGGTGCAGGATCAGGTGTGCCGTAATCCAGAGGAAAAGGTAGGGGAGGAGACCCCGGTGGCCGTGGACGGGCACCCCATTGGGGCCGATGCTCCGGTGTATCTCATGCTCCACAAGCCCGCCGGAGTGGTGTCCGCCACGGAGGATGGCCGTGACCGGACGGTGCTGGATCTGCTTCCTGCCCAATATCAGGGCATGGGACTGTTTCCGGTGGGGCGGCTGGACAAGGACACCGAGGGATTGCTGCTCATCACCAACGACGGACCCTTGGCACACCGCCTGCTCTCGCCCCGCCACCACGTGGACAAGGTCTATTATGTGGAGGTGGACGGAGTTCTGGATCATGAGGACGTTCAGGCAGTTTCTCAAGGGGTCTTGTTGCGAGACGGTTACCAGTGTCTTCCTGGTGAGCTGGAACTTCTTCCTGGTAATTCTGCCGCATATATCACCATTCGAGAGGGAAAATATCATCAAATTAAACGGATGATGGCGGCCCGTGGGAAGCCTGTGACTTATCTAAAACGCATAAGATTTGGTGGACTTGTGCTGGATGAGAAGCTGGAGAAGGGTGGATGGAGAGCACTAACCGCCCAGGAAATTCAAGGCCTTTTCCGTCAATGAGACGAAAGATATGGCAATATCACCAAAAAAATTAAAAAAAACTATTGAAGTCGGCGGGAGAAATCGATATAATAACATTTGTGAAAATAAACAAGGCAGTGGAAGAGACATGCTGCCAGGAAAGGGGATTGCGCAATGTCCAGCCGCATTTTCCAGAGTATCGTTCTCCAGATGAAGGATTGCTCCGACCGAGCCATTGGAGTCATCGACGAGCAGGGCACCGTCCTGGCGTGTAACGAATTGGCCTACATTGGGGAGAAGTGGGGAAACATCCCTGCGCTGTTGGCCGCCGAAGGGGATAACCTGGTGGTGAGCAATGGCTTCACCTTCAAGGCCATGTCCGGTTGGAATGGTCAGTTTGACTATGCCGCCTTTGTGCGGGGCGAGGATGAGCAGGCAGCCACCATGTGTGCCATGGCTACCATCGCCCTGAATGGTGCCAAGACCTACTATGAGGAGAAGCACGACAAGGCCACCTTCGTCAAGAACATCCTGTCCGATAACATCTTGCTGGGTGACATCTATGTCCGGGCCAAGGAGCTGCATTTTGTCTCCGAGGTGCCTCGGGTGGTGGTGCTGGTGCGCCAGCTGGGTGTGCCCGATGTGTCCGCCGTGGATGTGATGACCAACCTGTATCCCGACCGTCAGACCGACTTTGTCATCTCTCTGAGCGAGACGGACGTGGCTCTGGTCAAGCAGTTGGGTGAGCACAACGATGCCCGGGACGTGTACAAGATCGCCCAGAACATCCAGGAGACCCTGCTGCGAGAGCTGGGCATCAAGACAGTGGTGGGCATGGGTACCATCGTGGGCCATGTGCGGGATCTGGCCCGGTCTTACAAGGAGGCCCAGGTGGCCATTGAGGTGGGCAAGGTGTTCGACACCGAGCGGTCCATCATCAACTATGAAAATCTGGGCATTGGCCGTCTGATCTACCAGCTGCCCACCACGCTGTGTGAGATGTTCCTGCAAGAGGTCTTTAAGAAGAATCCCATTGATGCGCTGGATCAGGAAACCCTGTTCACCATCAATAAGTTCTTCGAAAACAATTTGAACGTCTCTGAGACTGCCCGTAAGCTGTTTGTCCACCGGAATACGCTGGTCTATCGTCTGGAAAAGATCAAGAAGCTCACCGGTCTGGACCTGAGAGAGTTTGACGATGCCATCACCTTCAAGGTGGCTCTGATGGTCAAGAAGTACCTGGTCTCGCGAGGCATTGAGTCCTGATAGTTTGAGCACTTTGAAAAGAGCACCGTTTGGTGCTCTTTTCCTATTTATAGATGTGGTCATAAAATGTTGACACAGGTCAAAGGGCAGTATATAATGAAAGACGATATGTGTAACAAAAGGTTACAAATAGTTACTGCGGAAAGGACAATCCCATGATACGATTTGTGGACGTATATAAAGAATACAACAACGGGACAAAGGCCATAAAAGGGTTGAATCTTCGTATTGAAGACGGAGAATTCGCCTTTTTGGTGGGCCCTTCCGGCTCAGGCAAGTCCACCATCATCAAGCTTCTGACGGCGGAGGAGTTCGCCACACAGGGACGCGTCATGGTGAATGGTTACAATCTGAATACCATCAAACGCCGGCAGATTCCCAAGATGCGCCGTACCTTGGGTGTCATTTTCCAGGACTTCCGCCTCATTGATAAAAAGACGGTGTGGGGCAACCTGGAGTTTACCATGCGCATCATTGGCGCCACCAACCGGGAGATGAAAAAGCGTATTCCCTACGTGCTGGACCTGGTGGGACTGAGTGATAAGGCCAATGTGCGCCCCACCGAGATGAGCGGCGGTGAGCAGCAGCGTGTGGCCATTGCCCGGGCTCTGGTGAACAATCCCCAGATGATCATTGCCGACGAGCCCACGGGTAACCTGGACCCCCAGCGCTCTCTGGAGATTATGACGCTGCTGGAGCGCATCAATGCCATGGGTACCACCATGCTGGTGGTGACCCACGAGCGTGACCTGGTCAATCATTTCTCCAAGCGTGTGGTGGCCATCCAAAACGGAGAACTCATCAGCGACGAACAGGGAGGCTACTACAAACTATGAAGAGACGGCGCTTAAACATTGGATATTTTATCAGCGAGGGGTTCCACAGCATTTTTTCCCACGGACTGATGTCCTTTGCCGCTGTGTGTATGATTGTGGCGTGCCTCATCATCATGGGCTCCTTCACTCTGTTGGCGCTGAACGCCGACCAGGTGATGAGCCAGCTGGAGAGTGAGAACGTCTTCTACGCGTACATCGACGAGAACTATACCGACGAGCAAATCGCAGAGCTGGAGGCGCAGGTCAAGAAGATCGACAATGTGGCCTCGGTGGAGTTTGTCAGCCGGGAGCAGGCCAAGGAGGAATACCTGGCCGGGCAGACCGGAGAGCTGTACATGAATATGCCCGACGAGGTGTTCCGGGACCGCTTGGTCATTCACGTGTATGACTTGGAGAAATTCTCCCAGACCGTCCAGCAGGTGACCGCCCTGGAGGGGGTGGCAGAGCACCGGGCGGAGCAGGATTTGACCGATGCCTTTATTACCGTGCGCAACGTGGCCACGGCTGTGGCTGGCGTACTCATTGCCATCCTGGCAGCCATCTCTCTGTTTATCATCGCCAACACGGTGCGCCTGGCGGCCTTTGCCCGCCGGGAGGAAATTGCCATCATGAAGATGTGCGGTGCCAGTGATGGATTTATCCGCTGGCCCTTCGTCATCGAGGGTATGCTGCTGGGCCTGTTTGGCGCTGTGCTGGCCTTCTTTGCCCAGTGGGGCATCTATGCCGGAGTGTGTGAGGCGGTACTGTCCAGCAGTGCGTCCACCTTTGTCATCCCGGTGGCTTTTCAAACGGTTTGGTATTGGGTGCTGGGGGTCTTTGCCCTGGCTGGTATCATCATTGGAGTGTGCGGCTCTGGCCTGGCCATTCGCCGCTTCCTGCGTGTGTAAAAAGGAGAGTCATGATGAAAAAAACCGGAATTCGAATTTGCGTGTTGCTGTTGGCCGTGGTGATGATCCTGTCCGTACTGATGCCCGCCATGACCACGTTGGCCGGGGCCGTGACCGCCGGTGAGATCTCCGACATGGAGGACAGCCTGAAGGACGTGCAGGATCAGCGTAATGAGCTGCAGGACAAGCTGGACGCTCTCCAGGATGACAAGAAGGCCACCGAGGAGAAGCTGGAGCTTCTCCAGGACCAGATCCTCCTCACCGAGCAGCAGATCAGCGAGAGCCAGAAGCTGCTGGACAGCTACGACCAGCAGATCGAGGACAAAAAGGCAGAGATCACCCAGCTGGAGGAGCAGGAGGACCAGCAGTACCAGGAGTTCTACACCCAGACCCGCTGGATGGAGGAGAACGGCAGTGCCTCCTTTATCTCCGTGATTTTCCAGGCCTCCAGCTTTTCCGAGCTGTTGGACTACCTGATGTTGGTCACTGACATCATGGACTACAACGACAAGATCATCACCCAGCTGGAGCAGACCCAGGCAGACCTGGCCCAGGCCCGGGACGACCTGCAGAGCGCCCGGGATGCCCAGGCAGCCACCCAGAGCCAGCTGGAGAGTGCCCAGGCGGATCTCAACAGCCAGAAGAAAGAGGCTGACGAGTACTATCAGCAGCTGCTCAAGGACGAGAAGACTTACAACAGCAAGTCGGCCCAGCTGGAATCCGATGAACAGCAGATTCGGGAAGATCTGGAAGAGGCCAAGGAGAAGTATGATCAGCAGCTGCAGGAGGCACAGAAGCCCAAGCCCACCACGCCTCCCAGCAACGGCGGCAACTCTGGCGGCAGTAGTTCCGGCGGTGGCAGCAGCTCTGGTGGCGGTGGCAGCAGCAATCCCGTGGTTGACCCCTCCGGCAACTGGTATTGGCCTCTGCCCGGCT
This sequence comes from uncultured Oscillospiraceae bacterium, assembly GCA_944385485.1. Classification (GTDB taxonomy): domain Bacteria; phylum Bacillota; class Clostridia; order Oscillospirales; family Oscillospiraceae; genus Enterenecus. The sequence continues at coordinate 6,893 of CALWXL010000022.1, forward strand.
ACTACTATATCTCCTCGGTGTTTGGCGGTCGCTATCACCCCATCACCGGAGTGTGGGAGACCCACACCGGCACCGACGTTCCTGCCCCCGGCGGCACCCCCATCCAGTGTGCCAAGGATGGCGTGGTGACCACGGTGGTACCGGAGAGTGCTGGCAGCAGCTACGGCAACTACGTGATTGTCTACCACGGCAACGGCTATGCCACCTTGTACGCTCATATGCAGAGTCTGGCTACGGTCAGCGTGGGCGAGACCGTGTCCGCAGGTCAGGTGATTGGTTACGTGGGCACCACCGGAAGCTCTACGGGCAACCACCTGCACTTTGAGCTGCGCATCAATGGCAACCGTGCCAGCGCCCTGGATCTCTATCCCAACCTGAGCTTTTCCGGGCTGTAAGAAGAATTGCATCATGGGGCGCAGATATGTTCTGCGCCCCATGTATTTTTTCGTATGTTGGGCATAGTTTCAACATAGGCATACATCCAAGGAGGTTATCGCATGGACGAACAAAAAAAGCGCCCCCGGGTACCTGGCTGGGCGAAGATCATCATAGCGGTGGTGCTCACCCTTGTGGTGACGGTGGGGGGCACCGTGCTGGTGCTGGGCCGCAGCGGCATCGCTTTGGTACAGGGGTATCTGCTGGCCAAATTTGCTTTTGTGGAGACGGATGCGGACTTAAACCAGGCGGTGGACAAAGCATTGGATGGCCTGGTGGAAGGGCTGGGGGATCGGTGGTCTTACTATCTGGACCCCGAGAGCTATCAATCCACCCTGGAGAGCCGGGCCAACAATTATGTGGGTGTGGGTGTCACCGTCAGCTATGACCGGGAGGAGGGTCTTCTGGTCATGGAGGTGACCCAGGATGGCCCGGCCCAGCAGGCCGGGGTGCAGGCGGGAGACATCATCACCCATGTGGATGGAACGTCGGTGGCGGGGGATGCCCGGTACACCGCGTCAGAGCGCATTGCAGGGGAAGAGGGTACCCAGGTGGAGCTGACCCTGTTGGGAGAGGATGGAGCCACCAGGACGGTGACCTGTACCCGCCAGACCCTGAAAAGCTACTCGGCCAGCGGTAAGATGCTGGAGGACAACGTGGGCTATGTGCGTCTGGACAACTTCTATTCCGGGGCTGCGGACACGTTCCGCCAGGAGGTGGAGAGCCTGAGAGAGCAGGGAGCCACCAGCCTGGTGCTGGATGTGCGCAGCAATCCCGGCGGATATATCACGGAGTTGGTAGAAATTCTGGACTACCTGCTCCCGGAAGGACCTGTATTTGTAGAGCGGCCTCGCTGGGGCGCAGAGACAGTGCATGAGTCAGACGCAGACTGTGTAGATCTGCCCATGGTGGTGCTGGTCAACGCCGACAGTTATTCCGCCGCTGAACTCTTTGCCGCCCAGCTGCGGGAGAGCATCCAGGCTCCCATTGTGGGCGAGGTGACCTCCGGCAAGGGCTATGCCCAGCTTACGTTCCCCCTGGATAACGGCGGCGGTCTCGGACTGTCTGTGTCTGCCTATTGCACCGGAAGCGGCCACTCCCTCATAGGCGAGGGGATTACACCCGATGTGGAATTGTCCCTGGATACCTCCAGCGGCACCGACAACCAGCTGCAAGCGGCGCTGGATCTGCTAAAGAAATAAAAAATGGCCACCGGCACTTGTGTGCCGGTGGCCAAAATTTTGCGGTTATGCGTTGCGCAGGAAGATGATGCCCAGGGTGTTGGGGCCACAGTGGCTGGAGATGGTGCAGCCAGCGGTGGCCTCGTAGATGTCCTGGAAGCCATAGCCCACCAGAGCGGCCCGGACGGATTCCACCACGGACTGGTCACAGCGGGTATGTACCAGGAACACCCGGTCAAAGCTGATGTCGGTGCGGCCTGCCACACGCTCTTTCACGTAGTCCAGCAGCACTTTATCCCAGTTGCCCCGGTACTTTTTCGCCACACCCATTTTGCCGTCGGCAACCTGGATGCAGGGCTTGAGCTTGAGCAGGTTGGCGCCCAGAGCCACTACTGCCGAGCAGCGGCCACCCTTGGCCAGATAGTCCAGCTTATCCACCACAAAGGTGGTATCTACCCGGGAGGTGAGGCGCTCCAAATAGGTCAAGATATCTTCCACCTTCTCACCTCGGGCCGCAGCCAGAGCGGCCTCCAGCACCACAAAGCCGTGGCCGCAGGAGAGGTTGCGAGAGTCCACCACAAACACGTTGTCAAATTCTCCAGCGGCAATGACCGCGTTCTGGTGGCAGGAGGAAAAGTCCTGACTGATGTTGATATGAATGACAGCCTCGTGCTCAGCGGCCAAGGGAGCGAAAATCTCGGTGTAGTCGGCAATGTTGATGGCGGCCGTGGTAGGCAGATTGCCTCCGGCAGAAACATGGTCGAAAATCTGATTGGGGACAATGTCCACACCATCCCGGTGTACCACACCGTCCAAATTCACATAGAGGGGCACGACCGTGATCTGGTATTTCTCCAACAGGGCCTGAGGCAGATCGCAGGTGCTGTCCGAGGTGATTTTGATTGACATAGAGAGTCCTCCGTCATCATAAGTATTGTTCTTGGAATACCCCAATATATTAGCATTTTCTCAGGGGGAAATCAATGCTGTATTTTGGAAGTGAGTGGTGATATGGGTCCGGTGGGACAACTGGTTTGGAGGCAAGAACGGGGGCGGGAAGAGGGTGCCATGGCCTATTTTGGGCCGTTGCCTCTGCTGACGGTGACGGTGTATGTGCCGGAACGGATGGGGATGTGGCGAAAGGCCCGGCGGATGAGACGGGCTTTCCACACGCTCCGGCAGGCAGGGGTGCGGCAGGTGATCTGGGACCCCGCCTGTCCCTGGCGGGCCTCAGAATGGGGCTTTGCCTCCATCCAGGTGGAGGAGGTCTATCAGGCCATGGGAGACCGTTTGGCTTTGGCGGCGTTGGAGACACTGGGACGCAGCCCGCAACAGGGGCGGGTGGCTCTGGTGGGGCAGCGTCTGACCCTGCCCTTGCAGCGCACCGCCCAGCGCCTGTGCCCACAGGTGAAGGGACTGCTCATCCAAGTACCAGAGCAGGGAGAGGACTACGCCCGGTGGCTCCACGGACAGTACGGCCTTCCGGTGTGTCCGGCAGCGGCTGGGGCGGATGTGACGGTGGCCTTTTCCCCCGGGGGACCCCGTTGGGGGCGGAGCCTGGAGCTGTACGGGGCGTGCCGGATGGACGGGCTGCGCCTGGTGTGCAGTGAGCTGGAGCTACCCCGGAATGTGGAGCGAGAGCTGCTGGCGGTGCTGTGGGAGCGGGGGCTGGTGACCCGGGAGCAAGTGGCGGTGGTGGCGGACCGTGGCCCTTGACACCCTTTTGGGGGCGTGGTAATATACTGGGGTAAGTGAATATCGCTGGGAACGCTATGGAGTAGCACATGTGAAATCCATCAGAGAGGCTCTGTCACCGGCTGAAAGCAGGGCTGGGAGGAAACTTGTGTGAAGTGCGAAGCGGGAGCGAGGGGGATGCAGATGCCCTCCGAGTGGGCCACGTCACGGCCTGTGAGTGATAAACGAGAGTGGAACCGCGAGTACATCGCCTCTCATACCCTTGGGGTATGGGAGGCGTTCTTTGTTTTTGTAAATGGTGTGAGAGGAGGAATTACTTTGACCCGATTGGGAGAGACGTTGCGGGCGTATCAGGCCAGAGACCCGGCAGCCCGAAGCCGACTGGAGATTTTTTTGCTCTACCCCGGCGTGCACGCGGTGCTCTATCACCGCCTGGCCCATTTTCTCTACGTTCACCATCTGAAGTTCTTGGCTCGGTTTGTGTCCCAGTGGAGCCGCTTTTGGACGGGAATTGAGATTCACCCCGGGGCTAAGCTGGGCCGCCGCCTGGTCATTGACCACGGCATGGGCATTGTCATTGGTGAGACTGCCGAGGTGGGGGACGACTGCCTCATCTATCACGGGGTCACCCTGGGCGGCACCGGCAAGGACTGCGGGAAACGCCATCCCACCATTGGCAACAATGTGATGATCTCCTGTGGGGCCAAGGTGCTGGGCCCCTTCCGGGTGGGAGACGGATCCCGCATTGCCGCCAACGCCGTGGTGCTCACCGAGATCCCCGACCACGCCACCGCTGTGGGCGTGCCTGCCCAGGTGGTGCGGGTCCGTGGGCAAAAGGTCAACTATACCGACACCGTGGACCAGACCAGTGTAAACAACCCTACGTTGGAAAAACTAGGTGTGCTGGCCTCCCGTGTGGAGATGCTGGAACGCGAACTCAATCAAATGAAGAAAAAGGAGAGCTAAACCATGTATCTATACAACTCTGCCACCCGTAAGAAGGACGAATTTCAGACCCATACCCCCGGTCGCGTGGAAATGTACACCTGCGGCCCCACCGTGTACCACTTCGCCCATATCGGCAACCTGCGCTCCTACATTATGGAGGATGTGCTGGAGAAGTACCTGCGCTGGGAGGGGTATGACGTGAACCGGGTGATGAACATCACCGACGTGGGTCACCTGGCCTCCGATGCGGACACCGGCGAGGATAAGATGCTCAAGGGCGCCAAGCGGGAGCACAAGACCGTCATGGAGATCGCCCAGTTCTACACCGACGCTTTCTTTGCCGACTGCCGCAAGCTGAACATCAAGACCCCTGACGTGGTGCAGCCCGCTACCGGCCTCATCGACGAGTTCATCCACTTGGTGGAGACCCTCATGGAAAAGGGCTATGCCTACTTTGCCGGCGGCAACGTGTACTTTGATACCTCCAAGCTGGACCACTACCACGTCTTCCACGATCACGACGAGGAGGACCTGGCCGTGGGCGTGCGCGAGGGCGTGGAAGAGGACACCAACAAGCGCAACAAAAACGACTTTGTGCTCTGGTTTACCAAGTCCAAGTTTGAGGACCAGGCCCTGAAGTGGGACTCTCCCTGGGGCGTGGGCTATCCCGGCTGGCACATTGAGTGCTCCGGCATCTCCGCCAAGTACAACGGCGAGTACCTGGATCTGCACTGCGGCGGCGTGGACAACGCCTTCCCCCACCACACCAATGAGATCGCCCAGTCTGAGGCCTACTTCGGTCACCCCTGGTGCAAGCAGTGGTTCCACGTGGCCCACCTGAACACCAACTCCGGCAAGATGTCCAAAAGCAAGGGCGAGTTCCTCACCGTCTCCCTGCTGGAGGAGAAGGGCTATGACCCCCTGGCTTACCGTTTCTTCTGCCTGCAAAGCCACTACCGCAAGGGCCTGGTGTTCTCCTGGGAGAACCTGGACAACGCCGCCACCGCCTATCAGAAGCTGGTGAAGAAGATTGCCGCCCTCAAGCCCGAGGACGGGAATGTGGACCAGGCCGTGGTGGAGGAGTACCGCGCCAAGTTTAAAACCCAGGTGGGCAACGACCTGAACACCTCCATGGCCGTCACCTGCCTGTATGACGCTTTGAAGGCCAAGACCAACGACGCCACCCGTCTGGCCATTTTGAACGACTTTGACCAGGTGTTGTCCCTGTCCCTGCTGGACAAGGCCAGCGAGCTGCGGCGTGCCCAGCAGGCCCAGGCCAAGCAGGCCGCCGCTGGGGAGTTCACCATCCAGGGCGAGGGCGATCCCGCCATTGATGCTCTGGTCAAGGCCCGAGCTGAGGCCAAGAAGGCCAAGAACTTCGCCGAGGCCGACCGCATCCGGGATGAGCTGAAGGCCCAGGGCATTGAGGTTACCGATATGCCCAACGGAGCCAGCTGGAAGCGAATTTGAAGTAAGAGGAGGGGCGGGGCGTGAGCCAGACCAAACAAGAATCACATAACCACCTGGAGGGGACCGTCACCGCCATCCTCTTTCGCAATGAGGAAAACGGCTACACGGTGCTGCGCCTGGACAGCCCCGACCGGGGCGAGGTGACGGTGGTGGGCTGTATGCCCGGGGTGGCCCCTGGGGAGACCCTGGAGCTGGAGGGCAGCTGGGGCCGTCATGCCAGCTATGGCGAGCAGTTCAAGGCCGAGGCCATCTATCGGCGTATGCCGGTGGGGGAGAAGGCTATCTATGAATATCTGGCCTCGGGAGCCGTGAAGGGCATCCGCATGGGGCTGGCCCGCCAGATCGTGGATAAGTTCGGGGCGGACGCCCTGGAGATCATCGAGCACGCCCCGGAGGAGTTGGCCCAGATCCGAGGGGTGAGCCTGAAGCGGGCCCGCACCATCAGCGAGGGCTTCCGGGCCCAGATGGGCATGCGGAACCTGGCGGAGTTTCTCACCCAGCACCAGCTGCCTCTGGCCGCCGCCATGCCCCTTTACCAGCGGTTCGGAGACTTGGCGGTGGAGATGGTGCAAAATAACCCCTATCTGCTGGCTGACCGTGGCCTGGACATTCCCTTTTCCAAGGTGGATGCCCTGGCCATCGAGTTGGGGGTGGCGGGGGACGACCCCCAGCGGGTGGAGACCGCCCTGCTCTTTGAGCTGGAGCACAACGCCGACAACGGCCATGTGTTTCTTCCCCAGGACAAGCTGCTGGCCGCCACAGGGGCCCTCATCGGGGTAGAAGGGGAGTGCCTGGACACCGGGCTGGAAGCCCTCATCCAACGGGGTGAGGTGGTGCGGGAAGGCATCGCCGGGGTCACCGCCTGTTACTTAGCGGGGCTGTACGGGGCGGAGTGCTACGTGGCCATGCGCCTGAGCGAGATGTGTACCATGGAGCTGGCTCCCCCCCACAACCTGGACCAGCTGCTCACAGACATCCAGCGCCGCCAGGGCATTACCTACGCCCAGCAACAGCGGGATGCGGTGGAGCTGGCCGCCCGCCGCCAGGTGATGCTTCTCACCGGGGGACCGGGCACCGGCAAAACCACCTCTCTGCGGGGGGTGCTGGCCCTCTTTGACCACCTGGGTCTGGAGACCGCTCTGGCTGCTCCCACAGGCCGGGCGGCCAAACGCATGAGCGAAACCTGCGGCCAGGAGGCCTACACCATCCATCGCCTTCTGGAGACCAAAATGGACCCCTACACCGGCCAGCTGGCCTTTACCAAGAACCAGGACGACCCCCTGGGGGTGGACGCGGTGATCGTGGACGAGACCTCCATGGTGGATATGTCCCTGATGGCGGCGCTTCTGGCCGCCCTGCGGGGGGACTGCCGCCTGGTGCTGGTGGGAGACCCGGACCAGCTGCCGTCTGTGGGGCCGGGCAATGTGCTGGACCACCTGCTGCGCAGCCATGTGGTGCCGGGGGTGGCTCTCACGGAAATTTTCCGTCAGGCTCAGGAGAGCGCCATTGTCATGAATGCCCACGGGGTGAACCAGGGGGTTATGCCCGACCTCACCAACCGCAGCCGGGACTTCTTCTGCATGAAGCGCACCGACCCGGTGCGCACCGTGGACACCATTGTGGAGTTGTGCCAGCGGCGGCTGCCCCAGAACATGGGTATCCATCCCAGCCAGATTCAGGTGCTATCCCCCACAAGACGCCGGGAGGCGGGCACTGCCGCCCTCAACCGGGCCTTGCAGCAGGCCCTGAACCCCGCCCAGGACGGGAAAGGGGAGCGGGCCTTCGGTCCCTACATCTTCCGGGAGGGGGACCGGGTGATGCAGGTGAAGAACAACTATGACCTGTTCTGGGAGAACCCGGAGACGGGGGAGAAGGACCTGGGGGTGTTCAACGGGGACATCGGGGAGATCTTGCAGGTAGACGCCGGGGGCGTCACCGTCTCCTTTGATGGCCGCCTGGTGGCCTATCCCCCCGAGCTGCTGGGCGAGCTGGAGCCCGCCTATGCGGTGACGGTACATAAGTCCCAGGGCAGCGAGTATCGGGCGGTGATCCTGGCCCTCCAGGACGTGCCGTCCACCTTGCTGGCCCGTGGGGTGCTGTACACCGCCATCACCCGAGCTAAAGAACTGTTTATTTTGGTGGGCAGCCCGGAACTTTTAGAGAAGATGGTGAACAACGACCGTCAGACCCGGCGGTACTCCGCTCTGCGCACCCGTTTGATTCAAGGAACCCAAGCATAATATTAGGCCCCACGGCAACCGCCGTGGGGCCTTCATGCGTTTACTGGATGGTGCAGGTGATGTCTCCACTGACGGTGGAGATGTTACATGGGCCACCAGAACTGTCCGAGGGGACCTCTACATCTCCGCTGACGGTCTGGGTGGAGAAGGTTTTTCCACTGCGCAGGGATGCTTTCACACCACCGCTGATGGTGTTGATGACCAGAGAGGATGCGTCACAATCGGTGAGCGTAACCTGACCGCTGACGCTGTTAATGTCCCAGGTTTCCATAACCACCACTTGGGAAGCGTGGATGGAGCCGCTGGTGCTGGAGAGGGACAGAGACTGGGGGGATACTTTGCTCACTTCCATGGTACCGCTCACCGATTCCAGGGTCAGATTGCCGGAAACAGGGGCGTAAAATTCCAGTTTTCCGCTGGTGGTACTTACCTGGGCCTGGGAAAAGGAAAAATCCTCAGGTACCATGATGCTCCCACTGACGGAATCCAGGTTCAGCTGCTCATACTGGGATTGGGGGAGATAGAGGGTAATTTCCAGGGGCGAAGCGTTCATGTTGTCAGTCCAGGAACGGTGGTCACGAAATATGATGCGCAAAATGTTCTGCGCCACGGAGACCGAGCACTCCAGTTTGTCGCCGGTGGTGTACTCCACCTGAGTGGTGCCGTCCGTGGAGGGTACCAGATGGATGTTGCACGCCTCGGCATCTACGGCGATGCTGGTAAAAGATTCTTCCACGGTTTGACGCACCGTGTGGAAATCCTGGGCATCTACAGGGGAGGTGAGGGCAGGGGAAGCTATGCTTTGAGAGAAGGGGGCCTCGAAGCGAGAAAAGTCCGCTTTGAGAGCATTCATACCCCACACAACGAGAAGAACAACGGCGGAAGCGCCAATCAATACACCGAAAATCACAGGCTTCCTGGAGCGTTTCACTGCATTGCTTCCCGTCATCGGTCGTTTGGGTGTCTCCGAGAGAATTTGCCCTACGATATCATGCACCGGGCCCACATCCGCCACCGCCTCAGCCTCTGTCATGCCCTCTTCCATCCGGTCTTCAATGATTTCAGAGTAAAAGTCCAGCCAATGCTGCACGTCTGCCTCCGGCAATCCAGCTAAACCCGCACGAAGAGCAGCGAGAAATTCCTTTTTATTCATGCACATCTCCCTCTCTTGCAATAAATTTGTAGATGGATACAATCTCGTTCCACTCGGCTTTAAAATCCTCCAGGCGCTGGAGCCCTTGGGGCGTGATGTGGTAGTACTTGCGCAGTCTGCCGTTGTGTTCCGCTTTTCGTACCGTCAGCAACTGTGCCCCTTCCAAGCGTCGCAAAATGGGGTACAATGTGGACTCGGAGATCTCCACATAGGGCTTCATGTCCTTGATGATCTGATAGCCGTAGGAATCCTCGTTTTTGATGGCTGCCAGCACGCATACGTCCAGCAGCCCTCGCTTTAACTGAATGTCCATGGAATACCTCCCTTCACACAATACTATGCCACACACAGTATATGATGTCAAGGGGGTGGATGGAAATTATTATGTATTGCCATTTGACCGCCAATCTGCTATGATACAAAGTCGAGACAGAAAGGAGGGGAATGGCATGATGGCGCAGATGATGCAGTTTTTTCATTTGTTTCCTGCTGTTCCCTTTTCGTATGAGACAATTACCTTTTTTGGGTGATTGTCTTTTTTTCTGTGAGAACATAAGAGAAAAGGAGAGAACAACGTGAACAACCATCAAGCGCCCATTCAGGACGCACGCACTTTGGGCTGGCCCAAGATGCTCATTCTGGGCCTGCAGCACATGTTCGCCATGTTCGGCGCCACGGTGTTGGTGCCCATGCTGGTGAGCAATTCCTATGGTCTGCCTCTGTCCATTCAGACCACCCTGTTTTTTGCCGGTATCGGCACTCTGTTTTTCCATCTGTGTACCAAGTTGAAGGTGCCCGCCTTCCTGGGCTCCTCCTTCGCCTTCCTGGGCGGCTTCCAGGCAGTCAGTGAGCTGTCCGCCGGCAAGTATGCCGACATGGCCGCCGCCGAAAAACTCCAGTATGCCCTGGGCGGCATTGTGGTGGCTGGTCTGCTGTATGTGGTTCTGGCTGGCATCATCAAGCTGGTGGGTGTGCAGAAGGTGATGCGCTTCCTGCCCCCCGTGGTCACCGGCCCCATCATCATCCTCATCGGCCTGAACCTGGCCCCCTCTGCTGTGTCCAACGCCTCCACCTGTTGGTGGCTGGCCATTGTGGCCATGGCCATCATCGTGGTGGCTAACATCTGGGGCAAGGGCATGATTAAGATCATCCCCATCCTGCTGGGTGTGGTAGGCTCCTACGTGGTGGCTGTAATCGCCAACGCCTTTGGCGCCACCGCTTTGGATGCCGCCGGCAACGTGGTGCCCCTCATCGACTACTCCGGTGTGGTGGGCTCCCAGCTGGTGGGCATCCAGCCCTTTGTCATCGCCAAGTTTGACCTGACCTCCATCTTCGTCATGGCTCCCATCGCCATTGCCGCCATGATGGAGCACATCGGCGATATGTCTGCCATCTCTGCCACCGTGGGCAAGAACTTCCTGTCCGACCCCGGCCTGCACCGCACCCTCATTGGTGACGGTATCGCCACCTCTCTGTCCGGTCTGTTTGGCGGCCCCGCCAACACCACCTACGGCGAGAACACCGGCGTGCTGGTGCTCTCCCGCGTTCACGATCCTCGTGTGGTGCGTCTGGCTGCCATCTACGCCGTGGTGTTGTCCTTCAGCCCCGCCTTTGCCGCTGTGGTCAACTCCATCCCCACCGCCATCATCGGCGGCGTGTCCTTCATCCTCTACGGTATGATCTCCGCCATCGGCGTGCGTAACGTGGTGGAGAACCGAGTGGACTTCACCAACTCCCGCAACCTCATCATTGCCGCCGTCATTCTGGTGTGCGGCTTGGGCTTTACCAATGGGATTACCTTTGCCATTGGTGAGGTCCACATCACCCTCACCAACCTGGCTGTGGCCGCCATTGCGGGCATCGCCCTCAACGCCATCCTCCCCGGCAAGGACTACACCTTCGGTGCCGACGTCACCGAGGGCCGCGCTGGCGACTTTGGCCGTTACTAAGCTTTGTGAAAATCCCCTGCCACATTTCAACGGTGGCAGGGGATTTTTGGTTGACAAAACTCTGTCGTTTTAGTATGATAAAGCGTGATATATCTGCGGTCTCGTTCAAAGGGGAGCGTGCGCCGCACCAAAGGAGAGAAAGACCATGAAAAAGCCGTTCCTCACCCTGGCCCAGGCCAAGGAAATCCGTGAGACCTATCCCACCCCGTTCCACATCTACGATCAGGCGGGGATTGAAGCCAATGCTCAGAAGCTGTACCAGGCTTTCTCCTGGAACCCCGGTTTCAAGGAATATTTCGCCGTAAAGGCCACCCCCACCCCCGGAATTCTCAAGCTGCTCCACGCCCAGGGGTGTGGCGTGGACTGCTCCTCTCTCACCGAGTTGATGATGGCAGAGCGCTGTGGCTTTACCGGCCATGAGATCATGTTCTCCTCCAACGAGACCCCTGCCGAGGAGTTCCGCTATGCCCACAAGCTGGGTGCCATCATCAACCTGGACGACCTGACCCACGTGGACTTCCTCTATGACACCCTGGGCTGTGTCCCCGAGACCATCTCTTGCCGCTACAATCCTGGCGGCACGTTCACCCTGGGAGAGAGCAAAGAGGGCTTCCAGGTTATGGACAAGCCGGGGGATGCCAAGTACGGCATGACTAAGGAACAGATGAAGCAGGCGTTCACCCGCCTCAAGGAGCTGGGGGCCAAGAACTTCGGCATCCACGCCTTCCTGGCCTCCAACACCCTGTCCAACGACTACTATCCCGCCCTGGCCCGGGTGCTTTTCGAGCTGGCGGTGGAGCTGCAGCAGGAGACCGGTTGCCACATTACCTTCCTCAACCTGTCCGGCGGCGTGGGCGTGCCCTACCGCCCCGAGCAGCCCGCCAACGACATCGCCGTCATCGGCGAGGGGGTACGCCGTGCGTACGAGGAGATTCTGGTGCCTGCGGGCATGGGGGATATCTCCCTGTGCACTGAGCTGGGCCGCTTCATGCTGGCCCCCTATGGCCACTTGGTGACCACCGCGGTGCATGAAAAGCACATCTACAAGGAGTATATCGGGGTGGACGCCTGCGCCGCCAACCTGATGCGTCCTGCCATCTACGGGGCCTATCACCACATCACGGTGCTGGGCAAAGAGGATGCTCCCTGTGACTATGTCTACGACGTGGTGGGCTCCCTGTGTGAAAACAGCGATAAGTTTGCCATTGACCGGGCTCTGCCCAAGATTGACATGGGAGACATTTTGGTCATCCACGACACCGGAGCCCACGGCTTCGCCATGGGTTACCAGTACAACGGCAAGCTGCGCTCGGCCGAGCTGCTCCTGAAGCCTGACGGCTCGGTGGAGCTGATGCGCCGGGCAGAGACTCCTGACGACTACTTTGCAACTTTGATTTGGTAAGAAAAAGGGCCTGTTGCAAAATAGGCCAGAACAACAAAACGAGAGGCTAACCTTTTTGGGGGTTGGCCTCTCGTTTC
>CALWXL010000023.1 GCA_944385485.1 uncultured Oscillospiraceae bacterium
GAGAAGCACATCATTTAAGGGAAGGAGCACTGAATTATGGCTTTCAATAGTAAAGACACCGCCGCCTTCAAGGGCGTTTGGGTATTCTGCGAGCAGCGCGACGGCGTGATCCTGAGCACCGGCTACCAGCTGCTCAGCGAGGGCCGCAAGCTGGCCGACGATCTGGGTGTGGAGCTGTGCGGCGTGCTGCTGGGCCACGAGGTCAACGAGACCTACGCCAAGGCTCTGGGCGGCTACGGTGCCGACCGTGTGTACATCTGCGACCACCCCCTGCTGAAGGACTACACCACCGATGCTTACACCAAGGTCATCTGCGACCTGGTGGAGGACAAGAATCCCGAGATCTTCCTCATCGGCGCTACCAACATCGGCCGTGACCTGGGCCCCCGTGTGGCTGCCCGCCTGAAGACTGGTCTGACCGCTGACTGCACCCACCTGGACGTGGATGTGGAGAAGTACAAGGCCTTCCTGAAGACCACCTCCACCATCGACGTGGACAACACCAAGTTCGAGGCCAACACCAACCTGAAGATGACCCGTCCCGCCTTTGGCGGCCACCTGATGGCCACCATCGTGTGCCCCGACTATCGTCCTCAGATGTCCACCGTGCGTCCCGGCGTCATGCAGACCCAGGCCTTCAACGAGGAGACCGCTGCTAAGACCATCCTGGACAAGGTGGACGTGCAGCTGACCGAGGCTGACATCCACGTGGATCTGGTGGAGATCGTCAAGTCCGCCAAGAAGGCCGTGGACCTGATTGGTGCCGACGTGGTGGTTTCCGTGGGCCGTGGTATCAGCGCCGACCCCAAGCGTGGTCTGGAGATCGCTGAGGAGCTGGCCAACGTCCTGGGCGGCGTGGTTGGCGCTTCCCGTGCCGTGGTGGACGACGGCTACATCGGTGTGGACCACCAGGTTGGTCAGACCGGTAAGACCGTGCACCCCAAGATCTATGTGGCCCTGGGCATTTCCGGCGCCATTCAGCACGTGTCCGGCATGCAGGACGCTGAGTGCATCATCGCCGTGAACAAGAACGAGAATGCCCCCATCTTCGACGTGGCTACCTACGGCATCACCGGCGACCTGTTCAAGGTCGGCCCCATGCTGGCTGAGGCCATTGCCAAGTACAAGGCTGAGAAGGCCTAATCAATGGAATCAAACATGGGTCCCCATCTGGGGACCCATGTTTTTTTGTCCTTTTTCAGCAAGAAATTTCCAAATCTGCAGATTTCTGAGCTGTGAGATGCACTTTAACATGGTAGAAAACTACCATTTGCGGCCCTGGGTAATATTGGAGAAAACCTGAAACCCCTTGCACACCAACGGGTTGAGGCTGTGGAAAACTTTGTGGAAGTTGTGGATAACTCTCTGTAATATATGGGGAGGAAAGTTGTACCCGGGCCAAACAGGGAAAGCTCTTGACGGTATAGGGAAGAACATGGTAAGATAGACACGCTGTATGACTGACGGAAGTGGAGTGACCACATGGAGTACAGCCGGCGTATGTGCGCCGTTTTGCCGACCGTCTGGGCGCACGAGAAATCAGTGCGCCCTTTTTTGTTTTTGTGGCGCAGGAAGGAGCATGGAAGATGAAAACAGACATTCAAATTGCCCAGGAGGCAAAGATGCTTCCCATTGGTCAGGTGGCGGCTATGGCCGGCATCGACGAGAATTTGCTGGAGTATTACGGCAAAGTGAAGGCCAAGATCGACATCACCCCCCTGCGTAGCGCGCCCCGGAAGGGCAAGCTGATTCTGGTCACCGCCATCAACCCCACCCCCGCCGGAGAGGGAAAGACCACCACCTCCGTGGGTCTGGCCGATGCCCTGCGCCGCATGGAGAAAAACGTGATGCTCTGCCTGCGTGAGCCCTCCCTGGGCCCTGTGTTTGGGGTGAAGGGCGGTGCTGCCGGCGGCGGCTACGCCCAAGTGGTGCCCATGGAGGACATCAACCTCCACTTCACCGGCGACTTCCACGCCATCGGCGCTGCCAACAACCTGCTGGCCGCCATGTTGGACAACCACATTCAGCAGGGAAATACCTTGGGCATTGATGTGAAGAAGATCATCTGGCGCCGCTGCGTGGATATGAACGACCGCCAGCTGCGCAACATTGTGGACGGCCTGGGCGGCCGGATGCAGGGCGTGCCCCGAGAGGATGGCTTCGACATCACCGTGGCCAGCGAGATCATGGCGGTGCTGTGCCTGGCCACCGACCTGGCCGACCTGAAGGCGCGGCTGGGCCGCATGATCGTGGGCTACACCTACGACGACAAGCCCGTCACCGCTGCCGACCTGAAGGCCCAGGGTGCCATGGCTGCCCTGCTGAAGGACGCCATCAAGCCCAACCTGGTGCAGACCCTGGAGCACACTCCCGCTCTGGTCCACGGCGGCCCCTTCGCCAACATCGCCCACGGCTGTAACTCCGTCTCTGCCACCGACACCGCTTTGAAGCTGGCCGACTACGTGGTCACCGAGGCGGGCTTCGGCGCCGACCTGGGTGCGGAGAAGTTCCTGGACATCAAGTGCCGGGCCGCCGGGCTCACCCCCGACGCTGTGGTCATCGTGGCCACCGTCAAGGCCCTGAAGTACAACGGCGGCGTGCCCAAGACCGAGCTGGGAGCGGAGAACCTGGAGGCCCTGGAGCGGGGCCTGCCAAACCTGCTCAAGCACGTGGAGAACATCACCAAAGTGTTCGGCCTGCCCGCCGTGGTAGCCATCAACCGCTTTGCCAATGACACCGAGGCCGAGCTGAACCTCATCCGCACCCGCTGCCAGGAGCTGGGGGTCAACGTGGCCCTGTCCGAGGTGTGGGGCAAGGGCGGCGAGGGCGGCCTGGAGCTGGCCGAGGAAGTGCTGCGCCTGTGCGACCAGCCCCAGGACTTCCACTACGCCTACGACCTGGACCTGCCCTTGAAGGACAAGATTCAGGCCATTGTGGAGAAGGTATACGGCGGCGCCGGGGTGCACTACACCGCCGCTGCCGCCAAGGAGCTGGCCCGTCTGGAGGCCATGGGCTTTGACAAGCTGCCCGTATGCATGGCCAAGACCCAGTACTCCCTGTCCGACGACGCCACCCAGCTGGGACGGCCCGAGGGCTTCACCATCACCGTGTCCAAAGTGAAGGTGTCCGCCGGCGCTGGCTTCGTGGTGGTGCAGACTGGCGACATTATGACCATGCCCGGCCTGCCCAAGGTGCCTGCCGCCGAGAAGATTGACGTGGACGAAAACGGCGTGATCACCGGACTGTTCTAAGAAATCAAAACAAGGAGGCCACCGCTGTGCGATGGCCTCCTTGTATAAGGAGCCTCGTAGAGTTCCGTCACCCATAGGTGACGGAATAAATTGAAATTCCGTTATTTCCACGGACATGTGCCGGGGAAATAACACTTCTCAGCCCACAAGCGTGCCAGCTGGCTGGTGCGACGCAGGGGGCTGCAATCCGATCGAGAAAATGCTTGCATTTTCGAGACATAAAAAGAGCCGCACAGCCATAGGCTGTGCGGCCTTCTTTTTGCAGACTAAATTAGTCAGCGGGAGCAATGGCGCCCACGGGGCAAACGCCAGCGCAGGAGCCGCAGTCGATGCAGCTGCCAGCGTCGATCTGCATGTGATCGTCGCCCATGGAGATAGCGCCCACGGGGCAGGTGGACTCACAAGCGCCGCAGGACACGCAGGTATCGTTGATTGCATGTGCCATGTAAAATACACCTCCATCATTAGAGTTAGAACCATACTCATTGTAGCATAACTTGTGAAAAAAGCAACAAGAAATTTTAAGAAACCCTGTGAAGAAAAAACAGCGGGACAGGGGTATAAAGCCCAGGGAAATGACCCATGATTGGAGGGAAGACAGGAGGGATTCCATGGAAGACAGCAAGGAATGGAAGGAACGTCCCGCAGTGGGGAAAAAGGGCGGACTGCCCCGGGACTCCGCGGGGTGGGGAGGCGAGATGCAGGCCACCCGGGCGGAACGGGCCAGGGTGCGGGAGGGGGGAGAGACCAAGCTCACCGACCGCTACTCCCGGGATCTCACCCGTATGGCCGCCATGGGCGCTCTGGACCCTCTCATTGGCCGGGAAGAAGAGGTAAATCGGGTGGTTCAGATCCTCTCCCGGCGCACCAAGAACAACCCCGCCCTGGTGGGGGAGCCTGGGGTGGGGAAAACCGCCGTGGCGGAGGGGCTGGCC
Organism: uncultured Oscillospiraceae bacterium; assembly: GCA_944385485.1. Classification (GTDB taxonomy): domain Bacteria; phylum Bacillota; class Clostridia; order Oscillospirales; family Oscillospiraceae; genus Enterenecus. The sequence goes on from CALWXL010000023.1 coordinate 4,187, forward strand.
ATGCGCATCACCGCCGGGCAGGTGCCCCCCATCCTGCGAGGCAAACGGCTTCTCTCCCTGGATCTGGTGTCCATGGTTGCGGGCACCAAGTACCGGGGCGAATTTGAGGACCGGGTCAATCAAATCCTGGCCGAGGTGCGAAAGGCGGGCAATGTGATTTTGTTCTTGGACGAACTGCACAACATTGTGGGGGCAGGATCGGCGGAAGGGGCCATTGACGCGGCCAACATCTTAAAGCCCGCTCTGGGCCGGGGGGAGATCCAGGTGGTGGGAGCCACCACCCTGGAGGAGTACCGCAAGTATATTGAAAAGGACTCCGCCCTGGAGCGTCGCTTCCAGCCGGTGCGGGTGGGAGAGCCCACCCCCCAGCAGGCGCTGGACATTCTCAAGGGTATCCGGCCCCGGTATGAGGAGCACCACGGGGTGGTCATCACCGATGAAGCCCTCCAGGCGGCGGTGGAGCTGTCCCGGCGATACCTGCCCGACCGCTTTCTGCCGGACAAGGCCATTGACCTGGTGGATGAGGGGGCGGCCAAGCTGCGGATGCAGGGGGAGGTGCCCCACTCTCTGCGTGGGCTGGTGGGGCGCATTGAAGAAGCTGCCCGGGAACGTCGGGCCGCCGCCGCTCAGCAGCACTATGAGCGGGCGGCCATGCTCCGGGACGCGGAGTGGGATTTCCGGTGTGAGTTGGAGAAAAAACTGGCCCGAAAACAGCTGCCTGCCCGTCAGCATCTGGGGGCGGAGCACATTGCCGCTGTGGTGGCCCAGTGGACGGGCATCCCGGTGGAGACGGTGACCAAAGGGGAGGCCCGGCGTCTGCTGGAGCTGGAGGATGAGCTGAAACGCCGGGTGGTGGGCCAGGATCAGGCGGTGGCAGCGGTGGCCTCCGCCATCCGCCGCTCCCGGGTGGGGCTGAAAGAGCCCAACCGCCCGGTGGGTGTGTTCCTCTTCCTGGGCCCCACGGGAGTGGGAAAAACTGAGCTGTGCCGGGCTTTGGCTGCCGCTCTCTTTGGCAGCGAGGAGGCCATCATCCGCTTTGACATGTCGGAATATATGGAAAAGCACTCGGTGTCCCGGCTGGTGGGTGCGCCCCCCGGCTATGTAGGCCATGAGGAGGGGGGACAGCTCACCGAGCGGGTGCGCCGCCGCCCTTGGTCGGTGGTGCTTTTTGACGAGATGGAGAAGGCCCACACCGACCTGCACAACATTCTCCTCCAGGTCATGGAGGACGGAGTGCTCACCGACGGCCTGGGGAGAAAGGCGGACTTTCGCAACACCGTGGTGGTGATGACCTCCAACGTGGGGGCCCGGCATATGGTCAGCCGCACCCCACCCATGGGCTTTGCCGGGGGAGACCTGGAGGCCCACCGCACCCGTGCGGTGATGGAGGAGCTGAAACGGCAGTTCCCACCGGAATTTCTCAACCGTCTGGATGAGGTGGTGCTCTTCCACCGCCTGGACCAGCCCCACTTAGAGCGCATTGCCGGGCGGCTGCTGGGCGGCCTGGAGGGCCGACTGGCCGCCTTGGGGGTGGGGCTGAAAGCAGACCAGAAGGCGGTGTCCCTGCTGGCCAGTCCCACCCAGGAGCAGGAACAGGACCAGGGAGCCCGTCCCATCCGTCGGGCGGTGCGCCGAAGGGTGGAGGAGCCGGCCGCCCAGATGCTTCTCTCCCAGGACTTGCAGCGGGGCGATGTGCTGTGCCTGGGGGTGGAGCAGGAACAGTTGGTCCTCCACCGGGAGAAAAAACAAGTGTAGATGCGCTTTGGCCGCCCCGATCCTGGGGCGGGACTTTTTATGCATGGATGAATGAATATTCATAATATTATGAATAAACCCTGGATATTGTGGAATATTACCCAGAATATTTGGGGAAAGATTGAATAGTTATGCAAAATGAAGGTTGCAATCTGGAAGAAGAAGGCGTATACTGTACTTCACTAAGACAGAGAAACGCATTGGAGGAATGCAACCATGGCAGAAGTGAAAAAAGTAGTGCTGGCCTATTCCGGCGGCTTGGATACATCCATCATCATCCCCTGGCTGAAGGAGAACTACGGCAACCCGGAGATCATCGCCGTGTCCGGCGACGTGGGCCAGGGCACCGAGCTGGACGGCCTGGAGGAAAAGGCCATTAAGACTGGCGCTTCCAAGCTGTATGTGGAGGATCTCACCGACGAGATGGTGGACGACGTGATCATCCCCTCCATGATGATGGGAGCCAAGTATGAGGACTACCTGTTGGGCACCGCCTTTGCCCGTCCCATCATCGCCAAGCGTCTGGTGGAGATCGCCAAGGCCGAGGGCGCCGACGCCATCTGCCACGGCTGCACCGGCAAGGGCAACGACCAGGTGCGGTTCGAGCTGGCCATCAAGCGCTTCGCCCCCGAGATGAAGATCATCGCCCCCTGGCGGGAGTGGGACATCAAGGGCCGGGACGAGGAGATCGACTACGCCGAGGCCCACAACGTGCCCCTGAAGATCAGCCGGGAGACCAACTACTCCAAGGACAAGAACCTGTGGCACCTGTCCCACGAGGGCCTGGACCTGGAGGACCCCGCCAACGAGCCCCAGTACGACAAGCCCGGCTTCCTGGAGATGGGCGTCTCCCCCGCCATGGCCCCCGACCAGGCCGCCTATGTCACCCTGGACTTTGAGAAGGGCTGGCCCGTGGCCATCGACGGGGAGAAGATGAAGGCCAGCGACATCATCCGCAAGCTGAACAAGCTGGGCGGCGAGAACGGCATCGGCCTGCTGGACATCGTGGAGAACCGGCTGGTGGGCATGAAGGACCGGGGCGTGTACGAGACCCCCGGCGGCACCATCCTCTACCGGGCCCACGAGGTGCTGGAGATGATCACCATCGACAAGGACACCAAGCACATGAAGCAGAAGCTGGCCATCGACTTTGCCGACCTCATCTACAACGGCAAGTGGTTCACCCCCCTGCGGGAGGCGCTCCAGGCCTTCGCCGTCAAGACCCAGGAGTTCGTCACCGGCACCGTGAAGCTGAAGCTGTACAAGGGCAACATCATCACCTCTTCCGTCACCTCTCCCTGTTCTCTCTACTCCGAGAACCTGGTGACCTTCGAGGAGAGCGATTACAACCAGGACGACGCTACTGGCTTCATCAACCTCTGGGGTCTGCCCGACACCGTGCAGGCTCTGCGGGAGCAAGGAAAACTCCACTAATTAGGTGGCGTCGTCCTGCTCTGGCGGAGCCAGAGACGGCGCGAGTGCGCCGCCAATGGCCATAGGCCATTGAAATCGCCGGAATTCATTTCTGGCGATTTGAGTGAAATCAAGGGGTCCCCGGCGAGCTTGCTCGCTGGGGAAGGACGCCACTGGCTTCATCAACCTCTGGGGTCTGCCCGACACCGTGCAGGCTCTGCGGGAGCAAGGCAAATTGAAATAAGTTCTACCCACGCAGGGGCGGCGAAAGGCCGCCCCTGCGCTCGGACTATTCAAGCCAATGAGCCCTCGGCAGAGTTTTCCCGTCCGCAGACGGGGAAATAAATTGAAATCTCGTATTTTCCCAGGACATGTGCATGGGAAAATACTCTTCTCAGCCCCCAAGCGTGCCAGTTTGCTGGTGCGACGCAGGGGGCTGCAACCCCCTCGAAAAAATGCTTGCATTTTTGAGAAGCGTGTCGAAATCTTTCGACACGCAGACACAGGGGCGGCGAAAGGCCGCCCCTGCGCTGGGACTATTTAGAAAAAACGGGATTCACCGGAGAAATCCCCGGAACATGCGAGAAATTTCCGAAAGGCTGTGGTATTATGAAACTGTGGGCAGGACGCTTCCAGAAGGAAACGGATACACAGGTTAACGACTTTAACTCCTCCATCACCTTTGACGCCCGCCTCTATGAGCAGGATATCCGCGGCTCCATTGCCCACGCCACCATGCTGGGGCACCAGGGCATCATTGAGGAGCACGAGGCGGAGAAGATCGTGGAAGGGCTAAAGGCCATTTTAGAGGACATTGAGGAGGAGAAGGTGGAGTTCTCCCTGGACAACGAGGACATCCACATGAACATCGAGGCCCTTCTCACCCAGCGCATCGGCCAGACGGGCAAGCGTCTGCACACCGGCCGCAGCCGCAACGACCAGGTGGCCACCGACTTCCGCCTCTACGTCAAGGAGCAGATTCCCACCATCATCGACATGATTGTGGATCTGCAAAAGGTACTGGTGAAAAAGGCCAAGGCCAATGTACATACGGTGATGCCCGGCTACACCCACTTGCAGCGGGCCCAACCCACCACCTTTGGCCACTACATGATGGCCTACGCCAACATGCTGCGCCGGGACGTGACCCGGTTGGAGGACTGCCTGGAGCGCATGGACGAGTGCCCCCTGGGCGCTGGCGCTCTGGCCACCTCCACCTACCCCGTGGACCGGTTCCAGACCGCCACCGCCCTGGGCTTTACTAAGCCCTGTGACAACTCCATGGATGCCGTGTCCGACCGGGACTATGCCATTGAGCTGTTGTCCGCCCTGTCCATCCTCATGATGCACCTGTCCCGGTTCTCCGAGGAGATCATCCTGTGGTGCTCCTGGGAGTTCAAGTTTGTGGACCTGGACGACGCCTATTCCACCGGTTCCTCCATCATGCCCCAGAAGAAGAACCCCGACGTGGCCGAGCTGGTGCGTGGCAAGACGGGCCGGGTGTACGGCTCCCTCATCACCCTGCTCACCGTGATGAAGGGTCTGCCCCTTGCCTACAACAAGGACATGCAGGAGGACAAAGAGCCGGTGTTCGACGCCATCGACACCGTGGAGCTGTGTGTGCCCGTGTTTGCTGCCATGCTGGACACCTTGACGGTGCGGCCCAAGAACATGGCCCGTGCGGCCTCCGGCGGCTTCATCAACGCCACCGACTGCGCTGACTACCTGGTAAAGAAGGGCATGCCCTTCCGGGAGGCCTATATGATTGTGGGCCGCCTGGTGAATATGTGCATCAAGTCCGGGGAGAGCCTGGACACCCTGCCGTTGAAGGACTTCCGCTCCATCTGTAAGCTGTTTGACGAGGATGTGTACGAGGCCCTTCAGCTGAGCACCTGCGTCAATGGCAGAACTGTGTACGGCGGCCCCTCGGAGGAGTCGGTGAAGGAGCAGATTGCTGCCATGGAAGAATTTGTCGCCCAGCGCAGCTGAGCGGGAAAAGGAGACATTGACATGAAGACCATTTCCGGCGGTGTCACCGCCCCCAAAGGATTCCGTGCCGCAGGGGTATACTGCGGCGTCAAGGCCAGCCACGCCGGGGTACCCGGTACCCGGGGTAAGCCGGACCTGGCTATGATTCTCTCCAACTGTGAGTGTACCGCCGCCGCCACCTACACCCTCAACCGGGTGAAGGCCGCTCCCCTGTATGTGACCATGGGTCACCTGGAGGACGGGGTGTGCCGGGGCGTTGTGGCCAACAGCGGCAACGCCAACGCCTGCGCCCCTCTCAGCCACGAAAACGCCGAGAAGATGTGCGAGCTGGCCGCCCAGGCTACCGGGCTGAAGGCGGAGGACTTTGTGGTGGCCTCCACCGGCGTCATCGGCCAGACCCTGAACATCGCCGCCATCGAAAAGGGCATGCCCCAGGCGGCCGGGGAGCTGTCCCAGGAGGGCTCCGATGCGGCCGCCCACGCCATTATGACCACCGACACGGTGAAAAAGGAGATTGCCGTCACCGTCACCATCGGCGGAAAGCCGGTGACCATCGGGGCCATCGCCAAGGGCTCCGGCATGATCCATCCCAACATGGGTACCATGCTGTGCTTTATCACCACCGACTGCGCCATCACCTCGGAGATGCTGGCAGACGCCCTTCACGACATTGTGCCCCGCACCTTCAACCGGGTCACCGTGGACGGGGACACCTCCACCAACGATATGTGCGTGGTGCTGGCCAACGGCATGGCAGGCAATGCCCAGATCGAGTGGAAGGACGACGACTATACCCTCTTCTACAAGGCTCTGCATCAGGTGTGTGAGACCATGGCCCGTTCCATCGCCGCCGACGGCGAGGGCGCCAGCCGCCTGATCACCTGCACCGTCACCGGGGCCCGCAACGAGGAGACCGCCGAGCGTCTGGCCAAGGCGGTGGTGGGCTCCTCCCTGGTGAAGGCCGCCATGTTTGGTGCTGACGCCAACTGGGGCCGGGTGCTGTGCGCCATGGGCTACTCCAAGGCCCCCTTCCGCCCCGAGTATGTGGACGTGTCCTTCTCCTCCATCCAGGGGGACATTCTGGTGTGCCAGCATGGCGCCGGTGTGGACTTTGACGAGGATCTGGCCAAGAAGATTTTGAGCCAGGACGAGGTGGTCATTGCGGTCAACCTCCACGAGGGGGACGACCAGGCCACCTGCTGGGGCTGCGATCTGACCTATGAGTATGTAAAAATCAACGGAGACTATCGCTCCTAAGAAAACGAAGGTGCTGAACATGGCTTATTCACTGGCAGACCGGGCCCAGGTGCTGGCGGAGGCTCTGCCTTACATTCAGAAATACAGCGGAAAGACCATTGTGGTCAAGTACGGCGGCAACGCCATGATCTCCCAGGAACTGCGCTGCGCCGTCATTTCCGACATCATCCTCCTGTCTCTGGTGGGCATCCATGTGGTGGTGGTCCACGGGGGAGGCCCGGAGATCAACCAGATGCTCAAGCGTCTGGGCAAAGAGGGCAAGTTTGTGGACGGTCTGCGCTACACCGACGAGGAGATCATGGACGTGGTGCAGCAGGTGCTGTGCGGCAAGGTGAACAAGGACCTGGTGGCCACCCTCAACCGCATGGGCGGCCAGGCTCTGGGCCTGTGCGGCATGGATGCCGACCTGTTCCAGGCCGTCCAGCTGGACGAAAAATATGGCCTGGTGGGGGAAATCACCCAGGTGGAGCCCAAGGTGGTGCAGGATGCTCTGGCCATGGGCTACATCCCCGTGGTGTCCACCGTGGCCCAGGGTGTGGATGCCGACACCGCTTACAACATCAACGCCGACACGGCGGCTGCTAAGCTGGCGGTGGCCCTGGGGGCGGAGAAGCTGGTGCTGCTCACTGACGTGCGGGGCCTGCTGCGTGACCCCAAGGACGAGTCCACCCTCATCCATTCCGTGGGTGTCTCCGAGATCCCCGGCCTCATCAAGGACGGCATCATCAGCGGCGGCATGATCCCCAAGATCGACTGCGCCGTGGAGGCGGTGCGCTCGGGGGTGCACTCCACCGTCATTCTGGACGGTCGCATTCCCCATTCCATTTTGATCGAATTGCTCTCCGACGACGGAGCGGGCACCATGCTGGTGCGATAAGGAGGAACTTATGAATACCCAACAGCTGATGGATTTGGACCATCAATATCTTGTTCAGACCTATGGCCGCAACCCCATTGCCCTGGACCACGGCCTGGGGGCCACCATGTACGATTTGGAGGGGAAGGAGTACATCGACTTCGCCTCTGGCATCGGCGTGCTGTCCCTGGGTACCGCTCACCCCAAGTGGCTGGCGGCGGTGACCATGCAGGCGGCCAAGCTGGGCCACGCCTCCAACCTGTACTACACCCAGCCCTATGCCCAGTTGGCGGAGAAGCTGTGTACCCGGTCGGGCATGTCGGCGGCCTTCTTTGGCAACTCGGGAGCTGAGGCCAACGAGGGTATCATCAAGCTGGCCCGGAAGTACTCCTTTGACAAGTACGGCAAGGGGAGAGGTACCGTCATCACCCTCAACCGCTCCTTCCACGGCCGCACCATCACCACTCTGGCCGCCAACGGCCAGGAGGTGTTCCACCAGTATTTCTTCCCCTTCACGGAAGGGTTCCGCAGCGCAGACCCCACCATGGAGGCCATCCAGGAGGTGGCGGGCCACGACGTGTGCGCGGTGCTGCTGGAACTGGTGCAGGGCGAGGGCGGCGTGCTGCCCATGGACAAAGAGTTTGTCCAGGAGCTGGCCAAGCTGTGTGAAAAGCGGGATTGGCTGCTGCTGGTGGACGAGGTACAGACGGGCATTGGCCGTACCGGCACCCTCTTTGCCTTCCAGCAGTACGGCATTCAGCCCGACGCCTGCTCCTTTGCCAAGGGCATCGCCGGAGGCCTGCCCATGGGCGGCTTCCTGGTGAACGGGAAGTGCCGCAACATTCTGGGCCCCGGCACCCACGGCTCCACCTTCGGCGGAAACCCGGTGAGCGCTGCTGCTGGCTGCGCTGTGCTGGAGGTGCTGGACGACGAGACCATCGCCCAGGCCAAGGAGAAGGGTGCCTACATCCGCCAGACCATTGAGGACATGAACCTGCCCTGCCTGGGCAAGACCCGTGGTCTGGGCCTGATGATTGGCATTGATGTGGCGGAAGGGTACAGCAACAAGGAGCTGTGCGCCAAGCTCAACGTGGGGGGCCTTCTGACCCTCACCGCCGGAACCGGGCTGCGGTTCCTGCCCCCGCTGCTCATCACCCGGGAGGAGATGGACAAGGGCCTGAGCGTATTCCGGGACGTGCTGTCTCGGGTGTAAGAAACAAGATCCCAGGGAGGTTCGAAGAATGAAAAAGGATTTACTCAAGCTGTTGGATTTGAGCGGGGAGGACATCAAGGAGATTCTGGACACCGCCGACCAGATGAAGTACAGCCAGAAGCATGGCATCCCCCACGACGCGCTGCGGGGCAAGACCCTGGCCATGATTTTTGAGAAGAATTCCACCCGCACCCGTGTCTCCTTTGAGGTGGGCATGTACCAGCTGGGTGGTCACGCCCTGTTCCTCTCCGGCAAGGAGAGCCAGATTGGCCGGGGTGAGCCCATTGAGGATACCGCCCGGGTGCTCTCCCGCTACTGCGACGGCATCATGATTCGAACCTATTCCCAGGACGAGGTGGAGACCCTGGCCCAGTGTGCCTCCATCCCCGTCATCAACGGCCTCACCGACTTTGCCCACCCCTGCCAGGTGCTGGCGGACCTGATGACCATCCGGGAGAAGATGACCCGGCTGGAGGGCCTGAAGATGGCCTTCATCGGAGATGGCAACAACATGGCCAACTCCCTCATCGTGGGCGGCCTGAAGTGCGGCATGGACGTGTCTGTGGCCTGCCCCCAGGGGTATGACCCCGATTCCCAGGTGCTGGACTTCGCCGCCTCGGTGGAAGGACCCAAGTTCCAGCTGTGCCGCAAGCCGGAGGACGCGGTGGTGGACGCCGACGTGGTGATCACCGATGTGTGGGCCTCCATGGGCCAGGAGGAGGAGCGCGCCGAGCGTGCCAAGGCCTTTGCCGGGTACTGCATCGACGACAAGCTCTTGGCTCTGGCCAAGCCCGGGTGCATGGTGCAGCACTGTCTGCCCGCCCACCGGGGGGAGGAGATCACCGCCGAGGTGTTCGAGGCCCACGCCGACGAGATCTTTGAGGAGGCGGAAAACCGACTCCACGCCCAGAAGGCAGTTATGTACTTACTGATGAAATAAGAAGGAAAGCCTCCCCGTTTGGGGAGGCTTTCCTTTATGCGCCAAAACAAAAACGCCGATGCAGACCACGGTCTGCATCGGCGTTGGGTTTGTGGTGAGATTAGAGATCCAGGTAGTCCTTCAGCATGTTCTGCAACAGCTCGTCCCGGTCAATCTTGCGGATGAGGGCTCGGGCGTTGTTGTGGTTGGTGATATAGGTGGGGTCTTCGCTGAGAATGTAGCCCACCAGCTGGTTGATGGGATTGTAGCCCTTCTCCTGCAAAGAGGCATAGACGGAGCTGAGGATGGAGCGGATCTCGTCATCCTTGTTCATGTTCACGCTGAACTTGCGCGTATAATCCATATCATTCATTGGGTACACCCCCGATAAAATCTTCCAATCCGATGTAGCGGATGTGGATATTGTACCCCAAATAGGGCGAATTGTAAAGAGGGAGGGAGAAAAATCCCGTGGCGAACCAGAGAGTGGATCGCCACGGGAGAGAGTTTTGAATGGGCTTTTTACGAAAAAGCCTCGCAGAGTTCCGTCACCCGCAGGTGGCGGAATAAATTGAGACCACGTATTTTCCCAGGACATGTGCATGGGAAAATACACCTCTCAGGCCGCAAACGTGCGAGCGCAAGCGAGTGCGATGCAGCGGACTGCAACCCTCTCACGAAAATGCTTGCATTTTCGTGAAGCGTCAGCCCATGCGCTTGACGGCCACCACATAGTTGCCGTAGTAGCCACCGAACAGGGTGTCGGTGCGCACGGTGTTGCTGGTGGTGGAGGCGTGGAGCACGGTGTTGTTGCCAATGTACATCAGCACGTGGGTGGTGGGCAGGGTGCCGCCGGAATAGTCATACTTGGGGTCGAAGAGGAACACCAAGTCGCCGGGCTGCATCTCGTCCACGGAGACAAACTTGCCGCTGTTGTAGTACTGGCTGGAAGAGCCGCGGGCGATGTTCACGCCCAGCTGGTTGAAGATGTAGTAGAACAGGCCGGAGCAGTCAAAGCTGTTGGGGCCGGCTGCGCCGTACACATAGGGCTTGCCCAGCTGCTGCTTGGCCAGAGCCACCGCCTGCTCGCCGATGGAGGAGGTGGAGCTGTTGCCATTGCCGCCGTTGTTTCCGCTGTTGTTGCTGGTGGAGATGTACTCAGCGGAGACGTAGCCCACGCCATTTTTGTAGGAAATCTTGTACCAGCCGTTGACCTGATCACCCAGGATGGTCACAGAGTTGCCGGTGTACAGAAGACCCAGGCGGGAATAGCCGGTGCCAGCGCCGGAGCGTACATTCAGGGCGTCGGCGGTGACGTAACCGGTGGTCTTGGTCTCGGAAGAACCGCTGTTGCTGCCGCTGGAGCTGTTGTCGCCCCAGGTGATGTACTCGGCGCACAAGTAAGCGCTGCCGCTGCCGTAAGAGATCTGATACCAGCCGTTGCCGCAGTCCTTGAGGATGGACACGGAGTTTCCGTTGTACAGGTAGCCCACCCGGGAGTAGCCGGTGCCAGCGCCGGAGCGGACGTTGAGGCAAGCGGTGTTGACGGTTCCGGTGCCAATGGGCTTGGCGCTGGAGCTGCCGGAGTCGCTGCTGCCGGATACCTTCACCCACTCAGCAGACACATACCCGGTGTAGCCGCCGCCGGAAACCTTGTACCAGCCGTTGCCGCAGTCCTCCAGGATCATCACAGAGGTGCCCTTGTAGAGAAGGCCCAGACGCTTGTACACGGTACCAGCGCCGGAACGCACATTCAGGGCATCGGCGGTGACGGTGCCCTGGCCCTCCACGGCCTCGCTGCCGGACTGGCTCACATTCAGCCAGTCGGCGGACATGTAGCCCACCTGGTCGCCATAAGAGACCTTATACCAGCCGTCCAGCTCCTCCAGCAAAGTCACCACGCTGTTGCGGGGGGCCAGAGCGAGAATGTCCGAGTTGGTATTGGCCTGGCTGCGCAGGCGCAGGGCGTCTGCCGTCACGGTGCCCTGACCCATGGAAGCCAGAGCGATGCCAGTGGTCATGACCAGTGCAAGGCCGGTGATGGCGGCGACCTTGACCAGTCCTCTCTTGTTGTGCATGGGAGCAAGCCTCCTATTTTTTGAATTATTTCCCCGACAGGGCACGCATCAGCCAGATGGAGCCCATGTCAATGGCGGAGAACAAATCGGGAAGATCGGATTTCTTCACCACACGGTCCCGGCTCTTCAGGTCGGGGTCGGTGAGCTGAAGCTCCAGGTGCACCTTGTCGGCGATCTCCAGATCACCGGATTTGGTGGTGCTCATGACCTGAATCATAATGATATACTTGTCCGCCATGGATCCGTAGTAAATCAGGTTGTCCTTGCGGCGCAGGGGATGTCCTTTATACATCAGTGTGCTGGTTTTGTCAGCCATGATAGCCTCCTTAGAAATACGCGAAAGATTCATTGTAACCAATTTGTAACCATTGTAACTCTTTGTTTCCCTTTTGTCAACCATAGATCTTGTCGAAAAAGGCCTTTCTGCCACTTTTTTCTGGGCAGAAAGGCCTTTCATCAAAAACAAAACCGAACGGCCGCTAAAATCGCCACATCCACGACGACCAGCAGGGGAACCGTCACATAAAACTTGGGTTTGCGGATTTTGTGGTGGAACAGGTGCATCCCCACAAAGCCACCCAAGGCTCCGCCGACCAGGCAGGCAAAGAGCAGGGAGGCCTCGGGAATCCGACGACGCCCCAGCTTGGCCATGAGCTTGTCCCAGCCGAAGAGTAGCAGGGTGAAGACGGAGAGGACTCCCATCCACACCAGAGCCAAGTAGAGTTGCTCAGTCATGGTGCAGCTGAGACTCCAGGTAGTCCTCATAGCTCATGCGTTTGTCGATGAGCTTGCCGTCGGGGGTGAAGTCAAAGATGCGGTTGGCCACGGTCTGCACCAGCTGATGGTCGTGGGAGGACACCAGCACGTTGCACTTGACTGCCTCCAGGCCGTTGTTCAAAGCGGCGATGGACTCCAGATCCAGGTGGTTGGTGGGCTGGTCTAAGAGCAGCACGTTGGCCCCGGACAGCATCATGCGGGAGAGCATGCACCGCACCTTCTCACCACCGGAGAGCACCTTCACGGGCTTGAAGATGTCATCCCCGGAGAAGAGCATCCGGCCCAGGAAGCCCCGGAGGTAGCTCTCGTGCTGGTCCTCGGAGAACTGGCGCATCCAGTCCAGGATGTTCAGGTCGCAGTCGTTGAAGAAGGGGGAGTTGTCCTTGGGGAAGTAGGAGAAGGTGGCGGTCTGGCCCCACTTCACGGTGCCCTCGTCGGGCTCCCACTCGCCGGTGAGGATCTTGAACAGGGCGGTGTGGGCGTTTTCGTTGTCACCCACAAAGGCGATCTTGTCCCCGTGGCCCACGATGAAGGACACCTTGTCCAGCACCTTTACCCCATCCACGGTTTTGGACACGTCGGTGACGAAGAGAATGTCTTTGCCCACTTCCCGGTCGGGGGTAAAGCCCACCCAGGGGTAGCGGCGGGAGGAGGCGGGCAGCTCCTGCACGGTGAGCTTGTCCAGCAGCTTGCGGCGAGCGGTGGCCTGCTTGGACTTGGACTTGTTGGCGGAGAACCGGGAGATAAACTCCTGCAACTCCTTGATCTTATCCTCGTTGCGCTTGTTCTGCTGCTTGATGAGGTTCTGCACCAGCTGAGAGGACTCGTACCAGAAGTCGTAGTTGCCCACATACATCTTGATCTGGTTGTAGTCGATGTCTACGATGTGGGTACACACGGTGTTGAGGAAGTGGCGGTCATGGCTGACCACGATGACGGTGCCGTCGTAGTCCAGCAAAAAGTCGTTGAGCCACTCCACGGCGGCAATGTCCAGGTTGTTGGTGGGCTCGTCCAGCAGCAGAATGTCGGGGGTGCCGAACAGAGCCTGAGCCAGCAGCACCTTTACCTTCAGACGGGCATCCAGGGTCTCCATGTTGTTATAGTGCAGGTCCACCCCGATGCCCAGGCCCTGGAGGATGCGGCTGGCGTCGGACTCGGCCTCGTAGCCGCCCATCTCGGCGTACTCGGCCTGGAGGTCAGCGGCCCGCAGGCCGTCCTCGTCGGTGAAGTCCTCTTTCTCGTACAGGGCGTTCATCTCCCGGCCGATCTCATACAGATGCTGGTTGCCCATGATGACGGTGTCCAGCACGGTGTAGGCGTCATAGGCGTTCTGGTCCTGCTTGAGCACCGACATGCGCACCTTGGGCAGGATGGACACCGAGCCGCTGGTGGGCTCCAGCTGGCCGGAGAGAATTTTCAGAAAGGTGGATTTACCAGCGCCGTTGGCGCCGATGATGCCGTAGCAGTTACCCCGGGTGAACTGCAGGTCCACGTGGGAGAACAGGGGGGCTCCCTGGTAGCTCAGGGACAGATCAGAAACAGTAATCATGTGGGACTCCTTTATGATGTGGTGTGGTTTGTGGGCATAGTGCCCTATATCATACCATAGTTTCCGAGAGAATGGTAGCATATTTTCGGAGATTGGGGGAGGGGAGCGGGAAAAATAAAAAATCCCGCCGCACAGCCAAGAACAAGCTTGACAGGGGACGGAACCTATGGTATCATAAGTTGCTTTTAACATATGGTCAAAAACCCGGGGGATACTCCCCCAGGCTAAGCACAGTATACCAGACCATACCAGGAAATGCAAGAGTGAATTTTTCGAAAGTGACAACAAGGCCGGGTGTGCGCAACTGCGCCACCTGAAAATTCTTAACGAAGTGGAGCGTGATCAGCAAATGGCAAGAGCGGTCAAAGACGTCTATTATGGCAAGACCTTGCGCAAGAGCTTCGCCCGCAGCGAGGAGATTCTGGAGATGCCCTATCTGCTGGAGATCCAGAAGTCTTCCTACAAGTGGTTCTTTGAGACCGGGCTGCAGGAAGTGTTCAACGATGTGGAAGCCATCACCGACTATGCCGGGAACCTGGAGCTGAGCTTTATCGGCTTCTCCATGGACGACCCCCCCAAGTACACCATTGAAGAGTGCAAAGCCCAGGACGCCACCTATGCCGCCCCCATTAAGGTGCAGGTGCGTCTGCGCAACAAGGAGACGGGCGAGATCAAGGAGCAGGAGATCTTCATGGGCGATTTCCCCCTGATGACCGATGCCGGCACCTTCGTCATCAACGGCGCTGAGCGTGTTATCGTCTCCCAGATCGTGCGTTCCCCCGGCGTGTACTACGCCAAGAATGCCGACAAGGCCGACAACATCACCTACGCCTCCACCGTGATTCCCTATCGCGGCGCCTGGCTGGAGTATGAGACCGACCTGTCCGACGTGTTCTATGTGCGCATCGACAAAAACCGCAAGCTGCCCATCACCTGCCTGATCCGTGCTGTGGGTCCCAAGACCGACGCCGAGATTCTGGACATGTTCGGTGAGGATCCCCGCATTCTGGCCACTCTGGAGAAGGACAGCTGCAAGACCTATGAGGAGGCCCTGCTGGAGATCTACCGCAAGATGCGTCCCGGCGAGCCCCCCACGGTGGACTCCGCCGAGAGCCTGCTCAACGCTCTGTTCTTCGATCCCCGCCGCTATGACCTGTCCGCGGTGGGCCGCTATAAGTTCAACAAGAAGCTGACCATGTGGACCCGTCTGTCCGGCCAGAAGTTGGCTGCCCCCGTGGCCGACCCCTCCACCGGTGAGATCGTGGCCGAGGCTGGCGAGGTGCTCACCCGTGAGCGGGCCATGGAGCTGGACCGCCTGGGCGTCAACGAGGCCTTTGTGGAGGTGGAGGACCTGCAC
>CALWXL010000024.1 GCA_944385485.1 uncultured Oscillospiraceae bacterium
CTCAGTGCCGAGCGTTTGGAAGAACTCAAGCAGGAACTCAACTACCTCAAGACCGTCCGTGAGAAGGAAGTGGCCGATCAGATCAAGGAAGCCCGTTCCTTTGGTGACCTGTCCGAGAACAGCGAGTACGATGAGGCAAAGAACGAGCAGGGTAAGCTCTATTCTCGTATCGCCGAGATCGAGAACATTCTGGCCAACTGCTCCGTGATTGAGGAGACGGACAGCGACCCTGACACCGTGCGTCTGGGCAGCAAGATCACCGTTATGGACATCGCTCTGGATGAGGAGGAGACCTATCAGGTGGTGGGCTCTCAGGAGGCCGATCCCATGAATGGCCGCATCTCCGAGGAGTCCCCCTTCGGCAAGGCTCTGTTGGGCAAGCACATTGGGGATATCGTCATTGTGGACGCTCCCGCCGGAAACATTGAATACAAGGTCGTCAGCATCCAGCGGTAAGCGGAAGACGGACACGAGAAGGAGAGACAAATATGTCGGAACACAACAAGCAGAATCAGCAGAACGTACAGGCTGAGCCCTCCCTGTCCGAATTGCTGCAAATTCGCCGGGACAAGCTCTCTGCCCTCCAGGCAGCGGGCAAGGACCCCTTCCAGGTGACCAAGTACGATGTCACCCATCACAGCAACGAAGTGAAGGACAACTTTGAGGCCATGGAGGGCCAGGTTGTGCGCCTGGCCGGACGTCTCATGAGCAAGCGTGGCATGGGTAAGGCCATCTTTGCCGACCTGCAGGACGGCGCGGGGCGTATCCAGCTCTATGTGCGTGTGGACGATGTGGGCGAAGAGGCTCTGGCCGCCTTCAAGAAGTACGACATCGGCGATATTGTGGGTGTGGAGGGCGATGTGTTCCGCACCAAGCGGGGCGAGATTTCCATCAAGGCCCATACCATTACCCTGCTGTCCAAGTCTCTGCTGCCTCTGCCTGAGAAGTTCCACGGCCTCACCGACGTGGAGACTCGTTGCCGTCAGCGGTATGTGGACCTGATCATCAACCCCGAGGTGCG
The DNA here is from genome assembly GCA_944385485.1 of uncultured Oscillospiraceae bacterium. Taxonomy (GTDB): domain Bacteria; phylum Bacillota; class Clostridia; order Oscillospirales; family Oscillospiraceae; genus Enterenecus. The sequence continues at coordinate 1,022 of CALWXL010000024.1, forward strand.
CCGTACCTTTGAGATCCGTTCCGCCTTCGTCCGCCACGTCCGGGACTTCCTGGACAACCGGGGCTATATGGAAGTGGAGACTCCGGTGCTCAATACCATCTCCGGCGGCGCCACCGCCCGGCCCTTCATCACCCACCACAACACCCTGGACATCGATATGTATATGCGTATCGCCACCGAGCTGCACCTGAAGCGTCTGGTGGTAGGCGGTCTGGAGCGAGTGTATGAGATTGGCCGTATCTTCCGCAACGAGGGCATGGACACCAAGCACAACCCGGAGTTCACCTCTGTGGAGCTGTACCAGGCCTATGCTGATTTCCACGACATGATGGACCTGTTCGAGGATCTGCTGAGCACCGCCGCTCAGAAGATCCTGGGCACCTATCAGATCCAGTGGCAGGGCCAGGATATCGACCTGACCCCCGGTTGGCCCCGTCTGACCATGGCCGAGGCTGTCAAGCAGTACACCGGCCTGGACTTCATGGCCATCACCGACGACGCCGAGGCTGTGGCTCTGGCTGCCTCCATCGGCGTGGAGCTGCCTGAGACTGCCCCTGCCACCTGGGGCAATGCCCTGTACGAGGTGTTTGACCAGAAGGTGGAGGAGAAGCTCATTCAGCCCACCTTCATCACCATGCACCCCGTGGACGTGTCCCCCCTGGCCAAGCGCTCTCCCGCCGATCCCCGGCTCACCGAGCGCTTCGAGCTGTTCATTTGCCGCAGCGAGATGGGCAATGCCTTCTCCGAGCTCAACGACCCCATCGACCAGAAGCAGCGTTTCCAGCGTCAGGTGGAGCTGCGTGAGAACGGCGACGAGGAAGCCGGCATGATGGACGAGGACTATATCACCGCTCTGGAGTATGGTCTGCCTCCCACGGGCGGCCTGGGCATCGGTATCGACCGCTGCGTCATGATGCTCACCAACAACGATTCCATCCGTGAGGTTCTGCTGTTCCCCACCATGAAGCCCCTGGACATGCCCAAGAAGTCCGAGAGCGCCGCTGTGGCCGCTCCTGCTGCCCCTGAGAAGGTGGAGGAGAAGATCGACTTCTCCAAGGTGGAGATCGAGCCTCTGTTCTCTGATTTCGTGGACTTTGAGACCTTCTCCAAGTCCGATTTCCGTGCCGTGAAGGTGCTGGCCTGCGAGGCCGTTAAAAAGTCCAAGAAGCTGCTGAAGTTCACTCTGGACGACGGAACCGGCACAGAGCGGGTGATTTTGAGCGGAATTCATGAGTATTATGAGCCCGAGGAGCTGGTGGGTAAGACTTGCATCGCCATCACCAACCTGCCTCCCCGTCCCATGATGGGCATCGACTCCTGCGGTATGCTCATCTCTGCGGTCCACCACGAGGAGGGCGTGGAGAAGCTGCATCTGCTGATGGTGGATGACCACATCCCCGCTGGTGCCAAGCTGTATTAAGAAGCCTAATTTAGCCCGGATTCTCCAGGATATGTTGAAAAAATACACAAATTCCTGAGAACTGTGAAAGAACAAAAAATTGCTTAGGGCCCCGTGAACATTTTGGTTCACGGGGCCCTAGTTTTTTCCTCAATAGCCACATCAACGGAACGCCCCTCGGGGGGCTATGAAGCGGGAAATTTGGTGCTTCTCCCAGAGTGAAGGCTATGGTATAATAAAAAGCACAAGAGAGGTCAGACGACCCGTTTGGAAGATCCGAAGGAGGAAGCGCCCCGCCGAAAGGAGAGATTTCCATGAAGATGTATCGCCTGGTACCCTTGACGTTGTTGCTTTTGGTTTTCCCCATGCCACAGGTGGCACATGCCAACATGGCTGCGCCTGCTAACCCGGATGTGGGATCTTCCATTACCTTTGAGAAAAATGATGAGATTTCGGTGGTGTCCGAGGTGCTGGATATCACCGTGGACGGGGCCCAAGCGGATTTTGTGGTCACCTACACCATGGTAAACACCACCGAAGAGCGAGTGGTTACGCCGTCCATGTTTCTCTCGCCCAATGTGGAGAGTGGGGGAGTACAGGTGTGCATTCAGGGTGAGCCGGTACCCTTTACTGTGGAGCGGTATGCACTCAACTTCACCACAGAGATCCAGACGGAGGACTGGCAGTATGTGGTCCTCAGCCAGGAGAACGCGGCCAGTCCAGAGGAGAGAACGGTGGATGCCATTGGCTTCCAGCTGGACTTTGAGCCGGAACAGGAGTATCAAGTGGAGGTGTCCTATACCTATCATCTGGGAGGATACCCCACCTATGACTTTGATGTCAAGAGGGGAGATTTGGAGTATTACCTGCGCCCAGCAGCTCTGTGGAAGGACTTCTCCAGCCTGACCATCAATCTCCATCTGGATGAAGAGATGCCGGTGCTGAAGAATAGTACCGTGGAGTTTGAACGGGTTGGGCCTCGCACCTATCAATACACGTCTCAGGAACTGCCGAAGGAGAATTTGCGCATCACCATCGATGAGTCCTGGTGGCAGACCATCTTCAGCACCTTGCGCAGCCCGTATTTGGGCTATACCTTGCTGTTGATGTCCCCGGTGATTTTGGTGGCGCTGGTGTGCGTGATCGTAGTCATTTGGCTGCTGCGCCGAGCGTGGAAAGCCAGACGATGATGCTGTATTCCCCATCGGGTCCTCCGTGTTGTACACGGGGAAGCCGATGGGGAATTTCTGGCCATGGCCGGAAGAAACCTGCCACAAGGGGGAAAGGAAACCACTATGAAATTGATCCATTTGTCCGACCTGCATCTGGGAAAGCGGGTCAACTTATATTCTATGATTGAGGACCAGCGGTATATCCTGAAACAGATCTTAGGCATCATTCAGGACGAGAAGCCTCAGGGTGTGCTCATTGCCGGGGATGTATACGACAAAGCGGTGCCCTCGGCGGAGGCGGTGGGGCTGCTGGACGAGTTCCTGGTCCGCCTGTCCCAGGCACAGATTCCCGTCTATCTCATCAGCGGAAACCATGATTCCCCGGAGCGGTTGGCCTTTGGTGGGCGGCTGATGGCCCATAGCGGTATCTACATGGCCCCGGTGTATGATGGCACAGTGAAGCCATATGTGTTGGAGGATGACCATGGTCCGGTATACCTGTACCTCCTGCCCTTTGTCAAACCCGCCCACGTGCGGCGGTATGTTCCAGAGAAGGACATCCGCAGCTATACCGATGGCATGCGCACAGCCATTGAGGCCATGGAAGTGGACAAGCGGGTGCGGAATGTTCTGGTGACCCATCAGTTTGTCACGGGGGCCACCCGGTGTGACTCGGAGGAGTGCTCGGTAGGTGGCACGGACAACGTGGATGTGTCTGTGTTTGACCCCTTTGACTATGTGGCTTTGGGGCACCTCCATGGCCCTCAGAGCGTGGGCTGGGAGGGAGTGCGCTACTGCGGTACCCCCTTGAAGTACTCCTTTTCCGAGGCTAGACAGGAAAAGTCGGTCACGGTGGTGGAGTTGGAGGAAAAGGGAACGGTCCACATCCGTACGGTGCCGCTGCACCCCTTGCGGGATCTGGTGGAGTTGCGGGGAAGCTATGAGCAGGTGACGCTCCGGTCGTTTTACCAGGAGAGTGGCTATTCCAATGCCTATGTGCACATCACCCTCACGGATGAGGAGGATATCCCGGACGGGATGGGAAAGCTGCGCATCATCTACCCCTACCTGATGAAGCTGGACTATGACAACCAGCGCACCCGCACCCAGCAGCAGGTGGAGGGAGCGGAAGACGTGGAGCGGAAAACTCCTCTGGAGCTGCTGGAGGAATTTTATGAATTGCAAAACGGACAGCCCATGGGGGAGCAGCAACGGGCCTTTGCCCGCGACCTGATGGAGTCTGTGTGGGAGGGTGAGCGATGAGACCACTGAAACTTACCATGTGGGCCTTTGGCCCCTATGCAGGGCAGGTGGAGCTGGACCTGGAACAGCTGGGACCGCGGGGGCTCTACCTCATTACCGGAGACACCGGGGCAGGAAAGACCACCATTTTCGATGCCATCACCTATGCCCTGTATGGCGAGCCCAGTGGGAACCAGCGGGAGCCATCCATGTTCCGCTCCAAGTACGCCCAGCCGGACACCCCCACCCAGGTGGAGCTGGTATTCTCGTATGGAGAGAAGGTCTATCGGGTGCGGCGTAGCCCGGAGTATCAGCGCCCAGCCAAGCGGGGGGGCGGCACCACCACCCAGCGGGCAGAGGCGGAGCTCCAGCTTCCCGATGGACGTCTGGTGACCAAACCCCGGGAAGTTACAGCGGAAATTGTGGAGATCATGGGGGTGGACCGAAACCAATTCTGTCAAATCGCCATGATTGCGCAAGGAGATTTCCTCAAGCTGCTGCTGGCGGATACCAAGAGCCGTCAGGAGATCTTCCGTAAGCTCTTCCAGACCCGCCCCTATATGGTCTTTCAGGAAAAGCTGAAGGGCGAGACCGGGGCCTTGCAAAAGCAATGCGAGGCCGCGCGGGCCAGCGTGGGACAGTACATGGCCGGGATACTCTGTGGTTTAGAAGATGGGCTCTACTCCCAAGTGGAACGGGCTCGGGCAGGAGAGCTGCCTGTGGAGGAGACCATGGAACTGCTTGGGCAGTTGCTGGAGCGGGACCGAGGAAAAGAAGAACGATGCCGGGAGGAAAGCCAGCGGTTGGAGCAAGAGCTTCAGCGTGTGGCCGCCCTGTTGAGCAAGGCCGAGGAGACCCAAAAGACCAAGGACAAGCTGGAGCTGGCCCACCAAAAGCGGCAGGAGACCCAGAGGAAGCTGGAACTGGCTCAAAAGCGTCTGGAGGAGCAGAACCGCCAGGGGGAAAACCGGGAAGCCTTGGACCGGGAGCGTGGAGCTTTGGAGGCAGAACTGCCCGGCTACCAGGAGCTGGAGCGGCAGCAGAAGACACTGAATGCGCTGTGCAAAGATGTGGCCAGACAGGTGGAGCGGCTGGACAAACAGCAGCAATCCAGACAAGACCAATATCAGGAGCTGGTCCGGTGGAAAAAGGAGCGGGAGGGGCTGGAACAGGCTCCGGCTCGATGTCAGCAGCTGCTGGGGGAGCAGAGCCAGGCAAAGCAGGAGCAGGCTGCGCTGGCAGGCTTGGCACAGGAATGGAAGCAATGGCAGCAATCTGTGCGGCGATGGGAAGAGGGAGAAAAGGCTCTCCACACTCTCAAAGAGAAAAAGCACCGGATAGACCAGCGTGCGGTGGAGCAACAGGGGCAACTGGAGGAATGGCAGGACGCGCTGGCAGCTTTGGAGGGCATAGAGACACAGCGGGAGCAGCTGCTCCACGGTCAAGCCCAGGAGCTGGAGCGGCAGCAGAAGCTGGAGGCCTTGCAAGGGCTTGCAGAGGGCTGTGAACGGGCCAACGAGCGGTTGAACCAGGCCCAAGAGGCATACCGAAGGGCCAGAGATCAGGCCCAGGGGGCCCAACGGGTCTATGAGGAGAAAAACCGGGCGTTTCTGGATGAACAGGCGGGGTTGCTGGCCCAGGATCTGGACGAGGGACAGCCCTGCCCGGTGTGCGGCTCGGTGCACCATCCAGTGTTGGCCCAACTCTCCCTGGAAGCCCCCACGGAAGCGGAACTGAACCAGGCCAAGAAGGCATGGGAGCAGGCCCAACAGAGGGCCAACGGGTGCAGCGTGGAAGCGGGGGAGAAACGGGCGGCACTGGAGGAGCGCCAGCGCCAGCTGTTGACCCAGATGGCAGACTTTGTGGACCATCCTACCCTGGAAGATGCCAGAACACAGCTGCAAGCCTGCCGAGAGCAGGTGGAGGCGCAGCTGGGGCAGCTGGCCCAGGCCCTGCGCCAGGTGGAGCAGCAGGTAGCCCAACGGAAAGCGTGCCAGGCCCGGATCCAAGCGGGGACAGAGCGGTTCAACCGTCTGGTGGAGCAGCGCAGAGAGCTGGAAGAGCAGCTCAACCAGTCCCAGGTGGCACAGAGCGGATGGAAGGGACAGTTGAACCAGTTGGAGCACACCCTGTCCCGCCAGGTACAGGAGCGATGGCAGGGGTGTGAGCTGGTCCAGGCCGCCCAGCTCATCCAGGATGGACTGAACCAGCTTGGCCAGAGGTTGGAACCGCTTCAGCACCAGTTGAAGCAGCTGGATGCGGCTCTGGTGCGGAAGGAAGAGCTGGACAGCCGTTTACCCCAAAGGGAGGAAGAACTTCAGCGGTTGGACCAGGCCATTGGAACCGCGCGGGAGGTGCTGGTGGCATCGCAGAGCCGAAAGGCGGAATTGGAAGAGCGACTGCACGCTCTGTCTGCACAGCTGAGATACCAGGATGTGCTCCAGGCCAGACAGCGGCACAGCCAGCTGGTGGAGCAGCTCCAGGCGCTGGACAGGTCCCAAAAGGCAGCAGAAGAAGGGGTCCACCATGGCAATCTAGAGCTGGCTGGGGTGGAGGCCGCCATCCAACAGCTCTCGCAGATGTTGGAGCAGAGCCAGACGGTGGACGTGGAGGCCCAGCAGGCCCGCAGGGCGGAACTGTCCCGACGGCGGGAGCAGATGGAGGGTGCCCTGCGGGACATTCACACCAGGCTTACCACCAACTCCGGCACGTTGGAGCATATCCGTGAGCGATCGGCGGCACTGGTCCAGCTGGAACGGCGATATGCCTGGATGTGTGCCCTGTCCAACACCGCCAACGGAAATCTGACAGGAAAGGAAAAAATCGCCCTGGAAACTTATATCCAGATGACCTATTTTGATCGCATTCTCCGTCGTGCCAACCTGCGGCTGTTGGCCATGACAGGGGGACAGTATGAACTGAAACGCCGCAGGGAGGCGGAAAACAACCGCAGCCAAAGCGGGCTGGAGCTGGATGTGGTGGACCACTACAATGGCTCTCAGCGCAGCGTGAAGTCTCTCTCTGGCGGGGAGTCCTTCAAGGCCTCTCTCTCGCTGGCTCTGGGGCTGGCGGATGAGGTGCAGTCCTCCGCCGGAGGCATTCGCCTGGACACCATGTTTGTGGATGAGGGCTTTGGATCTTTGGATGAGGAGTCCTTGCAGCAGGCCATGAGCGCCCTCAGTGACCTGGCCCAGGGGAACCGTCTGGTGGGCATCATCTCCCACGTCTCGGAGCTCAAGGAGCGCTTGGAAAAGCAAATTGTGGTGCGCAAAGACCCGGTGGGCGGCAGCTCCGTGGAGATCGTGACCTGATGGCTCTGCCACGGGGATTACCTTGAACGAAAACGTCATTTCCCGGCATAGAGGGCATGAGCCCGGTGCCGGGGAATGGCGTTTTTGTGAGAAACGGTTGTACTGGTGATATCCGGTGCTTTTTGTCGGGAGAGGGAAGACATGAGATAGGGTATTGAAAATTCAGGGGAAATAGGTATAATGTATCTGCGTATACCATGGATGCTGCAGCGATGGAGCTGGAACATTCCATGGAGGGATGGGAAAATCCCTGGAGAGAATGGAGCAGGGGCATACCGACAGGATTGCCTGTCGGTATGTTTTTGTATATGAAATGGTGAGGTGTTTTCAATGAGCGCAGGAAGGCGGCGGAGACGGGTGGTCAACTCCACCAGAGTCATCGCCTTTTCGTTTGCTGGCGTGATTCTCATGGGGGCATTGTTGCTGATGCTGCCCATTTCTTCGGTATCTGGAGAGAGCTGCGGATGGATGACGGCGCTGTTTACTGCCACATCTTCCACCTGTGTGACGGGTCTGATTCTGGTGGACACTCTGACACAGTTTACCGTATTTGGACAAGTTGTGGTGTTGGTGCTCATCCAACTGGGCGGCCTGGGATTCATGAGTGTGCTTTTTTTGCTGGCCAGTCTGGTGCGTAAGCGGATGTCTCTGAGTCAGAGGCTGATGATGGTGTCGGCTTTTAATCTCAATGATATGCATGATGTGGCCCGCCTGGTGGGCAATGCATTTCGATTCACCTTTGCGGTGGAGGGTGTCGGTGCGGTCATTCTCACGGCTTGTTTCTTCCCTCGCTATGGCCTGGGAGCCATCTGGAAGGGCGTTTTCACTGCGGTATCCGCCTTTTGTAATGCGGGATTTGATCTGCTGGGACCAGATGGCGGAGGCAGCTTGTCCACCTATTCCAACCACCCGGTGGTGCTCTTGACAGTGGCGACCCTGATCGTATGCGGTGGCCTGGGCTTTTTTGTGTGGGGGGAGATTCTGCACAGAAAGTCTTTCCGCCGACTTTCTCTCTATAGTAAAATGGTGTTGGTGATTACGGGCATCCTCATTGTGGGAGGTACACTGTTTTTCCTGGCTGTGGAGTGTGAAAATCCTGCCACCTTGGGCAACATGCCCTGGTGGCAGAAGGGGGTTAACGCACTGTTCCAGTCGGTGACGCTGCGCACGGCGGGGTTCCTCTCCATTCCCCAGGGGGGACTGCGGGAGGTTTCCCAGTTTGTGTGCATCCTGTTTATGCTGGTGGGCGGCTCGGCAGGGTCCACTGCCGGCGGTGTGAAGACCGTGACGGTGGGCGTGCTGGTGCTGGCCATGCGGGCAGGCCTGCATGGCCGTACCAATGTGACCATCCGGGGACGTACCATCCCCTTGGGCAAGGTTCTCTCTGCGGTGACGCTGGTGTTGGTGGTGTCCACCATGTTTTTGTTCTCATCGGTGGCCATCTCTCTGGTGGACGGAGTGCCATACCTGGCAGCAGCCTTTGAGACCGCATCTGCTTTGGGAACGGTGGGCTTGACCACCGGGATTACCCCCACATTGTCCACCTTCTCTCATATTTTGTTGATACTCATGATGTATTTGGGCCGGGTGGGAGTGCTCTCCTTCTCGGTGGCATTCTTGTCCCAGGGCGGGCGTCAGAGCCGCATCACCTATCCGGAAAGTGATGTTATGATCGGTTAATGGAGGAATTGACATGAAAAACTTTGCAGTATTTGGCCTGGGCCGGTTTGGTACGGCGGTAGCAAGAGAACTGTTTGAAGTGGGCCACGACGTACTGGCCGTGGACGTGGACCCGGAGCGGGTGCAGAGCGTGGCAGATTTGGTGACCCATGCGGTGGCTGGAGATGCCCGGGACCCGGCGGTGCTCAACGCTCTGGGCATTGGCGAATACGACTGTGCCGTGGTGGCCGTGGGCAACGATGTGGGCAGCAGCGCCCTGATCACCATGCGCCTGAAGGAGGCCGGAGTGCCCAAAGTGGTGTGCAAGGCCATGAGCCATGTGCACCAGCGGCTGCTGGAAAAGGTAGGGGCGGACCACGTGGTGTTCCCCGAGCACGAGATGGGCATCAAGGTGGCCCAGGGACTGGCCCGGTCCAACATCCTAAACTACATTGAACTGTCCGATGATTACGGCATTGTGGAGGTGGATCTGCCGGAACACTGGCGGGGCAAGACCATCCGCAGCCTGGATATCCGTGCCAAGTACTCCCTGAACGTCATCGCCGTGCGCCGTGGCCAGGAGGTCAACGTCTCTCCGGGCGCGGACTATGTTCTGATGCAGCATGACAAACTCATGGTGCTGGGCCGGGACGACGACATTGCCAAGATCTGCGACAAATGAGACATGAGATGATATCCAGCCGTTCCAACCCCCTGGTCACACGGCTGCGGAAACTCAATGCCCGCCGGGCAGCCCGGCGGGAGGAAGGGGTCTTTGTGGGGGAGGGACCCAAGCTGCTGCGGGAAGTGCTGCGCTGGAACGTGCCTTTGGAGACGGTGATCTACGCCTCTGGGACCCAACTGCCCCAGCTGCCCCAGCAGGTGCGTGTGGTGGAGGTGCCCGACTCTCTGCTTCAGGCGGTGGCCCAGACCCAGACCCCTCAGGGAGTGGTCTTTGTGGGAAAGACCCCGTCCATGGAGCTGCCCCAGCACCTGACTGGCAGTCGCTACCTTATCTTGGACGGGGTGCAGGACCCAGGCAATGTGGGTACCATCTGGCGCACTGCCGACGCCTTTGGGGCGGATGGCCTCATCCTGTGCCAGGGCTGTGCAGATCCCTGGGGGCCGAAAACCGTGCGGGCCACCATGGGGGCAGCGTTCCGCCTTCCTGTGTGGGAGACCACCCTGGAGCAGGCGGCGGCCCGGCTGGGCGAGGCGGGAATCCCCCTCTATGCCACCGCACTGCGGGAGGACACCCGAGATGTGCGGGAGCTGGACCTGACCCGAAGCGGGGTCATCATTGGCAGCGAAGGGCAGGGAGTGTCCCAACTGGCGCTGGAGCTGTGCCAACAGACGGTGAAAATACCCATGATGGAGCGGTGTGAGTCCCTCAACGCCGCAGTGGCCGCCTCGGTGGTGCTGTGGGAGATGGCTCGATCTACGTTATAAAGGAAGAGAGGGGGGAGCGGGGTGTCCCATTTGAAGCATTGGCTGTGGCTGGCCACCCGGAAGGGCCTGGCTGGGGTGTCCATGCAGCGGGTGTTGGAACACTTTGGCGGGCCGGAACAGGTGTATTATGCCCAGGGAACGCAGCTGGAGGAGTTGACATGGCTGCAAGGGCGGGCCAAGGCCTCTCTGCGGGATAAATCCATGGTACCGGTGGACCGGATTCTGGACCGCTGCGATGAGCTGAATATCCGGGTGATCACCCGGCAGGATGCCACCTATCCCCAGCGGTTGGCCGCCATCCCCCAGCCGCCCCTGGTGCTCTATGCCAAGGGGCGCCCCATCTCCATCGATGATGAGGTGGCCATAGCTATGGTGGGCACCCGCAACTGCACCCCCTACGGAGAACGAGTGGCGGGAAAGCTGGCCATGGAGCTGACCCACGGCGGCGCTCTGGTGGTGTCCGGGATGGCCCAGGGGGTGGACGCTGCCTCGGTGCGGGGTGCGCTGATGGCGGGTGGAAGTGTGGTCAGTGTGGTGGCCGGTGGCCTGGATGTGATCTATCCCCGTTACCACCGCCACTTGTATGAAGATGTGGCCGCTTCTGGGCTTCTTCTCTCGGAATATCCTCCGGGCACTGAGCACATGGCAGGACATTTCCCGGTGCGCAACCGCATTCTCAGTGGGCTGTCTCTGGGTGTTGTGGTGGTGGAAAGTCCCCGGCGAGGAGGATCTCTCATCACAGCCAGCCATGCCCTGGACCAGAACCGGGATGTGTACGCCGTACCCGGCGCCATTGATGCCCCGGCCAGTGGGGGCACCAACCGCCTGATCCAGGAAGGGGCGGCCAAACTGGTGATGTGCGGGGAGGATATTTTGTGTGAATGGCGGGAGCGCTTTCCGGTGAAATTAGGGGTGCAGCCCCCCATGGACCCCCAGGTGGTGGAGGAGCGTTTGCGCCGTTTGGAGCAGGTTCCATCGGCCCAAACTCCCGCCCAATCGTCTCCTGCTGAGGAAAAAGAGGTTGACAATCCAGAAAGTGTGGAATATATTGACTGGAAGGAGTGCCAAAAAAATCTGACCGACGATGAGCAGGCGGTGCTCCTGGCCCTGCAAGAGGGAGACAAGGGTACGGATGAGCTGGTGGAGAAGACCCAGTGTCCGGCTCGGAAGGTGTTGGCGGCGTTGACCATGCTGCAGTTGCAGGGATATGTGACTCAGGAAAGCAGTAAGAAGTTCCGGGCCACAGTGAGACTGAAAATGGAGTAATTATCTATGGGAAAAACGAATTTGGTGATTGTAGAGTCGCCAGCCAAGGCAAAAACCATTGGAAAATATCTGGGTCCCGACTATCAGGTGAAGGCCTCCATGGGCCATGTGCGGGACTTGCCCAAAAGCAAGCTGGGGGTGGACGTGACCACCTTTGAACCGGACTATCAGGACATCAAGGACAAGGAAGAGACCATCTCCGAACTGCGAAAGGCTGCCAAGTCCAGCCAGCGTGTCTACCTGGCCACCGACCCTGACCGTGAGGGAGAGGCCATTTCCTGGCACCTGCAATCCGTGTTGGGCGTGCCCAAGGAGAAAACCTGCCGCGTGACCTTCAACGAGATTACCCGTAAGGTGGTCTCTGAGTCCATTGCTGCCCCCCGGGAAATCGATCAGAACCTGGTGGATGCCCAGCAGGCCCGGCGTATTCTGGACCGCATCGTGGGCTATCAACTCTCTCCCTTGCTGTGGAAGAAGATCCGCCGGGGGCTGTCCGCTGGCCGTGTGCAGTCGGTGGCCACCCGCCTGGTGGTGGAGCGGGAAGAGGAGATCCGCGCCTTTGTGCCCAAGGAGTACTGGTCCATCACCGCTGACCTGGGCCGCATTGCCCCCAACATCGGCGCCTTCCGGGCGGAGTTCTACGGACAGGACAAGAAGATGGAACTGGGCAGCGCACAGGAGGTCCAGGAGGTCATGGACGCTGTGAAGGCTGGAACCTTTACGGTGCGTGCGGTGAAACGGCAGGATAAAAAGCGCAATCCCGCCCCGCCCTTTATCACCTCCACCTTGCAGCAGGAGGCCTCCCGAAAGCTGAACATGACCCCTCGGCGCACCATGTCCGTGGCCCAGCAGCTGTACGAAGGCGTGGACATCGCAGGAGAGGGCACCGTGGGTCTGATTACCTACATGAGAACCGACTCTCTGCGTCTGTCCGAGGAGGCTCTGGCGGCGGCCAAGACCTTCATCCAGGCCCGCTATGGCAAGGAGTACTATCCCGAGAAGACCCGCCACTTCAAGGCCAAGGACTCGGCCCAGGACGCCCACGAGGCCATCCGTCCCTCGGATGTCAACCTCACCCCTGAGCAGCTGAAGAAGGATCTGACCAGTGAGCAGTATCGGCTCTATAAGCTGATTTGGAGCCGTTTTCTGGCCTGCCAGATGGCACAGGCCATTTATGACAGCGTATCCATTGAGGTGGAGAGCGCCGGGTATCAATTCCGGGCCAGCCACTCCTCCATCAAGTTCTCCGGCTTTACCGCTGTGTATGAGGAGAGCCGGGACGATGAGGACGAGGCGCCTCAGTCTCCGCTGCCCGACTTGAAGGAGGGGGAGGCGCTGCGCCTGGACGGGCTCAGCCCCGCCCAGCACTTCACCCAGCCCCCCGCCCGGTTTACCGAGGCCACCCTCATCCGGGCCCTGGAGGAGAAGGGGATTGGCCGTCCTTCCACCTACGCCCCCACCATTTCCACCATCACCGACCGGGAGTACGTGGTTAAGGAGGGCAAGCACCTGCGTCCCACCCCTCTGGGAGAAGTGGTGACGGGTCTGATGAAGGACAAGTTCCCTGACATCGTAGACCCGGCTTTTACCGCTCAGATGGAGCAGCGACTGGACAAGGTGGAGACGGGAGAGGTGAACTGGAAACAGGTGCTCTCCGACTTCTACGGGGACTTCGACCAGGAGATGAAAAAGGCGGAGACCGAGCTGGACGGGGAGCGCATCAAGGTGCCCGACGAGGTGTCCGAGGAGATCTGTCCCGAGTGCGGCCGCAACCTGGTGGTGAAGTCGGGCCGCTTCGGCCGCTTCCTGGCCTGCCCCGGCTGGCCGGAGTGCAACTTCACCATGCCCTTGGTGGTGGAGATGCCGGGCAAGTGCCCCCTGTGCGGTGGCCGTCTGGTCAAGCGCACCGGAACCAGCAAAAAGACCCACAAGCAGTACACCTACTACTGCTGTGAACACCTCAACAGCAAGGACGAGAGCCGCCGCTGTGAGTTCCGCACCTGGGACGTGCCGGTGAAGGACACCTGCCCCGAGTGCGGCCACACCATGTTCAAAAAGGCGGGACGGGGCTACAAGCGGCCCTTCTGCATCAATGAGAAGTGCCCCAACTTCCTCCCCGAGGAGAAGCGTGGTGGATTCCGCAAGAAGACGGAGGAGGGGGAGGGCGCTGCCGCCCCCGAGGCCCAGGCCGAGCAGGAAGCACCGAAGAAGAAGACGGCGGCCAAGAAGACCACCGCCAAAAAGAGCACCACCAAGAAGACCACGGCCAAGTCCACCACCACCAAGAAGACGACCACGAAGAAAACCACGGCCAAAGCCTCCAAGCAGGCGGAAGAGGTCTAAGGGAAGATAAAGGAACAACGTATGAATGTAACCATCATTGGAGCCGGTCTGGCCGGCTGTGAAGCGGCCTGGCAGCTGGCCCAGCGGGGGATTGGGGTGACCCTGCACGAGATGAAGCCCCACAAGATGACGCCCGCTCACCACAGTGGGGGCTTTGCGGAGCTGGTCTGCTCCAACTCCCTGCGCTCCGACCAGCTGGAAAATGCGGTGGGGCTGCTGAAAGAGGAGCTGCGCCGTTGCGGCTCCCTCATCCTGCGCTGTGCCGACCAGACCCGGGTGGAGGCCGGCGGCGCTCTGGCCGTGGACCGGGAGGCCTTCTCCCAGGCGGTCACCGACGCCGTGCGCAGCCACCCCAACATCACCGTGGTGGAGGGGGAGGTCACCCAGATTCCCGAGGGGGAGGTCATCATCGCCAGCGGCCCACTCACCTCGGAGGGGCTGTCCGAAGAGATTGCCAAACTCTTCCCCAACACCGGGTATTTGAATTTCTACGATGCCGCCGCTCCCATCGTCACCTATGAGAGCATTGACATGGAGCACGCCTGGTTTGCCTCCCGGTACGACCGGAGCACGGCGGATTACATCAACTGCGCCATGAGCCAGGAGGAATACCTGGCCTTCTGGAAGGAGCTGTGCCAGGCCCAGGAGGCCCCGGTCCACGGCTTTGAGGATGGCCGGGTGTTTGAGGGCTGTATGCCTGTGGAGGTGATGGCCCGGCGGGGGGAGCAGACCCTGTGCTTTGGCCCCCTCAAGCCCAAGGGCCTGCCCGACCCCAAGACGGGGAAGGAGCCTTACGCCGTGGTGCAGCTGCGCCGGGATAACGCCCAGGGCACACTGTACAACATTGTGGGCTTCCAGACCCATCTGAAGTGGGGGGAGCAGAAGCGGGTGTTCTCCATGATCCCTGCGCTGGCCCATGCCGAGTACGTGCGCTATGGGGTGATGCACCGCAACACCTATCTGGACTCTCCTCGTCTGCTGGATGCCTATTACCGGGTGCGGGGTCAGGAACGCATCTGCTTTGCCGGACAGATCACCGGGGTGGAGGGCTACGTGGAATCCACCGCCTCCGGCTTTGTGGCCGGGGTGGAGCTGGCCAATCGCCTGTTGGGAAAGCCCCCGGTGGATTTCCCCCGGGAGACCGCTCTGGGCGCGCTGGCTCAGTACGTCAGCAATGAGAGCGTGGTGGACTTCCAACCCATGAACATCAATTTTGGCATTATGCCGCCCCTGGACCATAAGGTGAAGGGAAAACGAAACAAAAATGCCGAGCTGTCCCGCCGTTCCCTGGAACTGGTGGACGCCCTGCGCGAGAAGCTGTAACAAGGAGGGCCGGAGATGAAGATCATTGTAGACGCCATGGGCGGGGACAACGCCCCGCAGGCACCGGTGCGAGGTGCCTTGGATGCCATTTCGGAGTATGGAGTAGAAGTGGTGCTGGTGGGCCGCGGGGAGGACATCCTGGAGGCACTGCACCAGGAGGGACTGTCTGAGGTGCCCGCAGGGCTGGAGATCTCCCACGCCGATCAGGTGGTGGAGATGTGCGACAACCCCGCCACGGCCTTCAAGGAGAAGAAGGACTCCTCTCTGACGGTGGGCTTGAACCTGCTCAAAAGCGGCGGAGGAGATGCCTTCGTCTCCGCTGGCTCCACGGGAGCGCTGCTCTCTGCAGCTACCCTGATGACCAAGCGCATCAAGGGCATTCGCCGGGCCGCTCTGGCCCCTGTGGTGCCTACGGGGACCGGTGGAGCGGTGCTCATCGACTGCGGCGCCACGGCGGAGTGTACCCCGGAGTTCCTGCTCCAGTTTGCCTTTATGGGCAGCTACTACGCCGAGCGGGTGCTGGGCCGCCCTGAGCCCAAGGTGGGCCTTTTGAACATTGGTGCGGAGCCCTCCAAGGGCACCGACTTGCAGCGGGAGGCCTATGTGCTGCTGCAAAAGGCCTCCGACGAGGGGCGCATCAACTTTGTGGGCAATGTGGAGGCCCGGGAGGCGGTGTCCGGCTCGGTGGACGTCATCGTCTCCGATGGGTATTCCGGAAACATCTTCCTCAAGACCATGGAGGGCGTGGGCATCTTCATGGGCCGGGAGATCAAGAAAATGTTCCTCTCCAGCCTGAAGACCAAGATTGCCGCCCTGCTGGTCAAGGACGGACTGCGCCAGTTCAAGAAGATGATGGATGCCGGAGAGGTGGGAGGCACCCCGCTGATGGGCATTTCCAAGCCGGTGATCAAGGCCCACGGCTCCTCCGACGGCTTTGCCATGAAAAATGCCATTCGCCAGGCCATGGAGTACAGCAAGTCTGGCATTATCGAGGACATCACGGAAAACGTGGAGTACATGCGTCTGCCCGTGAAGGGATTGGCAAAAAAAGAGACGGCTTCCGAGATGAGCGAGTAAAAACTGTCAAAAAGACTCTTGACAGTGGAGCGTCAAGCCCCTATTATGTTTGCATAAGCAACACAAAAGGAGCTTGAGAAGAATATGTTTGAAAAACTGTGTGCCCTGATTGCCGAGCAATTTGGCGTAGATGCAGACGCCATTACCGCCGATACCGCCTTTGTGGATGAGCTGGGTGCGGACTCTGTGGAT
The DNA here is from genome assembly GCA_944385485.1 of uncultured Oscillospiraceae bacterium. Classification (GTDB taxonomy): domain Bacteria; phylum Bacillota; class Clostridia; order Oscillospirales; family Oscillospiraceae; genus Enterenecus. The sequence continues at coordinate 17,455 of CALWXL010000024.1, forward strand.
CTGGTGGACCTGTCCATGGCCCTGGAAGAGGAGTTCGGCATGGAGGAGATGGAGGAAGAGGAGATCAGCTCCATCGTCACCGTGGGTGACCTGTACAAGTATATGCAGGAGCACCTGGACCTGTAAGGAAGTTTTGTGATGAGGGAAAAGCCCTGCCGCAGGCGGGGCTTTTTCTGTGGAGGTTCGTATGAAGTTATTGGAAGAGAAGTTAGGATATCAATTTAAGGATTTGTCTCTGTTGGAGCACGCCATGACCCACAGCTCCTACGCCAACGAGCACCGCTCGGAAGGCGTGACCAGCAACGAGCGCTTGGAGTTTCTGGGGGACTCGGTGTTGGGTCTGGTGGTGGCGCAGCATCTGTTTTCCTCGCATCCCAATATGCCGGAAGGGGAATTGACCCGCACCCGTGCAGCATTGGTGTGTGAGGAAAGCCTGTATGAAGTGGCCAAGGCTCTGAACCTGGGGGCGCACCTGAAGCTGGGCAAGGGAGAGGCCGCCGGAGGCGGACGTACCCGCCCCTCCATTCTGGCCGATGCCACCGAGGCCACCCTGGCCGCTGTGTACCTGGACGGGGGCATGGAGGCGGCCCGGAGCATCATCCGCACCTTTATCCTGGACAAGGAGCGGGAGAAGGCGGTGGACCGGGATTATAAGACTGCCCTGCAGGAGCTGGTGCAGCGCAAGCCCGGGGTGAGCGTGAGCTATCACCTGGTGCGGGAGATTGGCCCCGACCACGCCCGCATCTTTGTCATGGAGGCCACCGTGGATGGCGTGGCTGAGGGACAGGGCAAGGGCCACACCAAGAAGGAAGCGGAACAGATGGCGGCCAAGGCTGCCCTGGACAAGCTGGCAGGACAAAACGCCTGACGATCAAGAGGGCGCTCCTGGGCAAAGCCCAGGGGTGCCCTTGTATTTTTTCGAAAACTTCGTTATAATAACGGTGATTTTGGTGTGTCAGGGGGGAGCAACATGGATGTCCCGGTATATCACCTGGATAAGGTGGTAAAAGTAAGAAAAGAGGACATGGAAGACTTCGACGGCCCCCTGGACCTGATTCTCCACCTGCTGAGCAAAAATAAAATTGAGATCCGGGACATTCCCATCTCTCTGCTGTTGGACCAGTACCTGGAGTGGATGGAGCAGCGGGAGCGGCTGAACCTGGAGGTGGCCAGCGAGTTTGTCATCATGGCCGCCCATCTGGTCTACATCAAGACCCGCATGCTCCTATCCATCGACGACGAAGAGGCCCTGAGCGAGATGGAGCAGCTCATGGCGGCCCTGGAGGAACATCAGCATAAGGAGAGCTACGAGCGCATCAAGGGGATTACCCAGGTGCTGGCGGGGCGGTATGAGTACGGCCGGGACTATCTCACCGGACAGCCCCAGCCGCTGCCCCAGGAGAAGACCTATCCGTATCAGCACCGGCCGGAGGATCTGACGACGGCCATGCTGCGCATCTTCCAGCGAGGTGACGGCGGGGCGGCGCCACCCAACCGGGCCTTCCACGGCATTGTGGGCCGGGAGCCCTACCCGGTGGAGACCAAGGCCCGCTGGATTTTGGACCAGCTGACCGCGTTGGGGGTGACCCATTTCCGGGCTTTGTTTCGCAGCAGTCGTAGCCGCTCGGAGATCGTGGCCACCTTTTTGGCGGTGCTGGAGCTGTGCAAGTCCAACCAGATCTTTCTGGCGGGCACCAGTGAGGACAGTACCCTGACCTGTACCCACCCAGAGGGGGATGGGTCCCAAGACACCGAAGACGGAGGCAGCCAAACATGGAATTGAAGGAGTTGGAACACACCATCGAGGGCATCCTATTTGCAGCGGGAGACCCGGT
>CALWXL010000025.1 GCA_944385485.1 uncultured Oscillospiraceae bacterium
GGCTACCGCAACGAGTTTTTGACCGACACCAAGGGCGAGGGCATCATGGCCTCCGTCTTTGAGAAGTACGTGCCCTACAAGGGTGACATTCAGCGCCGCAACACCGGCTCTCTGGTGTCCTATGAGACCGGCGAGTCCGTGGCTTACGGTCTGTTCTCCGCCCAGGACCGTGGCGCTCTGTTCATCGGCCCCGGCGTGCCCGTATACGAGGGCATGGTGGTGGGCGTGTGCCCCAAGATGGAGGATATCACCGTCAACGTCTGCCGCAAAAAGCAGCTGACCAACATGCGTGCCTCTGGCTCCGACGAGGCCCTGCGCCTGGTGCCTCCCCGCATCCTGTCCCTGGAGCAGTGCCTGGAGTTCCTGGCCGACGATGAGATCTTGGAGGTCACCCCCGAGAGCCTGCGCCTGCGCAAGAGCATTCTCAACCACGAAAAGCGGATGAAGGCCCAGAAGGGCAAGAAGTCCTAACCATAACATACAACACGGGGGCGTTGCCGTTCAGGCAACGCCCCCGTACATTTGTGTGTGAAAGATCAATAGAGCATGTTGCCGAACATCCCGGAGAGGATATCGGAAACTCCCATATTCTCAAACTGCTTGAGAATCTGACGGATGGTGACGGTCTCCCCGTTCATGGACATGGAGATGCCGCCCACCGCCTGCATCACCATGGCGGGTACCAGCCACCAGCTCACCAGCAGTACCACGGCAGCGCCCACCAGGTAGCACAGCCAAAACAGGCCCTTGTCCTGGTCCCCGCACACCGCTTGGGCGGACAGGCTGCCAAACAGCACCGCGCTGAAACATGCCAGCACCACCAAGCCCAGACCCAGCTGCAGGGAGAACAGGGAGCAGAGGAACGCCAGCAACAACACCACGGTGGTCACGCCGCCGTTGGCGCTGTTGGCGATGTACACATCCAAAATGCTACTTTCTCTGTTAAAGATGCGGGTGAGCACAAAGAGCACCAGGGTATACAGAGCCATGCCCAGAACCGCAATGAGCAGACCAAACACAATGCAGCCCAAGGGATTTCCCTTCACCGTCATGGAGGCGCTGCTGCCCAGCATGCTGGAGATGGCCCCCAAGGCGCCGAATGTGCCACGCAGCGTACCAGCCACCTTCCCCACCATGCTCCACAGCAGGGCGATGACCACAACCACCCGGATCACCGTCAGGGTCACGGCCAAGGTCAGATTTTTCTCCGCCACAGCGGTTCGCACCGCCCGCACGGGGGACTCCAGGTACTGGGTGAAGAAGGGCTTCAGGCTCTTGGCGGCGTGGACGGTGGTGTCCCGCACCTGCTTGCCCATCTGGGCAAACTGTTGTTGGGCCTGCTGGGCGGTCTGTCCTCCCGGCTGGCCCTGAGGCTGGGCGCCCACCCCCGGCTGATAGCCGTATCCACTGGGCTGCTGCTGGTACTCATATCCGCCGGACGGCTGCCCGCTGGGCCCACCCGGTTGAGCGCTGTACCCGGACTGGGAAGGCTCCTGCTCTGGCTGCTGAACTGCCCCCTGCGGCTGGCTCTCCTCCGCCTGACCATAGCCATACCCCATGGGCTCCGGCTGCTGGGACTGCATCGGATTGGCTTGATCGATGTTTGGCTCCGGCTGGGGGATCGACTGCTCAGATTGCTTTTGTTGGGCCTGTGGGCAGGTACACTGCTGCCCATCCTCCAACGGGGTGCCACAATACTCACAAAACCGCATGAAAACTCCTCCTCGTTCCGGTCTGCACTCCATGGGCTGACCTTAATGTCCGCACTCGTGGTTTTTCCACAAATTTCGGTTGTATTCATCTTATCACTTTTGCACGCAAAAGTAAATGTATGTTTCTGGGAGACGTGGATGTCTCCCTCCATCCTCTTCCTTGCGGGGATGAGATCGCCATGGTATAATGGGAAAACACCTGAAAAGCGGCCTGTTTTTCTGCCGTTTTTCATCATGTAAGGAGCGTCTATGAATCTGTTACTTCACATCTGCTGTGCCCCCTGTTCGGTGGCCTGCATTCAGCAGCTCCGGGAGGAGGGCATTGCCCCCACCGGGTTCTGGTATAACCCTAACATTCACCCCTTTCTGGAGTACAAAGCCCGCCGGGACACCCTGCGTCAGTACGCCCAGGACATTGACCTGCCCCTCATCGAGGTGGACGACTACGGTCTGCGGGAATTTACCGCTGCCGTGGCTTCTAACTCAGATGCCCGGTGCTCCTGGTGCTATGCCCGGCGATTTGAGGAGACCGCCAAAACCGCCGCAGAGAAGGGCTTCACCCACTTCACCTCCACCCTGCTCATCTCCCCCTACCAAAACCGGGAGCTGATGTGTGAAATCGGGGCCAAGGTGGGAGAGAAATACGGGGTAGAATTTGTCCCCTACGACTTCCGTCCCCGCTTCAAGGACGGACAGGAACAGGCCCGGGCCCTGGGCCTGTACATGCAAAAATACTGCGGCTGCATTTACAGCGAGGAGGACCGCTTCTCCAACCGCCGGAAAAAGCAGCTGCACAAGCTGCACAAACAGCAGGCGGCCCAGGCCGCCGCAGAAGGGAGATGACCGCCATGGCCCTGGAAGAAGGAAAGGTATATTCTGCCCATGTGGACAGCTACGCCAGCGACGGCACCGGCGTAGCCCGCATTCACGGCATGGTGGTCTTTGTCCACGGAGCCATTGCCGGGGAGGACGTGGAGGTGTGCATCGAGCACGTGGGCCACAACGCCGCCTGGGCCCACATCGCCGCACTCCACACTCCGTCCCCCGCCCGCATGGAGCCGGACTGCCCCCACTATGATACGTGCGGGGGGTGTCAGTTCCGGCACATGACCTACGAGGAGGAATTACACGCCAAACGCCAGCGGGTGGAAGATGCCCTCCACCGCCTGGGCGGTCTGGATGTGCCTGTGTCCGCCATCCACGGAGCTCAAAACATCTATGGCTACCGCAACAAGGTACAATTCCCGGCGAGCTGGGACGGCATCGGCTATTACCGCTCCCGCACCCATCAGGTCATTGACATCCCCCACTGTCACCTCCAGCCCCAGGTGGACAGCGTGTGCCGCCAGGTGGTGGCGGACTGGATGAAACAGTATCACATCCCCCCCTACCAGGAGAAGACGGGGAAGGGACTGGTGCGCCACCTGTACCTGCGCACCAACCAGGCGGGACAGGTGCTGTGCTGCCTCATTGTCAACGGCCACAAGCTGCCCCACTCCCAAGAGCTGGTGGAGGCCCTGCAAACCGCCGTTCCCTCCCTGGTGGGTGTGGTTCTGTCGGTGAACACCAGGAAAACCAACGTGATTTTGGGCCCCGAATACCACACCCTGTGGGGCCAGGACTGGTTGGAGGAGACCCTGTGCGGCCACACCTTCCGGCTGTCTGTGCCCTCCTTCTTCCAGATCAACCAGCCCCAGACCCAGGTGCTGTATGCCCGGGCGGTGGAGTTTGCGGAACTCACCGGCACCGAGACGGTGGTGGACCTGTACTGCGGCATTGGCACCATCTCCCTGACTATGGCGGAGCACGCCGCCCAGGTCATTGGGGTGGAAGTGGTGCCCCAGGCCATTGAAGACGCCAAAGAAAACGCCCGCCGCAACGGGCTGGCGGACAAAACCCGGTTTTTGTGCGGCGATGCCTCCCAGCTGGCCCTCCAGCTGGAGCAAGAGGGGGTCACCCCCGACGTCGTCGTGGTGGACCCGCCCCGGAAGGGTCTGGCCCCCGACGTGGTGGACACCATCGCCCGCATGGCGCCCCCTCGGGTGGTGTACGTCTCCTGTGACCCCGCCACTCTGGGCCGAGATCTGAAGCGGTTTGCCGCCCTGGGCTATGAGGCCCTGCGGGCGGAGGCGGTGGATTTGTTCCCCCGGACGGCCCACATTGAGACGGTGGTGCGGTTGGATCGGAAACCGGCAGAGCATTTCATGAACCTTTACGCCCAACCGTTTCAAATGATTAAAAGTGGACGAAAAACCATTGAACTCCGTCTGTGGGATGAGAAGCGGCAAAACATCAAAATTGGTGATACAATTATTTTCACAAATACCACCGATGGAGAAAAACTGGAAGCAACCGTATTGAATTTGCACCGTTTCAACAGTTTCCAAGACTTGTATCAGGCGTTGCCTCTTTTGAAGTGTGGTTACACCGAGGAAAATATTCATACGGCAAAAGCTTCCGATATGGATACATACTATTCCACCGATGAACAAGAAAAATATGGAGTTGTCGGCATCGAGCTTTCTCTTGCTAAGGGCGTTGCAGACGAAACCGTCGTTTCTCTCTCCAAAACCTAAGACAAAAGGCGGTAAAACCATGGTTATCATTTTAAAACTTGCCATTTTGATCTTTCTTGTTATGGAGCTGTCCAACATTCTTATCCTGTATTGCAAGCCAGACTTCCAATACGGCAACAGCATGAACACCTTCCAGCAGTGGCATGCAGCCCAGAGCAAGGAGTCGGACCGACTCTTCGTCCAGTACCTGGTGAACTGGGTGGCCAACTGCAAGTTGATTTTTCTGGCCCTTCTGGCGGTGGTCTTGCTGTTTGGGGGAGAAACCATCACTTTATGTGCGGTCATCGCCACCATTCTCTCCATCGCCATCTATTTCGTGACCCTCCACCCCATTCTGACCAAGCTGGATGCCATGGGGGAAATTCAGCCCAAGGGGTACAGCAAGACCCTGGCCCGGACCATTGGCGCATTTATCGTCATGTTTTCCGGGGCTTTGGTGCTGTATTTCATTCTTTAATTTTCCACACCACATAAAGGAACTTACTATGAAAAAACTCAACCTCAAACAACTGCTTTCCGTCTCCCTGACCCTCTTTGCCATCTTTTTTGGGGCGGGAAACATGATCTTCCCCCCGGCCATGGGCCAGCAGGCAGGCACCAACTTTGTGGCCGCTCTGGCGGGCTTCATTCTCACCGACGCAGGCATCGCCATTCTGGGCATGATTGCCGTGGTGCTGGTGGGCTCCTCCATGAGCGATTTGGGCTCCTTGGTGAGCAAACAATTCGCCGTATTCCTCTCTGTGGGCATTTATCTGCTCATTGGCCCCCTGTTTGCCCTGCCTCGCACGGGAAGCGCCTCCTTTGAGTTGGCCTTGCTGCCCTACATCCCCCAGGACTACACCTGGGCCTTCTCCCTGCTCTTCACCGGGTGCTTCTTTGCCCTCACCTACTACCTGAGCAGCAACCCCAGTAAGGTGGTAGACGTGGTGGGCCGGTACATGACCCCCATTTTGCTCATCAGCATCCTGGTGATCTTCCTGGGCTGTGTGTTCACCGACCCCATCCAGACGGACACCATCCAATATGGCTCTCTGGGTGCGCCCCAGCAGGACTACGGCTCCATTCCCTTTTTCAAGGGCATGATGGAGGGCTATCTGGCCCTGGACGGCCCGGCGGGGCTGGCCTTTGCCATCATTGTCATCAATGCCTTGAAGGGCTATGGAGTGGAGAACAAAAAGAGCATTGTGACCTACACCATCCTCTGTGGCATTGGCGCCGCTCTGTTTTTGTCCGTGGTCTACTTTATGCTCTCCTATGCGGGGGCTATCACCGCCACCAGCTTCTCCAACGGCGGAGCCTTGCTCCACGCCCTGACCTCCTCCCTCTTTGGCCCGGTGGGCGGGCTCATCCTGGGTCTTGCCGTGCTGATGGCCTGTCTCACCACCTCCATCGGCTTGACCACTTCCTTCTCCGACTATTTCACCGAATTGTTCCCCTCCATCTCCTACAAAAAGATGGCGGCGGCGGTGTGTATCTTCAGCTTTGTCATCAGCAACATCGGCCTGTCCCAGCTCATCCGCTTCTCCCTGCCTGTTTTGATGATGATCTACCCGGTGAGCGTGGTACTCATTCTTCTGTCCTTCTTTAAGAAATACATTGCCCACCGGAGAATGGTGTACGTGGGCGGTATGGTCATGGCTTTCCTGGCCTCCTTTGTCCACGCCCTGGACACCGCCGGGGTCTCCTTCGGGCTCACCCAGTTGGCCCGGCAGTATCTTCCCTTTTATGCTCTGGGGTTGGGGTGGCTGGTTCCCGCCCTGGTGGGGGTGTGCATCGGTCTGCTCCCCTTCTGGCCCATGAATGGAAAAGCAGTCACCTCCTTACGGTAAATCATGCCCCAGAAAGGTGGAATCATCATGCACCATACAGGCACCCAGCTTCTCCAATCCCAGCGCCTCCTCCTCCGTCCCTTCCAGCTCTCCGATGCGGACAGCTGTGTGAACAACTGGGCCACCGACCCTGCCACCTATCGCTATCTCAGCCAGGAACCCCGTACTCCACAGCAGGTATGCGACTGGCTCTCCACAGCAAAGCAAGCATATGCCAGCCCCGAGACCTATTACTGGGCCATGGTGGAAAAGAGCAGCAACCAGGTGGTGGGCGAAATCTTTGTGGACGACTTCAGCTCCCGCAACCGCTGGTGTGAACTGGACTGGAAGGTGGGCCAACACTTCCAGGGCAAAGGTTATGCCACACAAGCAGCTCAGCTTGTTCTGGATTATCTGCGCAATGAGGTGGGGTTTCACCGGATACAGGCCAAATGTTGTGTGGAAAATCACCCCTCCCGGCGTGTGATGGAAAAGCTGGGCATGGTTCAGGAGGGGGTCTTGCATGACTTCTTTCTGGGTAAGGATGGCCGTTGGATGGATGTGGTGATGTACGCCCTCCTGGGCTGACACACCCGGCAAATCGTCCACCCATGGGAGACACGCCATTTCCAACTGGAAATCCCATATTTTTTCTTTTTCATGATAAAGTGCTAAAATTATATGTAAATCCCAAGCCAAGTCTCACCTGGACGCCCCAGATGAGGCTTGGCCTTTTTCACGCCGCTGGTTGTATCTGCACAATAGACAAACTTACACACCACAGAGACATTTTCTCCGATTTCATATTGACAGAATTCCTTCCAAAATGTTAGATTATTTCCTATCTTGAACAAAAAGTTCCTATCTTTCCAATTATTAAGGATTTTTTAAGACTTATTTTAAGAAAATTGGAAGTTTTAGGTTTGTATCAGGGGCAAGCTCTGCGTGATCGCACACATCACACCTTTGGGAGAGAGAGGGTATGGGTTGTACGGGCAACACGGGCTTGTGTCTTTTGCAATAACACCAATCCACACAAGAGGAGGATGTCAATGAAACGCATCAAGCAAGTCATGGGTCTGCTGCTGGCGGCCCCGCTGGTGTGCGTGGTCCTGGCCGGTTCCGCTTTGGCGGCCCGGGAAAACGCCCTGTGGGCCCAGTTGGACCAGACTTCCGGCAAGGTCTCCGCCGTGCTGGAGGCCAGCGCCCCCATCACCGACGGCACCATCCAGGTGACCTTCAACCCGGACAAGCTGACCTATGTCAGCTGTGACTTTACCGGAACCCAGGAACAGTACAAGTCCCACGTGGCCATGCACGCCGTTAACGACGCCAAGGCCGGAGAGGGCGTGGTGCGCATCGCCTGGGTGGCCCCCGACGCGGGCGCTGTCTCCGGAGAGGAACGCGCTCTGTTCCAGGTCAACTTCCAGGCCAAGGGTGACGTGGCCCCCGGAGATCTCTCCATCTCCGGCACCGCCAACGCCGCCAACGGCGGGGCTGTAACCGTGGTTCAGGACCCCGCCCAGGAGCCCACGGTGCCGCCTACTGCCCCACCCACAGCCCAACCCTCTACCCAACCCACAGTTTCGCCTTCGGTGCCTCCCACCCTGGATCCCACCGCCCAGCCCACACCTGCGGGTACGGCCCAGCCCACCCAGACCCCCGCCGCCCCCGCTGGGGACCACCAACAGCAGGGCTCCCAGGAGGAGCTGCCTCCCACGGGAGACCACGCCCAGGTGGGTCTGTTTGTAGCCCTGGCCGTGGCCAGCGCAGCCGCTCTGGCTGGAGCAGGCCTTTGGAGCAAGAATAGGAGGGGTGTATGATGAACAAAAAGCGTTGGTTGGCTCTGGCCCTGGCCCTGAGCCTCACCGTATCCACGGCAGTGGGCACCCGCTCCGCCGCTGCCGCCGCACCGTCCAGCGACTCCAACGTGGCGGTCACCCAAGTGGATGCCCCCAATCAAAACCTGTCCCTGACCCGGCCGGACGCCGTGGAGCAGGCCCAGCTGGCCGCCACCCCCGCCCCCGACGAGGACGTGCGGGTCATCATCGTCATGGATGGGGAGAGCGTGGTGGATGCCAACCCAGCTGCCCGGTACAGCGAGGAAACCGCCCAGCAGATGGAGCAGATCAAGGCCTCCCAGGATGCGGTCATTGCCGACATTGAGGAGAACGCCCTGGACGGGGACTCTCTGTCCGTGTCCTACCAGTACAGCTACCTGGTCAACGGCGTGGCCGCCACCATCCCCTATGGCAAGATGGCGGACATTGAGGCGGTGGACGGGGTACGTCAGGTGGTCATGCAGACCGTCTACCAGCCCTGCGCCACCCAGCCCGGCATCGCCTACCCCACCACCATCTCGGATGGGGTGATGATCGGCCGGGAGAGCACCTGGGCCAAGGGGTACAACGGCAACGGCATGAAGATCGCCGTCATCGACACCGGTCTGGACATGGACCACCAGAACTTCGCCGCTCTGCCCGACAACGTGCTCACCGATGCCAGCCTGAACCAGAACGATGTGGCCGGGGTGCTGAAAAGCCTCAACGCCTACCGCCGCTTCCAGGGTCTGAAGGCCGAGCAGCTCTACCGCAACACCAAGGTTCCCTTTGGATACAACTATGTGGACGACAGCCTGGATGTCACCCATGACAACGACAAGCAGGGTGACCACGGCACCCACGTCTCCGGCATTGCCGCCGCCAACAAGGTGGCCCAGTCCGAGGTGGTGGGCGTGGCCCCCAACGCCCAGCTGCTGGTGATGAAGGTGTTCGGCCAGAAGGGCGGTGCCTACACCCAGGACTGGGTGGCCGCGCTGGAAGATGCCCTGCTGCTGGGCGCTGACGTGGTGAACATGAGCTTGGGCTCCGATGCCGGATTTACCACCGACACCGACTGGGTCAACCAGGTGTTCAACCGGGTGGCGGACACCGGCACCGTGCTGTGCATCTCCGCCGGCAACGCCTACACCGCCGGCCATGGCAACGCCTTCGGCCACAATGCCAATCTCACCTCCAACCCGGACAACGCCATTCTGGGCGCACCCGGTGCCTACGCCAACGCCCTGTCTGTGGCCAGTGTGGACAACACCTATATCATGTCCGACTACATCACCGTGGGCGACGACCACAAAATCGCCTACGTCAATGGCGCCAGCGGCACCAACCAGCCCTTTAACTCCCTGGCGGGAACGCCCCAGCAGGTGGTGGCTGTACCCGGGGCGGGCAGCGCCGAGGACTTTGCCCGGGTGGATGTCAAGGGCAAGATCGCCCTGGTGCAGCGCGGCGTCATCGCCTTCACCGAGAAGTATGACAACGCCCAGAAGGCCGGAGCTGCGGGCTGCCTGATCTACAACAACCAGGCCGGCACCATCACCATGGACCTAAGCCAGAGCAAGTCCACCATCCCCTGCGCCTCCCTGACCATGACCGACGGCGCCTATCTGCTCTCCGCTCTGGAGGCAGACGCCAACCTGGCCGTGTCGGTGGGTGCCGACCAGACCCTCATCGCCAGTGACACCGCCTACCAGATGAGCGACTTCTCCTCCTGGGGTGTCACCCCCTCCTTGACCCTGGAGCCCGACCTCACCGCCCCCGGCGGAAACATCTACTCCACCACCGACAAGGGTACCTACGGCCTGATGAGCGGCACCTCCATGGCCTCTCCCAACCTGGCCGGTATCTCCGCCCTGGTCAAGCAGTATGTGCTGGCTCAGGACGGTCTGGGCAAAGCCGACGGGGCCAAGACCAACTCCCTGGTGCGTGCTCTGCTCATGAGCACCTCCACCCCTCTGGTGTACCAGCACCAGGACGGGCTGTACTACTCCCCCCGCAAGCAGGGCGCGGGTCTGGCCAACGCCTACGCCTCGGTGACCACCAAGGCCTACCTCAGTGTGGATGGCCGGGACGTGCCCAAGGTGGAGCTGGGCCATGACCCCGACCGCACCGGCTCCTACCGCTACGCCTTCCACGTCACCAACTTCGGTGACACCCCCCTGTACTACACCCTGACCACCGTGGCTCAGACCGAAGGGGTGACCCAGGCCGATGGCCGCACCTTTATGTCCGGCGCCCCCAAGGCCCTGGATGCGGTGACCACCGAGCGCACCGACGCCCTGGTGCCCCGCCACGACCTCAACGGCAGCGGCCAGTGCGATTCCAACGACGCCTACCTGCTGTACCAGGCCGCTGTGGCGGGCAAGGCGCAGGATGCCAACTGGTCTGACGTGAGCTTCCGCTACAACACCAACGGGGATGAGACGGTGGATCAGGCCGACGTACAGGCCTACCTCAATGCCCTGGTGGACCTGGACAGCGACGCCAACCTGGCCGCCCAGGTGGTGGAGGTGAAGGCCGGTGCCACCCAGACCATCGACGTTGCTGTGACCCTGGCGGACACCGACAAGGCCTATTTTAAGGACAACTACCCCAACGGCGGCTATGTGGAGGGCTTCACCTTCCTCACCGCTTTGAACGCCAATGGCACCGACCTGTCCCTGCCCTATCTGGGCTTCTACGGCAACTGGGCCCAGGCCCCCATCTTTGACGGGGACAACAACAACCCGGACACCCGAGGCTTCTTCTGGGGGGACAAGGACAACACCTTCTACAACCAGTACATGAGCGCCATCTGGACCCAGATGGGGGGCAAGGCCTCTCAGTGGCTCCCCGGTGTCAACCCCTTCGTGGAGGAGGCCTTTGACCTGAGCCATGTCTCCGTCTCCCCCAATGGGGACGGCTCCTGTGACTACCTGGATGGCATGTATGTCTCCCTGCTGCGCAACGCCGCTACCCTCACCTTTACCTACTCCAACGCCGACAACGGGGAGGTCTACTTCACCGACACCACCCAGCACGTGCCCAAGACCCACTTCATTCCCTCGGAGAACCTGTGCATCCCCCACGTCTACAAGCCCACCTACCAGTTCACCGACGCCCAGGGCCAGCCCCTGCCCAACAACACCAAGGTGAACCTGACCATTGCCGCCACCTTGGACTTCCACGGGGCCCAGCCCCAGTCCAAGACGGTGGAGCTCACCGTGGACACCTCCGCCCCCGAGCTGGTCTCCGCCCAGGCCTCCACCGGGGAAAACGGCCAGCGGCAGCTGACCCTCACCTTCCGGGATAACCTGTCCGTGGCGGGTGTGTCCTTCCTGGACAGCGTCAGCGGCAAGGTTCTGGAACAGCACGGGGCAGACGATGCCCAAGCCACCCGGGACGAGCAGGGCAATCGGGTGTGGACCCAGACCTATGACGTGTCCAAGCTGGGCGACCACTTCGCTGTGGTGCTGGGCGATTACGCCATGAACCTGTCCCAGTACACCATGGATATGACCCAGAACAGTAACCCCAGCCAACCCACCCCCTAACACTCCCTTTTCCTCTCTCCTTGGAGACGGTGCAGCCCGAAGGCTGCACTGTCTCCCCTTTTTTAGGCATCCACCTCCATTCGGACTTGACAACCAGCTTCTACACTTGTAGAATATAAGTAGATACTATAAGTGTAGAGGAGTGATACCATGCGTGACACCATTCGCCGTCTGCCCGATGCGGAGCTGGAGGTGATGCAGGCCTTGTGGGCCTGTGACGGCCCCGTCACCCGGGCGGACCTGGAAGAGAAATTGACCCAAACCCACCCCATGGCCACCACCACCTTACTGACTCTGCTCACCCGGCTGAAGGACAAGGGCTTTGTCTCGGTGCAGCCGGAGGGGCGCAGCCGGGTCTATGCCCCTCTGGTGACCCAGGAGGCGTATCTGGCCGCCCAGAGCCACCGCTTTCTCCACCAGCTGTGCGGGGGCAAGGTATCTGTGCTGGCCTCGGCCCTGTGTGACAGCGGTCTGAGCAAGGAGGATCTGGAAGAGCTGCGGGAGCTTCTGAAAGAAGGTGACTGAGTATGTTGCGTACCGTCCTGTTTCTGGTGTTGTCCCTGGCGCTGACCGGGATGATTTTCTTCCGGTACGACCAGCGTTTTGGCAACGACGGCATCCCCAGCCTGGGCAAGCGTGCCACCTACCTGCCCTACTATGCTGCGTTTCTCCTGCCTGCAGAAGTGTTGCTGATCCCCCTTCTGCTCTCCCCCTTTGTGGGGTTCTCCCAAGCCGTGGACATCACCCTTTCCACCTGTGTGGGTATCTTTCTCCACATCAGCCTGTACATTCTGGTGCTGCTGGCCCTTCGCCCCCTGCTGCGGGGCCGCATCAGCGCCCGCACCTGCGCTCTGCTGTGGGTCATCCCCAACATTCTCTATCTCACCACCTCCAGAGCCTATCAGCCATCCCGGCCCGTATGGGTTGTGATGATTCCAGGCCAATGGTCCCACCTGTGGTTTGTCCTATGGTTTGCAGGGGCCGTGGGTGTGCTGGGATGGTACATGATCCAGCACCTGCGCTTTCGCCATGGTATTTTGGCCTCTGCCACCCCCGTCACCGACCCCCAGACCCAGTATATCTGGGAGGAAGCCCTGAGAGAGGCGGGGCTGCGCAACCCCAAATACCAACTGGTGATCTCTCCCGCGGTGCAAACCCCTCTATCCATCGGCCTTCTTCCCCGCTCCACCCGGGTGGTACTGCCCCCACGCCCCTACACCCCGGAGGAGTTGCACTGGGTCATTCGCCACGAAGTCATCCACCTGGCCCGAATGGACAACTGGAATAAGTTTTTCCTGCTGTTTTGTACCGCCATCTGCTGGTTCAACCCCCTGATGTGGGTGGCCATGAAGACCTGCGCCCAGGACCTGGAGCTGAGCTGTGACGAGACAGTGCTCCTCTTCGCCCACCAGCCCGACCGGAAAGAGTATGCCGCCCTGCTGTTAAACACCGCCGGGGATGCCCGGGGGTTCACCACCTGCCTGTCTGCCTCCGCCTCCACCCTCCGTCATCGGCTCCAACAGATCTTGACCCCCTCCGTCCGCTCCAGCGGGGCCCTGGTGGCAGGACTGCTCTTCTTCCTGATGACCATGAGCTTTGGGTGTGTGGGCCTGGCCCAGGGTACCATCTCCGGGGCCCAAGTCTTCTCCCCCGCCGGAGATACCGCCCCGTATCAGGTCAGCGGCATCCATGTGCAGCACCCCGACTACCAAGAAGAGGGCATGGACTATACCCTCTCCGACCCCCAGGCCTTCCAGGCGTATCTGTCCAGCCTGACCCTGTCCCGGCTGATGGGAACCTACACCTTCCCCGACCAGGAGCGAGAATTCTACTGTTTTCTCTCCCATGACCAGGACGAGTATCTTCTGGCCATCACCGATGACCTGATGGAAGTGACCCTGCTGGGCCGTGGGGACGACTCCACCTACTATTACTTGCCCCAGGGGTTTGACTGGGACTACCTCATGGGCCTGCTGGAGGCCACTCCAAGCCCCTACGCCTGAAAAAACTTCTTGCAATCCCCCGCCAGGGGGTGTATCATCACAGATGCAATCAAAATACAGGGGAGCTTGTGAGGCAAGCTGAGAGGAAGCCGTACCGCTTCGACCCTTGACCTGATGCGGGTCATGCCGCCGTAGGGAGTCATATTGGATCGAATTGTGACCAGGAGACGTCCCCACAGGCGTTTCCTGGTTTTTGTATGCCCGAAAGGAGGGAAACCTGGCATCCACGGTATGTCCGTGGCGGATCGAGGGGGAGCGCCCTGGGTCTGGTATGACAGCGATGGGAAGCCGTGTTCCGGCGTGAGAGGAGACCAGCAAGTCTCGACCGACGATTTTACGTTCCAGCGGGGAGCGTCGCTGTCTCATGCCGTTTCTCCCGGAACCTTTACGAGGTGTACACAACATGAAAAACAATCACGTTCTCAAGCTGTCCCTGGCAGGTATTCTCTGTGCCGTGGCTGTGGTGGGCAGCATTTTCTCCTTCCCCGTCTTTGGCAGCAAATGCGCCCCGGTGCAGCACATGGTCAACATCATCTGCGCCGTTCTCCTGGGCCCCTGGTACGGCGTGGGGGTGGCCTTCGCCGCCTCTCTGCTGCGCAATCTGCTGGGTCTGGGCACCCTGCTGGCCTTCCCGGGCAGCATGTGCGGCGCCCTGCTGTGCGGGGTGGTGTACTGGAAGACCCGGAAGCTGCTGCCCACCCTGATTGCCGAAGTGTTCGGCACCGCTGTGCTGGGCGGTCTGTGCGCCTACCCCTTGGCCATCCTCTTCATGGGCAAAACCGCCGGAGAGCTGGCCTTTTACGCCTACATCATCCCCTTCCTGGTGTCCACCGCCGGAGGTGCCATCCTCTCCGGTGTCATCCTCTGCGCCCTGGGCAAGGCCGGGGCGGTGAAGCAGATGCAGGCCAAACTCCATTCCTAATCTGATCGGAGGACCCCGGATATGCTCTCCCCTTTCCTGGAACAGGTACGCACCCGCTCCCCCCTCATCCACAACATCACCAACTATGTCACCGCCAACGACTGCGCCAACCTGCTGCTGGCCTGTGGGGCCTCCCCCATCATGGCCGACGACCCCCAGGAGGTGGCGGAGATCACGGCAGGCTGTGACGGCCTGGTGCTCAACCTGGGCACCCTCCACACCCACACCATCCCAGCCATGCTCTCCGCCGGACAGACCTCCTACACCCTGGGCCACCCGGTGGTGCTGGACCCGGTGGGGGTGGGGGCCTCCGCCCTGCGCACCAATGCCGCCCACATGCTGCTGGACGGGGTGCGGTTTTCCGTCATTCGGGGCAATACCTCCGAGGTGAAGGCCCTGACCCTGGGAGCCAGCCACAGCCACGGGGTGGATGCCAGCGGTGCAGACACCAGCGAGCCCCTGGAGCAAACTCTGGCCCTGGCTCAGACCTTGGCCCGCCAGCGGAGAACGGTGGTGGTGGTCACCGGGGCGGTGGATGTGGTGGCAGACTCCAACCGGGCCTTTTTGCTGCGCAACGGCCACCCCTACCTGGGCCGGGTCACCGGAACCGGGTGTATGCTCTCCGCCCTCATCGGGGCCTATGTGGCCGCCAGTCCCCAGCAGGTTCTGGAGGCCACGGTGGCGGCGGTGTGCGCCATGGGGGTGTGTGGAGAGCAGGCCTTTGCCCGCATGGGCCCCCAGGACGGCAACGGCAGCTATAAAACCTACCTGTTGGACGCTGTATGTACCCTCACAGGGGCAGACTTGGAGAGGAGCGCAAACTATGAAGTGCGATAAAGGCATGATGCGGCTGTACGCCGTCACCGACCGGGCTTGGGTGGGCCGTCTGAGCCTGTACGAGCAGGTGGAGGCGACGTTGCAGCACGGGGTGACCTGTGTGCAGCTGCGGGAAAAGGATTTGGACGAGGACACCTTCTTCCAGGAGGCGGTGGCGCTGCGGGAGTTGTGCCACCGATACTCGGTGCCCTTTCTCATCAATGACAACGTAGACTTGGCCCTGCGCTGTGGGGCAGACGGAGTGCACGTGGGGCAGGACGACATGGACCCCCGGCAGGCCCGGGCCCTGCTGGGGCCGGACAAGATCGTGGGAGCCACCGCCCACAACCTCCCCGAGGCCCTGGCCGCCGTGGAGGCGGGGGCGGACTACCTGGGGCTGGGGTGCGTGTTCACCACCTCCACCAAACCCGATGTGGTACACCTGCCCTATGACACCCTGCGGGAGATCTGCCACACGGTGCCCATCCCCACCGTGGCCATCGGCGGGGTGAACCGGGACAACCTAATGCAGCTTCAGGGCAGCGGCGTGGACGGGGTGGCGGTGGTGTCCGCCATCTTCGCCCAGGAAGACCCGGGCCAGGCCGCCCAGGAACTGTCCGGCTTGGTACAACAGATGTTGGGAGGCGCGCAACCATGAACACAGCCTTATCCATTGCCGGCAGCGATTGCAGCGGCGGGGCCGGCATCCAGGCGGATTTGAAGGCCATGACCATGAATGGAGTCTTTGCCATGTCCGCCATCACCGCCCTCACCGCCCAGAACACCCTGGGGGTGACGGGGATTTTGGAGGTACCCCCGGCCTTCCTGGCCCAGCAGATCGACGCGGTATTCCAGGACATCCCGCCCCAGGCGGTGAAAATCGGCATGATCTCCTCCCCCGCCCTGGTGGAGGTCATCGTGGACCGGCTCACCCACTACCAGGCCCAAAACATCGTGGTGGACCCGGTGATGGTGGCCACCAGCGGCGCGGCCCTGTCCAAGGACTCCGCCATTGGGGTAATGAAAGATAAGCTCTTCCCTCTGGCCACCGTCATCACCCCCAACATCCCCGAGGCACAGCAGCTGTGGGGCCACCCCATCACCGGTCCCCGGGAGATGGAACTGGCTGCCCAGGCCCTGGGGGAGACCTACGGCTGCGGGGTGTTGTGCAAGGGCGGCCACAGCGTGGAGGACGCCAGCGACCTGCTCTATGCCCGTGGCACCCTCACCTGGTTTCACGGTCAACGCATTGACAACCCCAACACCCACGGCACCGGCTGCACCCTGTCCAGCGCCATTGCCGCCCACCTGGCCCAGGGCCGTCCTCTGGAGGAGGCCATCCGCCGGGCCAAGGACTACCTGTCCGGGGCGCTGGGGGCTATGCTGAACCTGGGGCACGGCTCAGGACCATTGGACCATGCCTTTGTCCTGACCCAAACACGCTAGCACAACGACACCCACAGCGGCACAACGTAGTGGCCTGCTGTGGGTGTGTCCTTTCTCAGGGATAACTTTTTGACATCATGACACAGAGAATACACATAGTCCCCGTATCCTATGGGGGAAAGGAGGTAGGGGATATGGAAACCCGCATTTTAGTTGCCGAAGATGAGCCCCGGCTGCGAGAGGTGGTGTGCGACTACTTTGCCAGCAAGGGGGTGCGCCCTGTGGAGGCGAAAAACGGGGCGCAGGCCCTGGAACTGGCCCAACAAGAGAGGTTTGACGCCATTTTGCTGGACATTATGATGCCAGAGCTGGACGGGCGGACCGTGTGCCGGGCTCTGCGCCGCACCCAGGACGTGCCCATCGTCTTTCTCACCGCCCTGTCCGACGAGGAGGACACCCTGTTGGGCTATGACGCGGGGGCGGACGACTACGTCACCAAGCCCTTTACCCTGTCGGTGCTGTACGCCAAGACCATGGCCCTCATCCGCCGCAGCCGGGGCAGCGTGCGAGCCGGGGACCGGATGGAATTGGACGGCCTGGCCCTGTCCCTGTCCGCCCAGAAGGTATATCTGGAGGGGGAGGAAATTTCCCTCACCCCCAAGGAGTATGCCCTGCTGCTGTGTCTGATGCAACACCGGGGCCAAGTTCTCAGCCGGGAGCAGCTGCTATACCACGGCTGGGGCTATGACTACCAGGGGGATGACCGGGCGGTGGATACCCACATCCGCCGCCTGCGGGAGAAATTGGGCCCCTGGGCCAGCCACATCCGCACCGTCATCAAGGCGGGCTACCGATTGGAGGGGTGACCATGAGGGACACGAAACGCCGTCGCCGTGCCCGGCCCACCCTCACCATGCTGCTGGCCCTGGTGGTATGCATCCCCTGGCTCATCTGCATGGGCCTGCTCACCGCCGTGTTTGCCCATGGGCAGGCAGAGACCATGCTGACCTGGATGGGGTCCCAGGCCTATGAGGCCCAAGCCCAGACCGACCTGCCCTGGGAGGAAGTGAGCGGCTGGCGCACCCCGGATTTCCAGGTGACCTCCGCCCTCTTTGACACCCAGGGCAACTGCCTGGGGGGCAGCTGGGAGACCTTTGTCTCCTTGGAGTACCTCACCCCGGAGGAATATGAGGCGGGGGTGGAGCGCTCGGGCCGCTATACCCGGGCCGTGTTGAATCCGGACTTTCTCACCGACGGGGCAAAATTCTCCATGGAGCAAAACACTCTGGAAGAACATGCTCAGCCTTTGCGTCTGGAGGGGATCTTGGTGGATACCATCTTCACCCCTCGCACCATTTCGGTCTGGTCCACAGGGGCACAGACCCCCACCTGGGTTTCTCTGTATGACAATCCCACGGCGATCCATGAACACGCGCAGACCGTTACCCTCTACGCCACACGGTTTCACACCTGCTTTGCCCCCAAAAACTCCCCCCTCACCTACCGGGGCACCCGGTATGAGAGTTTGGCCCAGCTGGTGCAGACCCTGGGCCCGGACTACATGGAGAAGTGGGGGTCCTACACCCTATGGTCAGGGCCCGACCTGCTGATATTCAGCGTGGCCCCCACCCAACAGGGCTTTCTGGTGTACGGGGCGTGGAGCTGCCCCTGGCTGTCAGCCGCTGGGCAGCTGTGGTGGGTGTACCTGCTCACCCTGGGCCTGTGCGTGCTGCTCATTGTGGAACTGCGGCGGGTGCTGATTCGTGAGCTGCTCTCCCCCATCCAGCAGCTGTCCCAGTCCCTGGAGACCCGGCAGAAGTGGCTGTTGCTGCGCCCCAGCCAGGAGTGCCGCTGGCAGGAGGGCCACAAACTCCAAGAGCAGTTCCAGGCCCATGGGACGGAATATCGGGAACAGAAGGACGAGATTCAGCGGCTCCACCAGGCCCTCACCTATGCCAAGGCCGCCGAGGAGCACCGCCGCACCTTCACCAGCCACATGGCCCACGAGCTGAAAACCCCCTTGGCGGTGATTCACAGCTACGCCCAGGGGCTGCAAGAGCACATCGCCGAGGACAAGCGGGAGAAGTACCTGGCCACCATTTGCAGCGAGGCGGAGCGGATGAACG
>CALWXL010000026.1 GCA_944385485.1 uncultured Oscillospiraceae bacterium
GTGGACGGCCTCATCTATGGCCGTGGCACCGACGACGACAAGGGCCCTGTGGTGGCCTCCCTGCTGGCCATGAAGGCGGTCAAAGACCTGGGGGTACCCCTGAAGGCCAACTGCCGTCTCATCATGGGCACCAATGAGGAGAGCGGCTCCGGGGACATCGCCTGGTACTTTGCCCGCCACCCCTTCGCCCCCGCCACCTTCTCCCCCGACTCCGGTTATCCCGTCATCAACACCGAGAAGGGCGGCCTGAAGCCCACCTTCACCCGTTCCTGGCCCGTCCAGGAGGCTCTGCCCCGGGTGAAGTGGCTCCACGGCGGCTTCCGCATCAACGTGCTGCCCGGTGACGCCGAGGCAGCGGTGGAGGGTCTGACCCTCCACGAGGTACATCCCTTTGCCCGGGACATCACCGCCCGCACCGGCATCACCTTCACCTTTACCACCCAGGACAACTGCACCATCATCCACGCCAAGGGTGAGGGCAGCCACGCCGCCTGGCCCGAGGGAGGCAACAACGCCGTCACCGGCCTGATCGCCCTGCTGTGTGCCCTGCCCCTGGCCGATGGCCCCTGCAAGCAGGCCCTTTCCGCCCTCAACACCCTGCTCCCCCACGGGGACTATCACGGCCGTGCCCTGGGCATTGCCCAGTCTGAGCCCATTGCCGGGGACCTGACCGTGGCCTTTACCCTGTTGGAAGTCACCGAGACCGGGCTCACCGGCCGCTTTGACTCCCGGGTGCCCCTGTGCGCCACCCGGGAAAACTGCGAAAACGTGGCCCGGGCCGCCTTTGAAGCTCAGGGCTTCACCTTTGAGGGCAAGCAGGAGGAGGCCCACCACACCCCCGCCGACTCCCCCTTTGTGCAGACCCTGCTGAAGCGGTACGAGGAGTACACGGGTCAAAAGGGCGAGTGCCTGTCCACCGGCGGCGGCACCTACGTCCACGAGATTCCCGGCGGCGTAGCCTTCGGCTGCACCATGCCCGGCTTTGACACCCACCTGCACGGTGCCGACGAGCGGGTGAAGATCGCCGACCTGATGCTGTCGGCCAAGCTGTTCGCCCACATTATCCTGGATATTTGTGCGGAATGATTCTCAGGGGTCGCTGCTTGATGCAGCGGCCCCTGTTCTTTTTCTTTCCCTTTCTCCCGGGGATGTGGTACAATGACAGTATGATACCAAGGCCCCCCCATGGGGCCCCAAGGAGGTCATCCATATGTTCAACTACTTCTGGTCTCGCAACGCCTCGGTGGGCATGGCGGTGGTATACATCGTTCTGGGCCTGCCCCTGCTGCTCTTCCCCGCCGCCGTGGGCACCGCCTTTGTGTGGGCGCTGGCCATCGGCTGCCTGGTGTACGCCGTGCCCCACTTCATCCGCTATCTCCAGGGTCGAAAGGTGGATCAGGCCTTTGGCGGCGACCTGTTCCTTTCCGTACTGCCCCTGTTCTTCGCCCTGTTTGCCCTGCTGCGCCCCCATGTGATTCTCTCCTTCCTCCCCTTTGTGCTGGGCGCTCTGCTGCTGCTGGACGGGGTGGGGAAACTGCCCCTGATGCTGGGTGCCATCCAAAATCACGCCCCCGGCTTGGCCTACTGCGTCGCCTCCACCGTGATTCCCCTGATTCTGGGGATTGTCCTGCTCATCAACCCCTTCCAGGCCGCCCAGATGGTGATCCAGTTCTTCGGCCTGGGTCTGATTTTGGACGGTGTGGCCGACTTCATTGCCGCCCGCTCCATCCGCTGATTCCAGGAGGCCCATCCTATGAAATACCACTCGATTCTCCCCCGGGACCGGGCCGAACGGCTGAACAAACGGCTCACCGAGGGTATGATGACCGCCCTGAAAACCATCCACTCCGCCACCTCCCCCGACTCCATGGACCCCAGCGACCTGAATCGCCAGCGCAAGGGCCAGGAAGTGCTGGGGCGGCTGGCCTCTCCCCCCATCGGTTTTAGCTGGGAGCCCTTCACCCACCAGGCCCTGCCCATGGCCTGGGTGCGCCCGGAGCGGGGCCACCAGCGGCGGCGGGTGATTCTCTACTGCCATGGCGGTGGCTACACCAGCGGAAACCTGGGCTATGCCCGGGTGCTGGCGGCCAAAATGTCCGCCGCCACCGGCTGTGAGACCCTGGCCTTCCAGTACCGCCTGGCCCCGGAGCACCCCTATCCGGCGGCGTTGGAGGACGCGCTCACCGCCTGGGACTACCTGATGCACCTGGGGTATGGCGCCCGGGACGTGATTGTGGCGGGGGATTCCGCCGGGGGCAATCTGGCCCTGGAGCTGACCTTGAAGCTGAAAGAGACCGGACGGTTTCTCCCCGGTCGGCTGGTGCTCTTCTCCCCCTGGACCGACCTGACCGCCTCGGGGGAGTCCTATGTCTCCGCCCGGGACCTGGACCCCATGCTCACCATGAACTACATCCACGCCGTGCGAGGTGCCTATGCCCCCCAGGGCGACTGGACCGACCCCCACCTGTCCCCCCTCTTTGCTGATCTCCACGGCTTCCCTCCCACCCTCATCCACGTGGGTGAGCGGGAGATCCTGCGGGACGACGCCACCCGCCTGGCGGACAAGCTGCGCCAGGCCGAGGTGCCCTGCGTGCTCCGCATCTGGCCGGATATGTGGCATGTGTTCCAGATGTTCCCGGTGAAAAGCGCCGGGGAGGCCATGGAGCATGTGGCAACCTTCCTTCAACGCTACGATTAAAAAAACTCCCCCAGCCGGGGGAGTTTTTTCATGGGCGGGTTTAACCTCCGGTTAACCCCGCTGCCCTCCTGCTTAACCACCCGTCCATTGTACTTTTCCTCCAGTATCCGTATAATAAGAGTACAAAAAGCCCAAAAAGGGGGTCTCTCTCATGCCCATGCACACCATCATTCAGCAGCAGCGCAAAGCCCTGGGTCTCACCCAGGAGCAGGTGGCCCGCTGCCTCAACGTGTCCACCGCCGCCGTGAGCAAGTGGGAAAACGGCCTCACCAGCCCCGACGTGGGGCTGCTGCCGCCCCTGGCCCGTCTATTGAAGGTGGATATGAACGCCCTGTTTGAGTTCCACGAGACCCTGTCCCGCCAGGAGATCGGCCTATTTTGCAACCAGTTGGCAGGCAAAGCCCCGGAGGAGGCCTTCGCCCTGGCTCTGGACAAGCTGCGGGAATTCCCCCACGACGAAGCCCTGCGCCTGAATGTGGCCCTCCTCCTGGATGGCCTGCTGGTGCAGGCCCCCACGGACCACCCGGAGCTGGAGGCCCAGGTCTCTACCTGGTACGCCCAGCTGGGGCAGAGTGAGGACGAGACCATCCGGGCCAGTGCCAACTCCATGCAGGTCAACCGCTACATCCGGCAAAACCAGCTGGATAAAGCCCAGGAGGTGCTGGACACCATCCCGGACAAGGGGGCGCAGTGGGCCGCCCTGCCGGACAAGCTGATGCTCCAGGTGTCCATCGACTTGAAGCGGGGCCAGCCGGAGGCAGCCGCCCTGGCTTTGGAACAGACCCTGTTCCAGGCGGGGACCCGGACCCAGCTGCTCTTGTCCCGGCTGGTGGATGCGGAGCTGGCCTGCGGGGACGCCCACGCCGCCCGCTGGGTGGCGGAGGCCTCCCAGGCCCTGGCCCAGGCCCTGGAGCTGTGGCCGTACAACCAGCACACCGCCCTGTGGCAGGTGGCGGTGCACAACCGGGACGCCCAAGAGGCCCTCACCCGGTTGGAGCAGATGCTGGCGGCCCTGGAGCAGCCCTGGCAGCTGGGGGACACGGTGCTGTACCGCCGCATGGCCCCCCAGGCCAAGCCGTTTCAGCCCGGGGAGCTGCGGGCTCTCCTCCTCCAACAGCTGGAGCAGGACCCGGACCTCATCTGGCTGCGGGAGCTCCCCCGGGCCCAGGCCCTTCTCCAACGCATTCACCCATGAGGAAACCCCCGGCGGCTCAAGCACGGAGCCGCCGGGGGTTCAGACTCTCAAAAACCTCACGGCAATACCAGAAGGACAGACTATCTTGCATCGCCAAAAAGCTCTCGGCAGAGTTTTCCCGCCTTCGGGCGGGAAAACAAATTGAAATCTCGTTTTTCCCGGGGACATGCGCATCGGGAAAAACACTTCTCAGCCCGCCAGTGTGGCCTTGGGTCGCCCTTTGACCCAAGGGTGCATGCAGCGGGCTGCATCCTCGAAAAAATGCTGGCATTTTTTCGACTCTTTAAAAATGGAATCTCCGTCGCACCTCCCGGCGCAGCCCAGGCCGGTAGCGGATGATAAGCAGGGGCAGCATCAAGGCCACCCCCACCACCGCCACCACCAGGGACCACATGGGGCGGTACCCGCCTAAAAACAGGTCAATGCACCCTTCCAGCCACAGCATGAGCACCACGCAGCTGCCCAGCACCAGCATACAACGGCTGAGGATGGAGCGCCGGGGGAGGATATACCACAAAAACAGCAGCACCACCGAGACGCCCCACCAGATGGGCAGGGCCAACCGGCCCAGCCAGTCCCAACCATGGGTGGCCAAGGCGATGAGGGCCAGAAGCCCCGCCACCGCCAGCAAATCCAGGCCCAGCATCCAGATGGACGGCACCCGGCGCAGCAACAGCGGCACCACCGTCCACACCCACAGCATGGCGCAGGCCCCCGCCACAATGGCAGACCAGGGCACGCCCTGCCACCAGAACAGCACATTGAGCAGCACGCAGCACCCCCCGGCACACCCCAGCATGGCGCTGAGCAGCAAAGCCAGCTCCTTGCGGTTCACCGGCTCCACCTCCCGCCGCTCCACGGGGAAGTTGGGGGGTAGGGTGGTATCCACCGGACACACCGGGTTGACCACCGGGGTCTGGCACAGAGGACAGGTGGCGGCATCTTTGTCCAGCTCTACCCCGCAGTTGACACAGTATGACATAGCCGCTTCACTCCCTTCGATTGGATGTGACCTTCACGTGGAGCCCGTCCTGCACCAGGGTGCGGAAGAAATCCCGCTCCACGTCCGTCTCCTTCACCGTCCCGGCAAAGGTGATCTCCATGATGTCCCCGTAGCTGATGGAAGCGCAGTTCACCCGGGGGGTGTAGGACTGGCCCAGCACCACCTCCATGTGCTGGATGTGGTGCTCCATCTCCTTGGGGACTCGGAAGGCCCCAGGGTTGGTATAGGTGGTGGAATAGGGGCGGTTGCCCGCAATCCGATAGCCCAGGTCCACGGCAAAGTTCTTCACCGGCACCGGAATGAGCTGGAGGGGTAAAAACTTCTGGAGAAACACGTTGCGGGTGATGACCCCCTGCATCTCCTGGCGGGTGATGTGCAATCTCATATGGTGGTGGACCTGGGAGATGATCTCCTCCAGGGTGTAGTCCCCCAGCTCCGGGTCAATGGAGGGGCGCACTGTGAGAATGAAGTTGCGCAGGGTGCGGGTGGGGAAGTAGGGGCGCAGGTTGATGGGGATGGCCAGCGCCACAGGCAGCTCCCGCCGCCGTCCCTCCCGCCGCTGCCGGGCCAGAATGGACTGGATCAGCACCGCAGACAGATATTCCGTGATGGAGGCCCCATGGCTCTTGGCCACCTGCCGCAGCGCGCTGACCGAGACAAAGCCCATGGTGACGTTGAGGGTATAAAAGGGCTCCCGGGTCCCGGTGCAGGGGTAGGCCCGGGGCTCAGACTTGCCCAGCCGCACCCGGGATCGGGTGTACCGGGCATAGGCGTCCTCCCACTCCTGGGGATCCGGCGGCTCATCCACGTCCAAAATCCCCTCCTCGTTGGGGATCTCCTCCCCCAACTCCCGCAAGTACACCGCCAACAGAGTCTTGAACAGCACCAATGCCCCTCCGCCGTCGGCCAGGGCGTGGAACACCTCCATGGAGATGCGGTGGCGGTAGTAGAAAAACCGGATCAGCTGGTCTTTGTTCTGAAAGTACACCGGCTGACAGGGGTTCTGGATGTCCGGCTGCAAAAAGGGCCCGGGGGCGTCGTCGGGTTCAAAGTAGTACCAAAATACCCCCCGGCGGATCTTCACGTGGAAGCCGGGAAACCGGGGCAAGGTGCGGTCAATGGCCCGTTGCAGGGCCTGGGTGTCCACCTCGCGGGTCATCACGGCGGAAAAGCGATACACCGCCGAGTAGTTGCCGCTTTGAATGGCGGAGTACATCATGGCGGCGTTGTCCAGCTGAAACCAGCCCTTGTCCTGCCCTTTCCGTCGTCCCATACCACATCCCCCCTTTGTACATTTTTCTCTATTATAATATGCAACGGTTCCCATGACAATGGCGAAAAAAGGGACGTCTCCGCAGTTGGCGGAAACGTCCCTTCCGGTGTAACCCATCAGCCGATGGCAATGGTGGTGCTTCTGGGCAGCTCCTTCTCCACCTGCTTGGGCATGGACAGCTTCAGGATGCCGTCCTCATACTTGGCAGAGATGTCCTGGGGCTCCACATCCCCCACATAGAAGCTGCGGCTGCAAGAGCCCACATACCGCTCCTGGCGGATGTACCTGCCCTTCTTGTCCTGCTCATCCTTGTCCAGCCCCTTGGCGGCCTGGATGGTCAGATAGCCGTCCTTCAAGTCCACTTGGATCTCGTCCTTCTTAAATCCGGGCAGATCCACGTCCAGCTCATAGCTGTTCTCGGTCTCCCGCACGTCGGTCTTCATCAAGTTCTTGGCGTGCTTGCCGTACAGAGGATCGCGGCCGTTCCACACGGGGAACATTCCAAAGTCATCACCAAAGAAATCATCAAACAAATTCTCACCAAAAATGCTGGGCAACATAAGTCATTCCTCCATTCGTTGCATTCATTGATGCCCTGCGGGAGAAGCTCTTTCGAGCCCCTCTTTTTGGAACAATTATGTTATAGCACGGTCAATTAGCACTGTCAAGGCGAGAGTGCTAATGTTTACAATTTGCGCGATGTTTGTTCATAAAATATGCGATTTCTCCAGTGCTGCCCCAATTTAGGCTTCTGTACATGATATGGTGTTTTGTTGTGCCCATGTGTGCTATACTGAAAGCAACCTCAAGACGGACACAGAAAAAGGAGGATGTCTATGGATTCCATGTATACCGTCACCATGGACGGCGTCCGCCGTTCCTATCCCGCCGGGACCCCCTATCTGGACATTGTGCAGGATGTCCACCCCACCCATTTCCAGGATATCCTCCTGGTGGAGCGAGATGGAAAGCTGTGCGAGCTGCGGGAAGGGCTGGATCGGGATTGCACCCTGAAGATGATTACGCTCCAAGCCAAGCCCGGCATGCAGACCTACGAGCGCAGCGCCATTTTCCTCATGCTCAAGGCCTTTTATGATGTGGTGGGCAGCCAGCGTATCCAGCGCATCTGTGTGGAATACTCTCTGAGCCACGCCCTGTTTATCACCGCCACAGGTTCGTTCCAGCTGGATCAGCTCCTGCTGGACCAGGTGGAGGGGCGCATGCGGGAGCTGGTCAGCCAGGCGCTGCCCATCCAAAAGCACTCCATTCCCACCGACGATGCCATTGCCATGTTCCAGCAGCGAAAGCTGTACGACAAGGCCAAGCTGCTGCGCTGCCGGATTTCCTCCCGGGTGAACTACTACTCTCTGGAGGATTTCTCCGACTACTTCTATGGCTATATGGTCCCCCACACCGGGTATCTCACCTGCTTCCACCTGGAGCTGTTCCACGACGGCTTTGTCCTGCGCCTGCCCGATGCCGCCCACCCCGACCAGCTGGCCCCCTTCCGCCCCTCTCTCAACGTGTTCCAAACCCTGTACAACGGCGAGCGGAAATCTGCGGCTCTGCACATCTCCAACGTGGCAGATCTCAACGAGGTGATCTGCAAGGGGGAGGCCACCCAGACCATTCTGGCCCATGAGGCCATGATGGAAAAAAAGATCGGCGACATCGCCCAGCTCATTGCCCAGCGCAAGGACATCCGCTTTGTCATGATCGCCGGGCCCTCCTCCTCAGGCAAGACCACCTTTTCCCATCGCCTGTCCACCCAGTTGATGGCCTGCGGCCTGCACCCCCACCCCATCGCCACCGACAACTACTTTTTGAATCGAGATCAGACCCCCAGGGACGAACACGGAGGGTATGACTTTGAAAGTCTGCAAGCCATCGATGTGGCCCAGCTCAACCAGGATATGACCCGGCTGCTCCAGGGGGAGACGGTGGAAATGCCCACCTTTAACTTCAAAAAGGGCATGCGGGAATACCACGGGGACACCCTGACCTTGGGCCCTGACGACATTCTGGTCATTGAGGGCATCCACTGTCTCAACGACGCCTTCTCCTATGCCCTGCCCGCCCAGAGCAAATTCAGAATTTACATCAGCTGTCTGACCACGTTAAACATAGACGACCACAACCGCATTCCCACCACCGACGCCCGATTGCTGCGCCGCATCCAACGGGATGCCAGAACCCGGGGGTACAGCGCCAGGGCCACCATCCAGCTGTGGCCCTCGGTGCGTCGGGGGGAAGAGGCCAACATCTTCCCCTTTCAGGACCACGCCGACCTGGTGTTCAACTCCGCCCTGATCTACGAAATTGCCCTGCTCAAGCCCTACATTGAGCCGCTGCTGTTTGGTGTCCCCCGGGATTGCCCGGAGTATGTGGAAGCCAAACGGCTGCTGAAGTTCTTGAGCTATTTTCTCCCTCTGCCCGCAGACAACGTGCCCACCACATCCCTGCTGCGGGAATTCATCGGCGGTGGGTGTTACCAAGTATAAGTGCCAAATTTACTTGTTTTCTTCCACAACATTCCCGAGGGTCCTTGACTTTTCCACAACACAGACGTATAATGTGCAAAACTTTTGGGAGGTGTGACCATGCTTCGTCGTATGAATAACGGCAATATGAACGCCCCTATGTCCGGTATGCCTTCTGGCAGCGTCGGGCTTGCATGGTCACGCTCTTTTTCGCCATAACCCCCAGGGGTATGTTCAGAAAACAGACGCAGTGCAAGCCAATCCCGCACGGGACAGCTTGCACTGCGTTTTATTTTTATAGAAAGGACTGATTCTATGCCCACCCACCGAGGAACCCAAACCATCGAAACGCCAAGGCTCCTCCTGCGCAGAGCCACCGTCCAGGACGCCCAGGCCATGTATGATAACTGGGCCTCTGACCCGGAGGTCACCAAGTACCTTATGTGGCCCGCCCACACCAGCCCGGACATCACCCGGCAGGTGTTGCAATTCTGGGTGAATGGATACCAGCAGGACAACTTCTATCAGTGGCTCATTGTGCCCAAAGATCTGGGCCAGCCCATCGGGAGCATCAGCGGCATGAATCCCAACGACCAGCTCTCCAGCGTAGAAGTGGCCTATTGCATCGGGCGACCCTGGTGGCATCAGGGCATCACCACCGAGGCGCTGCAAGGGGTGTTGGGCTACCTGTTTGAAACCTGCGATTTCCACCGCATCACCGCCAAACATGACACCAACAACCCCCGCTCCGGGAGCGTAATGCGAACGTGTGGCATGACCTGTGAGGGCACCTCCCGGCAGTCGGACTGCAACAACCAGGGTATCTGCGATACCGTCCACTATGCCATGTTGAAACGCCAGTGGGAACGCCCCAAGGACTTGGCAGAGGGGCTTGTGTACGAAAACGACACCCAACTGGTGCAGGAACTGTACCGCCGTTTGGATGAAAACAGCCGCCTCAACCACTCTCAGGCCGCCCGGGTGGAGTTTTTGACCACGGTGAAGTATATCCAGCGGTATCTCACGCCGGGAGCAAAGATTCTGGATATTGGGGCCGGTGCCGGAGAATATAGCCTGTATTTTGCACGCCAGGGCTATCAGGTGTCCGCTTTGGAGCTGTCGGAGAATAACATAGCGGCCTTTCGCTCCAAGCTGACGGACCAGGGCACCATCGACCTGGTGCAGGGCAACGCCCTGGATCTCAGCCGCTATGGGGATCACTCCTTTGACATCGTCCTTCTCTTCGGCCCCCTGTATCACTTGCACAGCCAGGCCGATAAACTGCGCTGCATCCAAGAGGCCAAGCGGGTGTGCAAGCCGGATGGAAAACTGTTCTTTGCCTTTATCTCCAACGATATGGTCATCCTCACCATGTTCCAGGAGGTGCCGGACTATTTCGTAACGGGAGACTACAACAAGGACACCTTCCGCTGTGATGACTTCCCCTTTGTGTTCCACACGGTGGATGCCTGCCGGGAACTGCTGCGGGAGGGCGGCGTGAAGATCCTCCACCAGGTGGCCGCGGACGGAGTCAGCGAGCTGCTCCAGGATAAGATCAACGCCATGGACGAAGAAAACTATGCCCAGTATCTGCGGTATCACTTTTACACCTGTGAGAAGCCGGAGCACCTGGGGGCCTCCAATCATCTGCTCTTTGTGGGAGAGCCATAAGCCAAGCTATAAAAGCGCACCGGATAGAACATTTTATCCGGTGCGCAAATTTCTTTTTTGGCCCTCTGCCTTTTCAGCCCATGTGATTTACTCTTTGCTGCGCAAGCCATTTCCCATCACTTTTTCAGATAGGTTTCCCTTTATATTTGCATTTGTCTTCACAGATCGTCACTTTGTAATTTATTTCACCAAATAAAACAAATTTCTCTTACTTAACATCCTTTCAAAAGCAGGCAAAAGGATTGCTTTCCCCTCTTACGTAATTATAATACAAATACACAAGGGTTTGATCACAGCGCGCATGTGAATAACTCACAAAAAAACTTATGGGAGGATCGTATGAGAACATTTGTACAGAAACTGGGCAAGTCCTTGATGGGCCCCCTATCCATCATTGTTGCCGCAGGTTTACTCCTGGGCTTAGCGTCTACCCTGCAAAATCCCAATGTGTTCGGAAACGCACTGGCACATGTGGGCTTTGTAAATGACTTTGTCAGTCTGGTCAATGCCCTTGCCAGCGGCCTCTTCAGCCTTCTTCCGGTCCTATTCTGTATGTCTGTGGCACAGGGTATGGCCAAGGAAGATCGAGATGTGGCAGCGTTCTCCTCTGTCATCGGCTTTGTGCTGTTCCACATCACCATCCGCTTTTTCCTGCAGTTAAACGGCATCACCGCTGAGACCACCAGCGTGGAGTATCTGACCAGCCAAGGCATGGATGTGCTGACCGCCACCCAGACCAATGCCGCGTATGATACCGTGCTGGGTATCTTCACCTACCGCATGAGCATTTTCGGCGGTATTATCGTGGGTCTGTGGTCCGCACTCATCCACAACCGCTTCCATGAAACCCAGCTCCCCACTGCCTTCAGCTTCTTCAGCGGCAAGCGCTTTGTGCCCATCATGATCGTGGTGACCATTCCCCTGGTAGCCATTGCCATGTACTTCATTTGGCCCTTGTTCAACATGGTAATCAATGGCTTTGGCAATCTGCTGGCTGCCGCAGGCGCTTTCGGCACTTTCATTTATGGCTTCCTGGAGCGTTTGCTGATCCCCACCGGCCTGCACCACATTCTCAACCAGCTGATCCGCTTTACCCCCATCGGCGGCACCGCCATGATCGATGGCGAGCAGGTATCTGGTGCCCTGAACATCTTCAACCAGCTGCTCATGTCCAGCAATCCTGATATGGACACCATGCGAGAGGCAACCCGTTTCCTGACCCAGGGCACTCATCCCTTCATGGTGTTCGGTCTTCCCGCTGCATGCTTTGCCATGTATAAGACCGCCTACCCCCAGAACCGTCAGAAAGTAAAGGGCATTCTGCTGGCCGCTGGCCTCACCAGTTTCCTGACTGGTATCACCGAGCCCATCGAGTTTGCATTCTTCTTCATCTCTCCCCTGCTGTGGCTGTTCCACGCAGTTATGGCCGGTCTGTCCTTCTTCATCAACACTCTGCTGGGTGTGTGCATCGGCAATGCCGGCGGCGGTCTGGTGGATTTGATGCTGTTCGGCGTCCTTCGTGGTCCTGAGACCAAGTGGTATATCAACGTGGCCATTGGCCTGGTCTATGCCGTGATCTACTTCCTGGTGTTCCGGTGGGCCATTGTCAAGTTCAACATTAAAACACCTGGCCGCGAGGACGAGTCCGACCAGGTCAGCCAGAGTGTTGAAGTCACCGAGTTGGGCGCTGCCATTCTCTCCGCTATCGGCGGCACCGACAACGTGGTGGAGATCGACAATTGCATCTCCCGCCTGCGTCTGATTCTCAAAGATACCTCTTTGGTGGACGAAGCTGCCCTGAAGCCCACCGGAGCTCTGGGCCTCATTCGCATCAACGAAACTGCCTGCCAAATTGTCTATGGCTCCAAGGTGGAAAAAGCAGCCGCAGAATTGAAGCGGGCCGTGAAATCCCACACCTAACCAACTCCCTCCCTCCGTGGTGCTGTATCATCCAGCCGGATGATACAGCACCACCCCTAAAAAACATAACAAGGAAGAGGATATGACACCATGCAAACACAAACAAGTCGAATTCAGCAGGATCTGGAAACCCTGGCCACCTACACCTCTACTCCAGGCCAAGGCGTAACACGCTCTTCCTATTCCAAGGAAGATACCATGGCAAAGGAGTATCTGATTGGCGAGATGGAAAAGCTCCATTTGCACATTTACCAGGACAGCGTAGGCACCATTTTCGGACGCAGAGAGGGCACCATTCCGGATGCCCCGGTGGTCATGTTCGGTTCCCACTATGATTCTGTGGTCCACGGTGGTGCCTTTGATGGCGCGGCCGGTACCGTTGCTGCGCTGGAAGTGATGCGCGTGCTCACGGAGGAACACTTTTGCAACGACTATCCTTTGGAACTGATTCTCATGAACGCAGAAGAAGGCGCTACCTTTGGCCCCTGCACCGGAGTGACAAATTCCAGAGCCATGGTGGGTACTCTCACCATGGAGGAGCTCCGTACCGTCAAAAACCGGTTTGGACAAACCAAGCTGGAGGCCATGAAGGAATACGGCCTGAACCCCGACTTGGCTTCCTGCGTTCGCAAGCCCGGGTCCATTAAAAACTTTGTGGAGCTGCATGTGGAGCAGGGTCCTGTCCTGGATCAAGCCCAAGTGGATGTGGGCTTAATTCGCTATTTGGCCGGAATTGGGCGATACACCCTTCGCTTCCATGGCCAAACCGCAGACTCCACCGCGCCCATGTCCTCTCGAAAAGATGCCTTGGTGGCTGCCGCTGCCTTTATCCAAGCCTTTGACGCACAGATCAAGGCCTTGGGCGAAGACGTCACGGGTATGATGGGCAAGTTGGACATCACCCCCAATTCCAATCAGTTTGTCCCGGAACGTGTGGAAGGAAAAATCGAAATCCGCACCTTCAGCAAAGCCATTACGGAGACCACAGACTTCAAGCAGCTGATTCAAACCATTCTGGATGAGGTAAGCCACAAATACGGCATTGCCTGCGAACTGGAAGAAATCCGCCGTGTTGGGTATTCCAATCCCACCGGACCCAGCATCATGAATGGGGACAACGTGGAAAAGCTGCGCTCCATCTGCGATCATCTGGGGTATCGTTACCTGGAAATCAACAACGGAACCGGCCATGATTCCATGATTATGACAGATTTTTGTGATACCAACATGATTTATGTCCCCAGCCGTAACCACGGAGTCTCCCACTGTCCCGAGGAATTCACCGACTACGAGAGCATCAAAAAAGGCGCCGATGTCCTGCTGGAGTTCATCAAAGAGATTTCAAAAGCATAATGTCAGGAGAATCATATGGATACGTTGGAACGAATCGACTACACACAGGTAACCCCTCCTTCTCCGGATTGTACCCAGATCCCGGTCATGCTCACCGACGAAACCATGGCCCAGCGGTGCAGCAAAGTCCTGGAACGGATGGAAGCCGCTGCTCTGGATACTCTGGTGGTGTATGCAGACCTGGAACATGGCAATAACTTTGAGTATCTGACCGGATTCCTGCCTCGCTTTGAGGAGGCGCTTCTGGTGCTGCATCAAAGTGGCCAGCACTACATGGTCATGGGCAACGAGAACCTCAACAAAGTGGCTTCCGCTCGCATCCCAGCAACTCCCATCCATGCCCCCCACTTTTCTCTGCCCAACCAGCCCATGGAGACCACCCAGAGTTTCCAAGAGATCCTTTCCCAGGCTGGGATTCAGGCGGGGTCCTGCGTGGGAATCGCAGGCTGGAAGATGTTCACCAGCTCCCAGGAAGATAATTCCCAGCTTTTTGACGTTCCCTATTACATTGTAGATGCCGTTGGCAGCTTGGTGGGCAGCTCTGGACGGGTTACCAATGCCGCGTCCATCTTCATCGGCGATCAGGGCGCTCGCCGCACCAATAACATCAATGAACTGGAACATTATGAGTTTGGCGCTTCTCTGGCTGGCGACTGCATTCTGGCCGCCATGGATCTAGTGGAGGAAGGCGTCCGGGAAACAGAGCTGGGATCGGCGCTGAACGCCCTAGGGCAAAAAAACAGCGTGGTCACCATTGCCGCATCTGGCCCCCGTTTTATCAAGGCCAACCTATATCCCACCCAGCGCACCGTAGCGCTGGGAGATCCCATCAGCCTGACCGTGGGATATAAAGGGGGCCTATCGTCTCGGGCCGGGTACGCCGTTCAGGACGCCTCTCAGCTGCCGGAACCTATCAGAGATTATGTGGACGTGGTGGTTAAACCCTACTTCCACGCTTATGTGACTTGGCTGGAGCAAATCCGCTGCGGCATGTCTGGCGGAGATCTGTATGACCGCATCCAAACCGTCATGCCGCAATCCCAGTATCACTGGTCCCTATGCCCGGGCCATCTGACGGCCGACGAGGAATGGCTGGCCTCCCCCATTTATAAGGGAAGCCAAGAGACCATCGTCAGCGGCATGCTGTTTCAAATTGATATGATCCCTTCGGTGGCGGGATACGGCGCTACCAACGCAGAGAGTACCGTTGCGCTGGCGGATGAAGAGCTGCAGCAGGAGATTCAAGCGCAAGCACCTGCTTTTTGGGCACGCATCTGTGCCAGAAGGCGCTACCTCCAACAAGAGCTTGGCATCCAACTCAGTCCCCATGTCCTCCCGCTAACCTCTACGGTGGCCTATCTGCGCCCCCTGCTTTTGGAGAAGGGAAAAGCCATGAAGGTTCGGCCCATATCTACCTGATAGATGAAAATCTCCTGACTGTGGTCCAAGTGCGCCACAGTCAGGAGATTTTTTCATGTTGTCTCTTTTCGCTTGAGAGAATAATCAATATAGCCATCATACAACAGGTGGAGAACCAAGTGGAGGGTCAAATAGCTGGAGCGATTGATGTTCATCACCTCATCGATGCTGGTACTTTGAAAATATAGATTATAGGGAGCAATTCTGGCCAACTCATTTTTATGAAAGTTTGTAATGGATACGATGGAGGTCCCCAAAACATCCAAACTCAACAGGGATTCTCGGTATTTATCAATATTTCCAGACCAAGACGCAATGAACAATACATCCCTCTGACTCATGTATTTCTTTACAATTTTCAACTCGGTCGACGCAGATATGACAATGATCTTCTTGTTTACATTTAGAAAGCAGCGGGCCATTTCCTGGAGCATCAATCGCTGGCCCTGGCCGGTCCCATAGGCATATATATTTTCTGCCTCATCCATCTTCCGATAGATTTCCGCAATCTGCCCGTTCTGTTGAAACATTTTGATGGTCTGAGCTATATCCTGATTCAAAATCTCCACAGCATCCACATTCTGACTTGCCTCTTGTGCATCATCACTTTTCAGAAAATACTTAAATTCACTATACCCGCTGAAATTGAGCTTCTGCGTGGTGCGTAACACCGTTGCTGTGGATACATTGCACCGTTGTGCCAATTTGGCTATGCTTAGCGTGGTGCTCTCATGGAGATGATTTTGAATGAATTCCAAAATACGCAAATCCAGATGATTCAATCGGTTGTAATTTTGATTGATAATTCCGTCCAATCGGGTTCCCATACGCGCTTTCCTCCTGATGAACCTACCACAGGGCCAGGCAGGCCTCAAACCTGCTTTCCGCCAATTTTCCTGTATGTATTTATTGTATCAGGTATTTTCTCCACATTCCACATCTATTTTTCTCCATGTCCATTCTCGCTTGGATCTCCATCCTTCATAGAGTGTAAACCACTTGTCGTGTGGGCATGACAACGCGCCAATGGCTGGATGCAAGCTGTATCTTGTGGAATAGCCTGGGCGGCCCAGGCATAGGCTGTATGCCACATCTGGCGCGTATACACTCCTGGGGGATGGGCCGCCGCGGAACATGCCTCTAGGAGGCTCACAGGGGCCTGGTGGGCGGCACGGTTGTCTCCGTTGGTCCCGTTCGCTCCTTTCCCCATGTGGGTCAGGCCAACAAAAGAATGAATTCTGTTGCAATTTTCACCCAGCCATTGACTTTTCTACAAAAAGTGCGGTGGAAAGGTACAGCCTTGTAGTTGCAGATTCATCTGCTATACTATTGTTGCAGACCATTCAGGCGAAACTCCCGCCTATATCACGAAGTTTAAACTTACTGGGGGCGAAAATATTGGTAGAAAAAAGGCATAAGTTCAGCGATATCAACTCATTTGAAGAGTTTAATCAACATTATTGATATCGTGAAGAACTCTCTCAAATCTGCAAATCATTGCAGATCGAGCATCAGGGGACTAAGCAAGAATTAAATAATATAATCAAAGAATATTTCAAGGGTAATTATATCAAGAAAGCAGATACACCAAAAAATCCTAACACCGCTGATATTCTTACAACGAACACTCCGTTGCTTACCTGCGGATTTTCTTTCAACGCAAAGTTTCGAGAATATTTTTCGGTTTTAACCGGAGTTTCGCCATTTAAATTTACCGCTGACATGGCCACAGCCTGGAGAAAAGTAAAGCGAGAGAAAGATACCAAATTTACAATTCAAGATTTATTGGATATCTATTATGGGCAATCTGATTATGCTCGGTATGATAACTCAGTGTGCCAGTGGAATCAGTTTTTAAAGGATTTTTGTGCAGATCCAATTAGCTCAAATTATTGTAACAAGTTGAAGGTAGCCTCTATTCTATGGAAAGAAGTTAGAGATTCAGCTGGAGAAAAAACATATAGCAGAAAAATATTAGAATCTAACTTAAACAAAGTGAGGGATTACCAAAAATAGCTGAACATATCCCTGTTTGCACAAATATAACATAAAATCTCCTAAAATCCGTCCATGGATAAGGCTTGCTACACCCACGCCACCCGGCAAAAGCAGGACGAGGCAGCGGCTACTATGGGCAACTTTATGGCACAAGTGATGTAAGCCAGAGAGAAAAAGCGCACCGCCTTAAAGCTTTCCTACTCCTTACATCTGTATCTTGCTGGATTCATCCCATATTTCCTTGACAGTCCTACTATCTTGCATTACAATATAGTAAACACCTACCTTGTAAAACAAGATAGTGGAGGTGATTCCTTGATCCCATCTCAAATGCTTAAGGGCACACTGGAAGGATGTGTACTAGCTGTACTTCGTGAGGAGGAGCGCTACGGGTATGAAATCTCACAGAGGCTGGAGGTCTATGGATTTGGCCGTATTCCCGAAGGCACAATTTATCCCCTGCTACTTCGGCTGGAGAAGCGAGGTTCTATCACAGCCAGTTTCCGGGCCTCGCCGGAGGGGCCTCAGCGGAAGTATTATGCTCTGACAGAACTCGGTCAAGAAGAACTGGCTAAATTTTTCCACCATTACCTGGAGCTGACCCGAGCGGTCGACCAACTAATCAGAATGACAGGAGGTTATCCAGATGCGCAAGAAGACAAAGCTACTTTTGGAAGAAAATAACCGCTTGGAAGAAGCCTTGAGCCCGGAGAGCAACGCACTGCTAACGGATATGGTGGTTTATCTGCGAGGCTCTAGAATCAGCACTTTGGAGCAAGAACAGGTTCGCCGGGATCTCACCCAAATGCTACTGGATGCCGAGGCCCGTGAAGATAAACCCGAAGCTGTCATTGGTCCGGATCCCAAATCCCTTTGCGACAGCATTATTGAGGCGTTGCCACCCACATCCCGATGGAAAAGCTTTCTCTCCGTCCTCCGGGATGGACTGCTATCCGTGACAGTCCTTGCAGCAATTTGGCTGGGATTTGGAATACTTGAAGGTCTATTGGGCGTGGGGAGTTGGCCGAATCTGACACTCACCCTTGGTCAGTTGCTCTCTGGAGTAAGTATCTTGTTCATTGCCTGCGGTGTGGTCTACTGGATCTGCCGGAGTTCCTTTTCCGTCAACCAAAAAAAGGGGCCGTGGGTATTGATTTTTATCCTGCTGTTCGCTCTGCTCTGTGCAGGCTTCTTTCTGCGTCAGCCGGTGGCTACCCTTCCTATTCCTATCGCTGCCTTCGGTGTGGCCGCCTTGTTTATCATATATAAACTCATGGATGCTCAGTTGGATTGAGCGTGATCCACTTCAGCCCAGAAAAAGCCGGACAGGAAGCGCAAAACTTCCTGTCCGGCACTCTTTGACCCTTTCCCCGTGTGGGTCACGGTGTGGGTCAAGCCCCTGACCCACATTTTGACCCACACAAAAACATCATCCTTGGAAACAAAAAAGCCTTGAAAACCGAAGTTTTCAAGGCTTTTTGGAGCTGCTAGGCAGATTCGAACTGCCGACCTCATCCTTACCAAGGATGCGCTCTACCGACTGAGCTATAGCAGCA
>CALWXL010000027.1 GCA_944385485.1 uncultured Oscillospiraceae bacterium
ACCCGCTGTGCCTACACCGTGGTGCCCAAGGAGCTGGTGCGGGGCGGGGCCTCCCTCAACAGCCTGTGGAACCGCCGCCAGTGCACCAAGTTCAACGGGGTGCCCTACGTGGTGCAGCGGGGTGCCGAAGCGGTGTACTCCCCGGAGGGGCAGGCGCAGGTGAAGGAGACCATCGCCTACTACCAGCGCAATGCCCAGGTCATCCGGGAGGGTCTGACCAAAGCGGGCCTTACTGTGTCCGGTGGCATCAACGCCCCCTACATCTGGGTCAAGACTCCCGATGGAATGGGTTCCTGGGAATTCTTCGACCTACTGCTGGAGAAGGCCAACGTGGTCACCACCCCTGGGGCAGGCTTCGGTCCCAGCGGAGAGGGATACATCCGAGTCACCGCTTTCGGCGAGGCTCAGGCCACCCAGGAGGCTGTGGCACGCATCGTGTCTGTGCTGGGCTGAATTTCATAGAATCGTTCGAGAACTGTCTCGCCATCCGGCGGGGCAGTTCTTTTTTGCCTGTCATACCACGGGACAGGCCCTCATACAATGGGGTGTACCATACGAAAGGGAGGGAGTTTCATGGTGGACAGCCCATTTGCGCAGGTGGTGGATCTGTTGCCGGAGCGCCTGAGATGTTCCATGAAGCAGCTGCCCCAGGCAAAACGGGAGCAGGTGGAGGAGATCCGGCTACGGCAGGGCTTTTTGCCCTCGGTGCTGGACGGAGCGGGAGAGCAGGACGTGGGGGACACAGCGGTGACGGGAGAACTGCTTCGTCAAGTCCTGGAGCAGGCCAGTCAGGCCTCGGCCCACACGGTTCTGGACCAGGTGCAGCGGGGGTTTCTCACCCTGCGAGGCGGGCACCGCATTGGCATCTGCGGCACCGCCGTGGTGCGGGATGGCAAAGTGGCCACTCTGCGGGAGATTTCCTCCCTGTCCATCCGCATTGCCCGGGCTGTGGTGGGACAAGCCGAGGGGTTGCTGCCCCAGCTGCTGGAGGGACAGCGGCTGCAAAACACCCTGATCTTTGCCCCGCCGGGAGCGGGAAAGACCACCTTGCTCCGGGATCTGGTGAGGGGGCTGTCAGACGGGAGTGTGCGGCCCCCACTGCGCCTGGCGGTGGCGGATGAGCGGGGAGAAATCGCCGCCATGTGGCAAGGGGTGCCCCAGTTGTACGTGGGGCGGCACACCGATGTGTTGGACGGGTGTGACAAGGCCACGGCGGTGTCCATCCTGCTGCGGGGCATGAACCCCCAGGTGATTGCCATGGATGAGATCACCCAGATGGGAGATGTGGAGGCTATGATCCAGGCGGTGGGGTGCGGGGTGTCTCTGCTGGCCACTGCCCATGGGGAGACCATGGAGGATTTGAAGCGTCGCCCGGTGTACCGGGCGTTGTACCAGGCAGGTGTATTTCGGCGGGTGGTACTGCTCCACGGAAGTGGCCTCCACCGCAGCGTACAGGTGGAGGTGGTGACGTGATGAGGCTGGTGGGTGCGGCCTGTCTGGCCTGCGGAGCCATCGCCATTGGCTTGGGTGCCATCGCCCACCTGGATGGACGGGTGAGGGACCTGCGGGGCCTGTTGGCAGGTCTGGAATGTGTACAGCGGGAGCTGACCTGGAAGCTGGCACCCCTTCCCGATGCTCTGGGCTTGGCGGCCCGTCAGGGAAGTGGAAGTGCGGGGGAGTTTTTCTCCTTGTGTGCTCAGGGGGCCCGACATCTGCGGGGGCGTACCTTTGCCCAGGTGTGGCAGCAGGCCGCTGAGGCCTGCCAGTTGCGGCTGGAGCAGTTGGATGGCCAGCTGTTGGATGGGCTGGGCACGGTGCTGGGCCAGTATGACGGGGACAGCCAGCGCCTGGTCCTGGAGCACACCCGGGAGCAGCTGGAGATGCAGCTGACAGAGGCGGTGGAGCAGCGCAGAAGACTGGGACGGGTGTACGGAGCCCTGGGTGTGACGGCTGGGGCTGTGCTGATGATCCTGTTTATATAAGGAGAAGGACAAGATGAATGTGGATTTGATTTTTAAGATTGCGGCCATCGGCATTTTGGTCTCGGTGCTCAACCAGGTGCTGACCCGATCGGGGCGGGATGAGATGGCCACCATGACCACTCTGGTGGCCCTGGTGGTGGTACTGATGATGGTGGTGCAGGAGATCAGCACCCTATTTGACATGGTTAAGACCCTCTTTGACCTATGAACCAGATGGTGATGGTGGCGGGGGGCGTGCTGGTGGCAGTGGTGTGCAGTGTAGTGGTGCGCAAGCAGGCCCCGGAGATTGCCCTGGTGCTCACCATCTGCGCGGCCACAGCGGTACTGCTGTCGGTGTCCCAAGAGCTGGGGGAAGTGGTGGCCTACGTGGAACACCTGACCCAGAAAGCGGGGATCTCTCAGGAACTGGTTGTCCCGGTGATGAAGGCCACAGGCATTGCCATGCTGACCAAATTCGTGTCTGAATTCTGCAAAGATGCCAAGGAGAGCGGGCTGGCCTGTGCGGTGGAGTTGGCGGGGACGGTGTTGGGGCTGGTGGCGGTGATGCCGCTGATGAATGGGGTGTTGACCCTGCTGGAAGAACTGATGGGTTAGGAGGAGAGAACCATGCGGTGGCTGGTCATGTTGTGTATGGTAGTGGTGCTGTGTGCCTGTCCGGCCCATGCCATGTCTTCGGAGCAGATCCTGGAGGAGCAGGAGGATGCCTTGGGCATTGAAGAGGTGGAGCGGGAGGCGGAAAAGCAGGGGGGCAGCGCCGTCTATGGCCAGAGCCTGGACGAGGGGCTGGAAGGGCTTGTGGAGACGGGCAAGGGGGAGATGTTCGGCATCGTGCGAGCCGGGGTGCGCTCAGCAGTGGTTCTCTTTCTCATCCTTTTGGTGTGCGGGGTGGCG
The DNA here is from genome assembly GCA_944385485.1 of uncultured Oscillospiraceae bacterium. GTDB lineage: Bacteria > Bacillota > Clostridia > Oscillospirales > Oscillospiraceae > Enterenecus. Next base: position 2,874 of record CALWXL010000027.1, read on the forward strand.
CAGACGGTGTACGACTCCAGCGGCGGGGACGAGATCCCGGTGGTGTCTCTGGCGGGAGCCCTGGCGGTGACGGTGGCGGCAGTCTCGGACATGTCCTCTCTGCTGGGGCTGGGGTGTACGGCGGTGGAGCGGATGACCGCCTTTTCCACGGTGCTGCTTCCGGTGGTGGCGGGAGCCACCGCAGCCACCGGAGCCATTGCGGGAGCGGCAGCCCGGCAGGTGGCGGCAGCCGCCTTTTCAAGCCTGCTGATGAACCTGGTGCAGCGGGTGCTGGTGCCCCTGGTGTACGGTTATGTGGCGGCCAGCGTGGCGTGGGCAGCGGTGGGGAATCCCGGCCTTCGCCAGATGGCGGGATGGCTGAAGTGGGTGGCCAGTACCCTGTTGGTGGTGCTGATGATGGTGTTTGTTGGATATTTATCCATGAGCGGGGTGGTGTCCGGGTCGGTGGATGCCATGTCCATGAAGGTGGCGAAGTTTGCCATATCCGGGGCCATCCCGGTGGTGGGCGGCATCTTGTCCGATGCCTCGGAGACCATTCTGGCTTCGGCGGGGATTTTACGCAGCACCGTGGGGGTGTTTGGCATGGTGACCATTCTGGGCATCTGCCTGGTCCCTGTGCTCCAGCTGCTGGTGCACTACCTGCTGTACAAGTTGGTGGCAGCGTTGGCTGCCACCATGGGCCAGAACCGGGTGTGTGGTCTGGTGGAACAGATTGGAGGGGCCTTTGGTCTCATCATGGGGATGACGGGCGCCTGCGCCTTGCTGCTACTGGTGTCGCTGGTCTCCTCGGTATCGGCGGTGAGCGGATGAATAACTGGATGGAACAGTGGCTGATGGGCATGGCGTGTGCGTCCCTGGTGCTGGTGGTGTCCGGGGCGCTGGTCAAAAGCGGCGGCGGACAGAAGGTGTGTAAACTGGCGGGGAGTCTGCTGCTGTTGCTGGTGACGGTGGGGCCCATCTTGCGCATGGATCAGCAGGACTGGGAGCGCATCCTGCAATGGGACACCCAGGTCATGGAGGAGGCAGAGCAGGGATTGGAAGAGCGAAATAATTTGATGTATGAATCCTTCATAGAGGAGGAAACCGAGGCATATATTTTGGACAAGGCGGACGCGCTGGGCGTGCATTGCCAAGTGGAGGTGGTGGTTCAATGGGAGGATGAGATCCCGCAGCCCTGGTCAGCCTGTGTCACAGGGACTTGGACCCAGGCCCAGCAAGAGGCCTTGGCGGGGGTACTGGAGGAGGATCTGGGCATTCCCCGCCAGCGCCAGAGTTTTGAGGTGATGCAGGGATGAAGTGGAAGGAAAAGCTGCCCACTCGGGCGCAGTGGCTGAGCTGGCTGGGCAAATACAAGCTGGTGCTGCTGCTGGTGGCGGCGGGTGTGGTGTTGTTGGCGTGGCCCACCGGAGGCAGTGCAAAGGCCCAGAGCGACGAAAAATCCGCCTCGACGGTGGCGGGAGAGGAGCCGTTTTCGGTGGAAGAGCTGGAAGAGCGGCTCTCTCAAGCCATCTCCCGCATCCAGGGGGCGGGGTCCTGTACCGTGCTGCTCTCCCTGGACCAGGGGGTGGAGCGCGTGCTGGCCACCGACCGTGTGGAAGAGCAAAGTGGGGATGAGCGTACCCAGGAGGAGAGCACAGTGGTGTATTCCGGGGAGGACGGAGAGGAAGTGGCGTTGGTAACCCAGTATTACCCCAGTTTTCGGGGCGCTCTGGTGGTGTGTGCCGGGGGAGATGATCCCCAGGTGCGTCTGGCCGTGACTCAGGCGGTGTCCTCACTGACGGGATTGGGGTCGGACCGGATCACCGTGTGTGCAGGCGAATAAGGCAAATGTCATAGGAGGTAGAAGCGATGAGTGTGTGGAAACGGAATGCAGTGGTGTTGGCCATCGTGTTGTTTGTGGGGGTAGCGGTGTATCTCAACTGGTCCTACAACAACCAGCTCACTGGAGAGAGCAGCGGGGGAAACGGGGACGGCAAAGTGCTGGGCCAGACCACCCTGGTCAATGGTGTGGAAGGGGAGGAAAAAGGCGAGGAGACAGCGGACAGTGAGACGGAGGAGAGCGACGCCAGCGGCTATTTTGCCAGCGCCCGTTTGAACCGCCAGCAGGCCCGGGACAGCGCCCTGGAGCTGCTGCAAGAGGCCGCTGCCGATGAGAAGGCGGAGCAGACGGTGGTGGACGAGGCCAACGCCTCCATCCAGACCATGGCCGCCTACACCCTCTCCGAGGCCCAGGTGGAAAACCTGGTCACCGCCAAGGGGTATGGAGACTGTGTGTGCTTCCTGGACGAGGAGAGCGCCAACCTGGTGGTGTCTGCCACATCCCAGGGACTCAGCGAGACAGATATTGCGAAAATTGTGGAGATTGTCCGGGAAGAAACGGGATTAAGCGCGGATAAAATCAAAATTATTGAAGCTCAGCCCTGAGAAAAACAGGATTGTATTTTGACCCTGACGGTGGTATAATGGCTCTAGTTATCCAGACTGGGCGGCCTCCGGGATGCCCTATACTGAAAAAGGAGCGTGAGGCGGTATGGCCGAAGGCAAGGAATATATCTCCCGTCAGGAGGAATTGGGCAGTGTGAACATCTCCGAGGAGGTGCTCGCCGTCATCGCCGGGGCAGCAGCCATGGAAGTGGATGGTGTGAGTGCTCTGGGCTCTACGTTGACCAACGAAGTGGCTTCTCTGGTGACCCGCAGAGGTGTGACCAAGGGAGTGCATCTGGAGGTCGAGGGAGAGGCCGTGCAGGTGGATGTCACCATTCTGGTCAAGTATGGCTATGTGGTGCCCGAGGTGGCAAAGAACGTGCAGGACGCCATCCAGAACGCCGTGATGAACACCAGCGGTTTGGATGTGGCCAGCGTCAACGTCACCGTGTCCGGCGTGACCTTCCAAAAGTAAATGACAGTCTGGAGCCGCTGCGGTTTTTCCGCAGCGGCTCTTTTACGTTTTGCACAGGGAATCCACCCCAAAGGCCCCCGGGTTGCCCATTTGTCCAAATTCGTCGCAAGGGTCTGGAAAGGGGTTTTCTTTTGGGGTGCCTGCGTGTATAATACAGTGTATATACAAATTGGGGTGGTATACCCCTTTTTCCCCAGAATATAGATTAGGCGGCGAGAAGGCCGCGAAAGGATGAAGGTTCCATGACCAGAAAAACAGCCCGGGAGATCGCCATGCATCTCACCTTTGAACTGGCGTTTTCCAACCTGAAAGCGGACCAACTGCTGGAGCGGGAGCTGACCGAGGAGGCATTTGCAGCCAGAGGTCAGGAGGAAGAGCTCTATGCCCAATTCCCCGGTCCGGGCATCAAGGACTACATTGTGACCCTGGTGCGAGGGGTGGCCGACCACGGGGCCGAGCTGGACGGCTACATTGAGCGCCACGCCAAGGGGTGGCGGTTCTCCCGCATTGACCGGGTGGCAGCCGCCATTATGCGTGTGACCATGTATGAGATCCTGTATATGCCGGATGTGCCCAACAAGGTGGCCATCAACGAGGCAGTGGAGATCTCCAAGAAGTACCTGGACGAGGATGTGGTCCGGTTTGTCAACGGCATTCTGGGCGCATTTGTCCGGGAGGAGTTCCCCCAGGAGCAGGAATAACCCACGTCAGCGGAAGGGAGGTCACAGAGATGGCAGGAATGTGTTTGGGGTTTGATACCAGCAACTACACCACGTCAGCGGCCATATTTGACGGCAGACTCGGGGAGAACCGGGGCCGCCTGCTGACGGTGCCGGAGGGGACCCTGGGACTGCGCCAGAGTGAGACGGTGTTCCAGCATGTCAAGCGGCTGCACCTGATGACGGAGGCTCTGCGGGCCGACGGTGTCATCGGTGAGATCCGAGCGGTGGGTGCCTCCACCCAGCCCCGGGAGGTGGAGGGCTCCTATATGCCCTGCTTCCTGGTGGGCGAGGGCCAGGGGCGTTCCATTGCGGCAGCTCTGGGGGTTCCCTTTTACCCCTGTTCCCACCAGCAAGGCCACATCGCCGCCGCTGCTTGGTCGGCAGGACGGGAGGATCTGATGGACCAGCCCCATTTGGCTTGGCACCTGTCCGGCGGCACCACCGAGTTGCTGGTGGTACACCCCATGGGGCACACCGTCACCGCCGAAGTCATCGGCGGCACTTCGGACATCTCGGCGGGTCAGCTGGTGGACCGCATCGGAGTGATGCTGGGCCTGGACTTCCCGGCTGGTAAGGCCATGGATGTACTCAGCCGGGACTCCCAGGAGGAGAAGCACTTTGCGGTGAAAACCAAGGAGGGCACCTTCTCTCTATCCGGGATGGAGAACAAAATCCGGGGCATGGCGGAATCGGGAGCAGCGCCCGCCGATGTGGCCCGATTCACTTTTGAGACCCTGGCCTCGGTGCTGGCTCGCACCACTGCCTGGGCCCAGAAGAAATATGGCAACCTGCCGGTGCTGTGCTCCGGCGGTGTGGCCTCCAACACCTTGCTGCGCAGTCGCTTGGAGCCTTTGGGCGCCATCTTTGCGCCCCCTCAGTATTCCACGGATAACGCTCTGGGTGTGGCGATCTTGGCTCACCGGGCCCTGGAACGGGGGGTACAGGAGTGAGCGGGGCTCAGCTTCCGGTGTATTCCGTTTCCCAGGTCAACGGTTATCTGAAGGAACTGGTGGACGGGGACCCTCTGCTGCGCGGCCTTCTGGTGCGAGGTGAGGTGTCCAACTACAAGTGTTACCCCTCCGGGCACCACTACTTTTCCCTGAAGGATGAGCAGGGAAGCATCCGCTGCGTCATGTTCCGGGGGGATGCGGCCCGGCTGCGCTTCCGACCTGTCAACGGCCTGTCGGTGATTGCCTATGGCCGTGTGTCCGTCTATCCTCGGGATGGGCAGTATCAGTTGTACTGTACTCAACTAATGGAGGATGGGCGGGGGGCCCTGGAGCGAGCCTTTGAAGAGTTGAAGAAGAAGCTGGAGGCCCAGGGCCTCTTTGACCCGGCCAAAAAGCAGCCTTTGCCTGCCTATCCGGGGCGCATTGCCCTGGTGACCTCCCCAGCGGGGGCGGCGGTGCGGGATATGATCCGCATTCTCCGCCAGCGCTGGCCCATGGCCGAAGTTCTGGTGGTACCGGTGCGAGTGCAGGGCGAGGGGGCGGCAGAGGAAATTGCCGCCGCGATCCAGCAGGTCAATCAGCGTACCGATATTGACCTCATCATCACCGGACGGGGCGGCGGTTCCCGGGAGGACCTGTGGGCCTTCAACGAGGAGCCGGTGGCCTGGGCCATTGCCCGGTCCCACATTCCCGTCATCTCGGCGGTGGGCCACGAACCGGACGTGACCATCTCCGACTATGTGGCGGACGTGCGTGCCTCCACCCCCTCCAACGCCGCCGAGCTGGCGGTGCCAGACCAGCGGCAGGAGCGACAGAGACTGGAGGGGCTCACCCTCCGGCTCCAGCAGGCCATGGAGGTACGGCTGGACCGCCGCAGAAAAGAACTGCTGCGGCTCCAGCAAAGTCGGGTGCTGCGCAACCCGGTGGCGGTGGTGGACGACCAGAGAATGCGCCTGGATGGGCTGCAGCACCGTCTGGCGCTGGCCCTGGAGCGTAGTTTGCGCCGGGGGAGAGTGGAGCTGGCAGAACTGTCCGGACGCATCGACGCCATGAGCCCCTTGAAGGTATTGGGGCGCGGATACGCCATCGCCAAGCACCAGAACCGGGCTGTGACCACCGTGCACCAGGTGGAGCCGGGGTCTGAGCTGGACGTGATGGTGTCCGACGGCGTGCTGCACTGTCATGTGGAAGAAAAGGAGGAGCAGCAGTGGCAGTAAAAAAGAAAAGCTTTGAAGAATCCATGAAGCGACTGGAGGAGATCGTCGCCCAGCTGGAGCAGGGCGAGTCGGGACTGGACCAGTCGTTAAAACTGTTTGAAGAGGGAACAAAACTGGCTGTGGGCTGTACCAAGATGCTGGACGAGGCAGAGCAGAAGGTCCACCTTCTGCTGGGCGGCGACGATCAGCAGGAGGTTCCCTTCCAGGAAGGAGAGCAAGCAGATGGAGTATGAGGCACAATACGAGCAGGCCCGCCATATGGCGGAGCAGGCTCTGAAAGAGAGTCTTTTGGATATGGGCCCCCATCAGGAGCTGTTGCAGGCCATGCGGTACAGCCTGCTGGCGGGCGGCAAGCGCATTCGTCCGGTGCTGGTGCTGAAGTTCTGTGAGGCCATGTGTGGGTCCATGGAGCCGGCCTTGGACTATGCGGTGGGGGTGGAGATGCTCCACACCTACTCCCTCATTCACGACGATTTGCCCTGCATGGACAACGACGACCTGCGCCGGGGCAAGCCCACCTGCCACAAGGTGTACGGTGAGTGTACGGCAGTGCTGGCGGGAGACGCGCTGCAGGCGGAGGCATTCCATCGCCTGGCCACCTCCCGACTCACCCAGCGGCCCGAGTCCAACGGGCAGGCTTGTGCCGTGCTGGCCCAGGCAGCGGGAGCGTCCCAGGGCATCTGCGGCGGCCAGTATCTGGACATGAACGGTGAGGCCCAGGATGAGGAGCGTCTCAACCTGATCCACAGCTGGAAGACGGCGGCGCTGTTGAAGGCGGCCTGTCTGTTGGGACTGACCGCCTCCCCGGTGGCGCCCACCATGGAACAGTGGAAGGCGGCCAAGGACTACGCCCAGGCGTTGGGCCTGGCCTTCCAGATCCGGGACGATATGTTGGATGAGGAGTCCACCACCCAGCAGCTGGGCAAGCCGGTGGGCTCCGACCGGGAGAACGGCAAGGTGACCTATGCCACCCTGTATGGCCTGGATGTCTGTCAGGAGCTGGTGCAGCGGTATACCCATCGGGCCAAGCTGGCGGTGCAGGAGTCCTTTGAGAACAGCCAATTCCTGTGTGCCCTGGCCGACGCTCTGGCCAAGCGGGACCATTGAGGGAGAGGGTTCTATGATTACACCCATTTTGTTTTTAGCCATTGCCGCCTGGGCCATTGCCCAGGGGTTGAAGATGTTGATCTCGGTGGTGGTCTACCGCAAGGTGGATTGGAGTTATCTGTTTACCGGGGGCGGGATGCCCAGTTCCCACTCCGCTCTGGTGTGCGCCTGTGCCGCAGGCATTGGTATGACCGCAGGGATTGACCAGCCGATTTTCGCCCTGGCTGTGGTGGTAGCCTTCATTGTGATGTACGACGCCGCCAACGTGCGCAAAGAGACGGGCGAGCAGGCGAAAATCCTCAATTACATCATGAAAAACTGGGATGAATACAAGCCCGAACTGTTTGCCGAGGAGCTCAAGGAGCTGATTGGCCACACCCCCTTGCAGGTGGCCGCCGGCGCAGTGCTGGGCGTATTGGTGGGCGTGACAGGATCGTGGCTGCTCCTGTGATCCCGCCGTCCGGGAAGGAGTGACGTGGCGTGTTGCCGCAACATTTGAGCGATATGACCGACCAGCAGGCCAGACAGCTGTGTCAGCAGCTGCGGGTGCAGATGATCCAATCTGTGGCCAAGACCGGGGGACATCTGGCCTCCAGTCTGGGTGTGGTGGAGATTTTGGTGGCGGTGCACCGGGTTTTTGACCTGGATGTGGACCGCCTGGTCTTTGACGTGGGACACCAGTGCTATGCCCATAAGATCCTCACCGGGCGTGGTTCTGCCATGAACACCTTGCGCAAGTTTGGCGGACTGTCCGGCTTTCCCAAGCCCTATGAGAGCCGGGCAGATGCCTTCATTTCCGGCCACGCCTCCAACTCGGTGTCGGTGGCCCTGGGCATGGCCCGGGCCCGCACCGTCAACGGAGAGGGATACAGCGTGCTGGCTCTCATTGGAGACGGCGCCCTCACCGGAGGACTGGCCTTTGAGGGACTGGCGGATGCGGGCAGCAGCGGCAAGCCCATCATTGTCATCCTCAACGACAACGGGATGTCCATCACCAAAAACGTGGGCGGTGTGGCCGCCCATCTCTCCCGGCAGCGGCTGAAGCCCCAGTATTTACACCTGAAAAAGCTCTACCGCAGGGTGACTGGGAAAAATGCTGTGGGACAAGCTGTTTATAAGGTGACCCACCGGGCCAAGAAGATGGTGAAAGATGCCCTTTTGGGCTACTCCATGTTTGAGGACATGGGCTTTACCTACCTGGGACCGGTGGATGGCCACGACGTGGGCTACCTCACCCGGATGCTGCGCTACGCCAAGGAGCTGAATGGCCCGGTGCTGCTCCACGTAAAAACTGTAAAGGGGAAAGGCTACACACCGGCTGAGCGAGAACCGGATCGGTTCCACGGGGTAGGCCCCTTTGATGTGGATAGCGGAGTGGCGACCAGCAAATCCGGCGGGGAGAATTTCTCTGCCGTGTTTGGCGCGACCATGTGTGAACTGGCCCAAGAAAAACCGGAACTGGTGGCCATCACTGCGGCCATGCAGTCGGGCACCGGGCTCAGCGGCTTTGCCAAAACATACCCACAGCGATTTTTTGATGTGGGCATTGCCGAGGGCCACGCGGTAGCCATGACGGGAGGTCTGGCCAAACAGGGAGCGATGCCTGTCTTTGCCGTATACTCCTCCTTTTTGCAGCGGGGATATGATATGCTCATCCACGATGTGGCCCTGCAAAACCTCCACGCGGTGTTTGCCGTGGACCGCGCAGGCCTGGTGGGAGAAGACGGAGAGACCCACCACGGTGTGTTTGACGTGGGATTTTTGAGAACGGTGCCCGGGATGCAGATTCTGTGCCCGGCCAGCTTTGCGGAGCTGCGTGCCATGCTCCGCCATGCCGTCACGGAGATGTCCGGCCCGGTGGCCATCCGCTACCCCAGGGGGGGCGAGGGAGCCTGGACGGGTTTGGCCGACGTGGAGGGTACCAGCGTGGTGCAAGAGGGCGACCACATCACCCTGGTGGCCTATGGCACCATGGTCAACCAGGTGCTCCAGGCCGCCCAACTGCTCCAGCAGCAGGGGTATTCGGCGGCGGTGCTCAAGCTCAACAGCATTCGCCCCCTGGATTTGGGGCCTGTGATGCAGTGGGCGCAACGCACGGGTCGCCTCCTGGTGGCTGAGGAATGCAACGATACCGGCAGCGTGGGCCGCACCATTGCCGCTGAGCTGGCCTTGCAGGGCAAGGCGGTGCAGATGGCGTTGGTGAACTTGGGGGATGGATTTGTGCCCCAGGGCTCGGTGGCCCAACTGCGGGAGATGAAAGGAATTGACGCAGAGGGAATCTGCAAGAAAGCATTGGAGATGATAGCCGGTGGCGAAAAAGAGATTGGATGTACTGATGGTGGACCAGGGGCTGGCTGAGAGCCGCCAGAAGGCCCAGGCCATCATCATGGCCGGACAAGTCTATCACGGGGAGAAGCGTCTGGATAAGGCGGGGATGACCCTGGACGAGGATACGCCTCTGGAGGTGCGGGGCCAGACCCTGCGCTATGTCAGCCGGGGCGGGCTGAAGCTGGAAAAGGCCATGAAACACTTCCCCATTGACCTGTTGGGAAAGACGGCCGCAGACATTGGGGCCTCCACCGGAGGATTTACCGACTGTATGCTGCAAAACGGGGCGGCCAAGGTATACGCCGTGGACGTGGGCTATGGGCAGTTGGCATGGTCCCTGCGCAGCGACGAACGGGTGGTGGTGCTAGAGCGCACCAACGCCCGATATCTGTCCCACAAGGAGATTCCGGACGTGCTGGACTTTGCCTCCATCGACGTGTCCTTCATCTCTCTGAAACTCATTCTTCCCGCCCTGCGCCAGCTCATGAGCGAGGATGGGGAAGTGGTGGCTCTTATCAAGCCCCAGTTTGAGGCAGGCCGGGAGAAGGTGGGCAAAAAGGGTGTGGTGCGAGATCCCGCTGTCCACTTGGAGGTGCTGGAGCACTTCCTGGAGCACGCTGCCGAGGCTGGATTTACGGTCAAGGGCATTGACTTTTCCCCCATTCGGGGCCCGGAAGGCAACATTGAATATCTGGGTTATATGCAGGCCCAACCGGGGAAACCGGAGTGGGGAGACTTGGAGGAGCTGGTGCGCCGCTCCCATGCTCAGCTAGAAGGAGAACACGCATGAAGGTGGTACTCAGCCCCAACCCATACCGGGACCGGGGCCTGAAGGCGGCCATGACCGCCAAGCATATTTTGGAGAATAACGGGGCCAAGGTGGTGGTCTGCCTGCCCTTTGAACTGGAGGATGCAGGGCGGGCCCATCTGCCTGCCCACCAGCCCTTTGGAGAGATGAAAGCGGAGCTGGAGGACACCGATGTGCTGGTGTGCTTTGGCGGAGACGGAACCATTCTCCACGCCGCCCGGGATGCCAACCCTCGGCAGATTCCGGTGTTGGGGGTCAACCTGGGCAGTGTGGGCTTTATGGCGGAGCTGGAACAGCACGAGCTGTCTATGCTCAGCCGCCTCACCGCCGGGAAATACTCCATTGAGAAGCGGATGATGCTGGACATCACCGTGCGCCGGGACGGCCGCCGGGTGTTTTCGGAAACGGCCCTCAACGATGCGGTGGTCACCAAGGGCACTTCGGTGGCTCGGGTGCTGGATTTGCAGGTGACCGGGGACCGGACGGTGATTTCCTCCTTCTCCGGGGACGGTGTGGTCATCGCCACCCCCACCGGGTCCACCGCCTACTCTTTGGCGGCGGGTGGGCCTATTGTGGAGCCCACGGCGGAGAATATGATCGTCACCCCCATTTGTGCCCACTCGCTCCATGCAAAACCGTTCGTGCTGGGCAGTGAGCGTGCGGTGGGGGTTCGCCTGGCCCCAGGCAGCCGGAAAAATGCCAGCCTGTCCGTGGACGGCGGGCGGGCGTTCAAGGTGCTGCCGGGAGACTGGGTGGAGTGCCGCAGGTCCCGCCAAGTGACCCGGCTGGTGAAGCTCACAGGCCGCAGCTTCTACGAGGTCATCAATCAGAAATTGGGAAAGGCGTGAGAGGATGAAGTCCAAGCGACAGTCAGAAATTTTGCGCATCATAGCCGCACAGGACATTGAGACGCAAGAGCAAATGCTGGAGAGTCTGCGAGAGTGCGGAATTTTGGCCACTCAGGCCACCATTTCCCGGGACATCAAAGAGCTGAACCTGGTGAAACAGCCCACGGGAGACGGAACGTATAAATATGTCGTGGCTTCCTCCAAGCAGCCCCATCACAACTTTGCCGGACGCCTGCGCAACATTTTCAAGGAGGGAGTCACCTCCTTTGACGTGGCCCAGAACATCGTGGTGGTCAAGACCATGCCCGGGCTGGCCTCGGCCGCGGGAGCGGCTCTGGACGGCATGGACATCGACGGTTTTGTGGGCTCCCTGGCGGGGGATGATACCGTCATTATGATTATGAGAAACAACCATCTGGCAGAGGAATTCTGCCGAGAAATGGCGTCCATGCTGGACTGACGGCGGGATGCCTGGAAGGTGAGAAAAAACCATGCTTTCCTTACTTCACATTGAAGATATCGCCGTCATCTCCCAGGGGGAAATTTCCTTCGGGGAGGGCTTTAACGTGCTCACCGGTGAGACAGGTGCAGGTAAGTCCATTGTGGTGGACGCCATTGGGGCCATCATCGGTGGCCGCACCAGCCGAGACCTCATCCGCACAGGGGCCAAGTGTGCCCGGGTGACCGCAGTGTTTACCCGGTTGCCTGCCCTGAGCTGGTTTGAACAATACGGCATTCCCCCGGATGAAAACGGGGAACTGCTGGTGGAGCGGGTCATCCAGCCCGACGGCAAGAATACCTGCCGGGTCAATGGCCACCCGGTGCTGGTGACCCAGCTGCGAGAGCTGGGTAGCCAGCTACTCAACATCCACGGCCAGCACGACGGCCAGCAGCTGCTGGACGAGGAGACCCATCTGGACAGCTTGGACAATTTTGGCCACCTGGGGCCCCAGCGAGAGGAGTACCAAGGGGCCTATGACCAGGTGCGTCAACTGCGCCGTCAGCTGCAGGCCGTGCAGATGGACGAGGGGGAAAAGGCCCGCCGGATGGATATGCTTCAGCACCAGATCGGGGAACTGGAGCGGGCCCAGCTGCGGGTGGGAGAGGAAGAAGAACTCACCGCACAGCGGGACATCTTACGAAACGCTGAGCGCATCACCCAGGCAGTGGATGAGGCCTGGCAGGTGCTCACCGGAGGGGACACCTCGGATGGGGCGGTGGCTCTGCTCACTCGAGCCGAGGACGCGTTGAACCAGGGAGGGCGGTACAGCAACGACCTGGTGGAGCTGGCCCAAAAGGTGGCCCAGCTGCGCTATGCCGCCGACGACGTGGCAGAACTGGTGCGGGATGCCCGCAGCGGCCTGGACTTTTACCCCGGTCAGTTGGATGACGTGGAGGACCGCCTGGATCAGCTCCACCGCCTCAAGCGCAAGTATGGAGCGGACGAGCAGGCCATGTTGGACTATCTGGACCAGTGCCAGAAGGAGTTGGACAACATCCAGTTCTCCGATGAACGCCGGGAGAAGCTGGAGAAAGAACTGGAGAAGGCCCTGGGTGTGGCCAAGGACAAGGCAGAGCAGCTGTCTAAGGCCCGAACAAAAGCATCCAAGGTGTTGGCCAAACGCATTCAGGGGGAGCTTTCCGCCCTGGATATGCCCCGGGTGCAGTTTGACGTGGAATTTGCCCCGGTGGAGGGGGAGGACGGCCTGGGTGAGACGGGAATGGATCGGGTGCGCTTTTTGATGTCCGCCAACCTGGGCGAGGACCTGAAACCCATCCACCGCATTGCCTCTGGCGGTGAGCTCAGCCGTATTATGCTGGCCTTGAAAAATGTGCTGGCGGAGACCGACTGTGTCACCACCATGGTCTTTGACGAGGTGGACACGGGGGTGTCCGGCCGAGCCGCCACCAAGGTGGCCCAAAAGCTCTACCAGGTGGCCCGGGGCCGTCAGGTGCTGTGCGTCACCCACCTGCCCCAGATTGCCGCCATGGGAGACGTGCACTTCTCGGTGGAGAAGGGGGAGCGGGACGGCCGCACCTACACCCAAGTGGAGCAGCTCAGCCGTGCCCAGCGCCGGGAAGAACTGGCCCGCCTCAGCGGCGGTGCCTCCACCGCCATTTTGCTGGAGGGGGCGGAGGAACTGCTTCAGAAGGCGGAAGCCTGGAAACAAACACAACCATAACTGGAGGAACCCCGCTCATGATACGAGCTATCTTTTTCGATATCGACGGCACCATGGTGTCGTACCGCAATAAAATCATGTCCCAGCAGCTGCGGGACGACCTGATGGCCTTACAGAAGGCCGGAATTCTCATTTTTGTCTGCTCCGGCCGTGCCCCTCAGGATCTGGAGAGCACCGGGATGCTCCGGGACGTGGTGTTTGACGGGTACATCACCTTAAATGGTCAGTGCTGCTTCAATGCCCAGGGGATCTATCGGGACAACCCTCTGCCCCGGGCAGATTTGCAGGCGGCCTGTGAGGTACTGGATGCCCACCCGGAACTGGCTGCCCTGGTGGAGGAGAACGGCGTGAGCTACCTCACCTGCCACAACCGACGGGTGGACGAGGTGTTCGAGTTTTTGCACACCAAGCAATATCCGGTGATGTCCGCCCAGCGGATGCTGGAAGGCAAGGTGTACCAGTTCATTCCCCTGGTCAATCAGGAGGAGGAACAGCTGTTTGTCTCGGTGATGCCCGGGTGCAGCTACACCCGCTGGCATCCTCTGGGCATTGACGTGATGTCCAAAGGCGAGGGTAAGGCCGACGGCATTCGGGCCACTATGGACCATTACGGTCTGAAGCCCGAGGAGACCATGGCCTTTGGAGACGGAGAGAATGACCTGACCATGCTGGCTCTGGTGGGAACCAGTGTGGCCATGGGCGGGGCAGACCAGCGAGTCAAGGAACTGGCGGATTACGTCACCGCCACCGTGGAAGAGGAGGGCATCTCCCAGGCTCTGCACCACTTTGGGATTCTCCCCCAAGAAAGCGTTTGACAAGCACGGATTGCTGTGCTATCATCAACTCAATGCGTCGAAGAGGACAAGTAGCCATCACATAACGGCTCAGAGAGCTTCCGGTTGGTGCGAGGAAGTGCAGGTGTGAAGGGTGAATACACCTTGGAGCAGCCCCCTGAAACGGCCCCTGGTGTGGGGAAAGTAGGGGAGGACGGGAGCGCCCGATACCGCGCGTGGAGTTTTGCCAAACTCCCTGAGGCCGACTTTCGTGAGGAAGCGGCAAACAGAGGTGGTACCGCGTTTGTTCACGCCCTCTGTCCCAACGGGACAGGGGGTGTTTTTTTGTCAAAACAAGAGGGAGAGCGCAGCGGTGTGATCTTGGTGTTTCTGGCTGCCATCCTATATAGTCTGGGCGGGGTGTGCATCAAGGTTATACCCTGGAGTGGTATGTCCATCAACAGTGGTCGTAACCTCATCGCCCTGGTGGTCATCGGCATCTACCTGTGGCGCACGGGACATCGGCCCCGGTTTAACCCTTGGATTGGGCTGGGAGCTGTGGCCATCTGCGGCACCAATACCCTGTTTACCATGGCCAACAAGATGACCACAGCGGCCAATGCCATTGTGTTGCAATTCACCGCTCCCATTTTTGTGCTGCTGCTTACTGCCCTGGTGTGGCGCAAGCTGCCCCAAAAGGGGGAACTGGTGGCCTGCGGCGTGGTGGTGCTGGGGGTGCTTTGTTTCTTTGTGGACAGCCTCCAGGGCGGCGGTATGGCGGGCAATGTGGTGGCGTTGCTGTCCGGCCTGAGCTATGCGGGGGTGTTTCTCCTCCAGGATATGCCGGACTCGGACCCCATCTCTTCGGTGTTCTGGGGCAACGTGTGCAGCGCCCTTATTGGACTTCCCTGGCTGTTGGGGGAGGAGAGCTTTGCCCCGGTGACTCTGGTGAGCCTGGTGGTGCTGGGCGTGTTCCAGGTGGGACTGGCCTACATCCTGCTGACCATGGGCCTGGCCCGCACCTCGGCGGTGACCGCCAGCCTGGTCTCCGGCATCGAACCCATTCTCAACCCCATTTTGGTGGCCATCCTGTACCACGAGACCATCGGCCCGGTGTCCCTGCTGGGGGCTGCTGTGGTGATTGGCGGCGTGGTTGGATATAATGTTTGGAAAGTAAAAGCCTCTGCGGCCCAGGCTGCGGCGGGTAATTCATGAAAAAGGAGCAAGATAGATGAAACTGTACGACGAACTGGTGGCACGTGGCCTCATTGCCCAGGTGACCAACGAGGAAGAGATCCGAGAGATGATCGACAACGGCAAGGCCACCTTCTACATTGGCTTTGACCCCACCGCCGATTCTCTGCATGTGGGCCACTTCATGGCTCTGTGCCTGATGAAGCGGCTGCAAATGGCGGGCAACCGCCCCATTGCCCTCATCGG
>CALWXL010000028.1 GCA_944385485.1 uncultured Oscillospiraceae bacterium
ACCGCTGGCCAGGTGGGCTACGGCTTCGACGCCTACAAGGAGGAGTACTGCGACATGATCTCCTGCGGTATCGTGGATCCCACCAAGGTGACCCGTTCCGCTCTGGAGAACGCCGCTTCCGTCTCCGCCACCCTGCTGACCACCGAGGCTCTGGTGGCCGACAAGCCCGAGCCTCCCGCTCCCGCTGCTCCCGCTCCCGACATGGGCGGCATGTACTAAGAAATCGCCCCAATATGATTTTGAAAGGCCGGTGTCTTCGGACACCGGCCTTTTTATGGTTCCATCAAGCCAAAGGCTCCCCTGTGTAAGGGGAGCTGTCAGCCGTAAGGCTGACTGAGGGGTTGACGGTATGAGGTGCCAGACAATCCCTCCGTCACGGCTTGCGCCGTGCCACCTCCCTTTACACAAGGGAGGCTCTTGGCCTGGTGGGAAGAGAAAAAGGAGGAAGCAACGTTGCTTCCTCCTTTATGTTCATTGTAGAAGTTCATCCATCATAATCAAAATGCTTTGACGTGCCGTAGGACGCAATTTTCTGTATTTTTCCACGAGAAGAGACTCTTCGGTGTTTAAATCAAAGGGCGACACAGCTTCAATCTTGTGGCGAATATCTGTATTCCCCACCAGGTAATCAATGGAGGTGTGGAAGAAATTTGCCAACGCTGTCAGCGTTGCAGTATCCGGTTCGTTATAACCGTTTTCGTATCTGTGAATATTTTGCTGAGTAGTTCCGATATATTTAGCCAGTTTTTGCTGGCTAAGTCCCTGTTCTTCACGCAATTTCCGTAGTCGTTCCACTCCATATCAGCCCCCTTATACATCTATTCTAACAAAAGAACCGTGTTATTGATAAAACCGTTTATTTGTAATTGACAACACGAAAACCGTGTTATAAAATACAAGTAAAATGATGTACGAGGTGGGGTACAGTGTTGAACGACATTCCATACAGCACCTTGCAGGAGGACAAAACAGGCTACCAGGTTTTGCTGCTTCGGGAGCAGCAAAACAAGAGTTTCACCGCCATAGCCAGCCAATTGGGTGTTTCACCTGCCCGTGTCCGGCAGCAGTACGCCAAAATGAAGGTGCGACAGGTGCGCCTGTACATTCGCCATATTGCTATTGCCCTGGGCCATGAGAACACCACACAGGTGCGGAAAGAATTTTCCACAGCTATGGAGTGCTATCAAAATTATCCCTATGCCTGTGGGTATCTGGACAAGACCTATGGGGAGATTTTGGAGAGGTACCGGGCGGGGGAGCCGGGGACACCCCAGGAGATTTTAGAGAAACTGCCGCCCTGTCCGGCGGAGCTGGGAGAAGAGGAGATTTCCCGCATTGTGACCATGCGGGAGGAGGGGAAAGCCAGCTTTCGGGCCATCGGCAGGGAGTTTGGCATCACGCCGGAAAAAGCCCGGCATACCTATGAGATGGTGTATCACCGCAAGGTGTTGGAGTATGTGGAGGGACTGCAACAGCAAGCGAGAAGCTGGGAGGAACGTATGGAAATCTGGCGGCGGTATTTTGGAGGGAGTATGTCGGCCAAAAGACGCTACGAGAGACTGTTGGCGGAACAATGTGAAAAAAAGGAGGTGTGAGCCAGCGGCTCACACCTCCTGAATGTTTTTGGGGGCTTCTTATGCGTTCTCGATGTCCATCATCAGGTCCACCCGGCGCTGGTGACGGCCGCCCTCGAACTCGGTATTGAGAAACACGTCCACGATGCGGTCGGCCATGTTGCGGCCAATGAGGGCGGCGCCCATGGCCAGCACGTTGGCGTCGTTGTGGCGGCGGGTCATCTCAGCGGAGAGAGGCTCACTGCACAGGGCGCACCGCACGCCCTTGACCTTGTTGGCGGAGATGGAGATGCCGATGCCAGTGGTACACATGACAATGCCCCGCTCACACTCGCCGCTGGCCACCTTTTCGGCAGCGGCTTTGCCGAAGACGGGGTAGTCGCAGCTGTCGGTGGAGTAGGTGCCGCAATCCACCACTTCATGGCCCAACTTGGTGAGATATTCTTTCATGTGCTCTTTCAGCTCATAGGCGCCGTGGTCACAGCCCAGGGAAATTTTCATGGTGAGGACTCCTTTTTCTTAAAGTTTGTGAAGAACAGGGCAGCGGCCCTGATACGTGGTGACGTGAGAGAATCCGGCCTCCTGGAGCAGCTCCAAGGCTCGGGACACGCCCAGAGCCAGGTGCTCGGGCTGGTGGGCATCGGAACCCACGGTGACGTATTCGCCTCCGCAGTCCTTGAACCAGCACAGCAGAGGCAGCCACTCCTCCAGGACCATCCCCCGGCAGGTGTTGACCTCCAGGGCGTGGCCGCTGGCGGCCACCTGGCGGAAGATCTCCATCACCTGCTCCCGGAAGGGCGCCAGGGTCAGGTGCTGCCCGTCCCGGGCCATATAGCGCAGGGGATAGGTGATGTGGGCCAGGGAGTCGTAGCAGTCCGGGTGCTGGCTGACCAGCTCCCAGGTGTGGGTGAGGGCGTTTTCCACCGCCTGGCGGCACAGGCCGGGGTCAGCGGTGAAATTGGTGAAGTAGAAATCCTGGTTGTTCTGCGCCCCAATCCAGTTGTGGAGAGAGCCCAGCACAAAATCCAGCTCCTCCCCGGCCTGAGCCAGAATGGCCCGGGCCGCCTGAGGGTCATAGGGGGCGGAGCCCAGCTCCAGCCCCAGGCGCACGGTCACCGGGGATTCTCCCCGGGCGTGGTACTGCTCCAGGGCTTCCTGCCAGGGGAAGGTGGGGGTGGGGTTACCGTCCCCGTCCAACAGGTCACAGTGATCGGTGATGCACAGCTCCTGCACCCCCGCCCGCCGGGCGGCGGCGATCATGTCAGACAGAGAAGCTTTGCTGTCAAAGGAAATGTGGGTGTGGGTGTGAAAATCGCAGAGATACACAGGGAATCAGCCTCGCAGAGTTTTATAGTGGCCAAGAGGGGAACCAGCGCAGGAACACTTCGCTGTACCACAGCGGCATGTACAGTCCGGTGAGGGCGGGATAGAAGATGGCGTACAGGCCTGCCACACATCCGGTGAAGCCATACACCACCAGCGAGGCCCCCTTGCGGTTGCGCTCCAGAATGTCGTTGAACAGGTAGGCGATGGCAAAGACCAAAAACAGAACGGTGGGGAAATAGTGATAGGCAAACAGGGTACGGCCAATGGACAGCCAGGGCACAAACTGGGAGAGCACTGCAATGAGGATGAACAGGCCCTTGCCACACTTGCGGCGGACGGTCTGAATGGCCACGGCAAAGAACGCCAGCAGGCCAGCCCAGGACACCAGGGGGTTGTTGAAGGAGGCGAACAGGCTCTTGACGCCCTCGGTGGTGGCCAGGTCCAGATCCCGATAGTAGAGGATGGGCCGGGCATCGAAAATCCACTGATACCAGTAGCTCTCATAGGGGTGAGAGGAGTGGACGCCCTGGTGGTAGGTGAGCATGAACTCCTGGTTGCTCCACATGATGTTCAGCAGGCTGTCCAACGTCAGATTACCCTGAGCGGTGGCGTAGGGAATGTAGGACAGGGTATAGATCAGGGAGGGGAGCAGGACGAAGAAAATCACCGACAGAGAGGTGGTGCTCAGCACGAAGCTGACAAAGTCGAAGTTTTTGGGCTCCCGCTTCCACTCACCGTACCGGAACCACAACCCCAGCAGCCACAGCACCGCCAGGCCCACTCCGGCGTAAATCACCGTCCACTTGCAGGCGCAGCCAATACCCCAGAACAGGCCGCACAGGAACAGCGGCACCGCGGTTTTCCGCAGGGAGGACCCCACCGGGCAGCACAGCCAGCGGTACATAAAGTAGTAGGACACCAGGATGAAGAACACCCCGTAGGTGTCTATGGTGGCGATGCGGGTTTGTACCAGGTGCATGAAGTCAAAGGCGAACAGACAGGTGCCGCAGAAGGCCACCACCGTCTTGCCAAAGAAGTTTTTCAGGAACACATAGAGAATGGGGAGCATGAGCACGCCGAAGAGAGTGCCCATAAACCGCCAGCCAAAGGGCACCATGCCAAAGATGGCGATGCCGATGGAGATGATGAGCTTGCCCAGAGGGGGATGGGAGACCTCATAGGGATAGACATTGTTCAGATGCTCCAAGGCGGTGCGGGGGTGGTAGATCTCATCGAAGTAGGTGGAGTTCAGATAGGTCTGTTTGGTGGTCCACTCCTCCGGCTCATCAAACAGCGCCTGGGCCCCCACGTCCACATAGTCGGGGGTGAGGGGTTCCCCGTTGCTCCACAGGGCCAGCTCTGCCAGCCATATGCCCTCGGATCGATCCGCAGAGGTGGCGGTGATGCGGAAGGTGGTGGCCTCCAGGGTGCCGGGAGCCTCCTCCAGGCCCTCAGGCACCTGGGTCAGGTCCACCTTCTCCCACTTGAACAGAGCCACATAGTTCTGGTCCAGATCCACCCACTTCCAGTCGGAACCGTTATTGGAATACTCCAAACGGTAGGTACCGGTGCCCAGAGCGGAATAGAAGGAGATCTCATCCACCTGCACCGGCTGGGAGAAGGAGAAGGTGTAGGAGTCCCCCTGCTGAAACCTCACATAGGACTCCGGGGCGGACATGCTGCCCAGCTGGAAAAAGGCGGTGGCGGCATACACGATGGTCACCAACAGCATGGGGATCCAGTCGCACCGTTCCATGGGGGTGAAGGGCAGGGTGAGACTCATGGGCTTGCGGCGGGACTGGGCCTCGGACATGGCGATCCACTCCAGAGAGTTGGGCCGAGGCTTCAGACAGTACCAGTAATAGACAAAGAAGGCCACCACGATGGCCAGCCCCACCAGAGCAAAGACAAAGGCGGGGGAGAGATTGGTGAAGAACCAGGTGACCCCGTATACCACGCTGTCCCAGGCCTGGCCAATGCGTTCCGGCAAAGACAGGGCAGCGGAGGGCGATGGGGTGGCAGTGAGCGAGAACGGCATAGGTGACGACCTCCAAAAGTGAACATGGTCCAAAGTTGGACGTAACTATACACATTTTACTACGAATGCCATGGAAAGAAAAGCCTCAATTCTACGGTTTCATGGAAATCCCATGGATGTGTTAGCAATCGACGGGAAATACTGCAAAAAACAGCGGGTGTTTTCCAACCCTCATTCATTCATATTTAATTTACAACTGAACTATTGACAATTGGAGGGGGCGGTGGTACAGTATCTTTAGCACTCGGGGATAGTGAGTGCTAAAACGATGAAAGGCAGGAGGGCGCCAACTTGGAACTGAGCGAACGCAAAAAGAAAATACTCCGGGCTGTGGTGGAAAGCTACATCCGCACGGCAGAGCCTGTGGGTTCCAAGGCGATTCTGGAGCTGACGGAATTAAAGGTATCCTCCGCCACCATTCGCAACGAACTCTCGGACCTCACCGAGATGGGATATCTGGAACAGCCCCACACCTCCGCCGGACGGGTGCCGTCCCCCAAGGGGTACCGGCTATACGTCAACGAGCTGATGGAGGAGCAGCGGCTGAGCCTGGAAGAGACCCGGCAGATCAACGAGGCGCTGCACCTGAAGATGCAGGAGCTGGACAAGGTCATCGACCAGGCCGGACGCATGGTGTCCCAGCTGACCAACTATCCCGCCTTTGCCTTGGCAGGCGGGCGGCAGAGCACCACCATCCGCCGCTATGATCTGATCATGGTGGACACCAATTCCTTTATTGTGGTGGTGATGACGGACAGCAACGTGGTGAAAAACAAGCTCATTCGCCTGCCCACCGATCTGTCCCAGCCTCAGCTGCAAATGCTCACCACCTTGCTCAATGCCTCCTTTGTGGGCAAGAGCTTGGAGGAGCTGACCCCCGAACTGATGCGGGTGGCAGAACACGCCGCCGGCAGCGCCTACGGGCTCATCTCCCTGGTGGTGTCCTTTGCCATGGAGGTGCTGGACTCCCTGGAGCACAGCCCCGTGTACACCGCCGGAGCCAGCCACATTTTGGACCACCCGGAATACCGGGATGTGGACAAGGCGCAGAAGCTGATGAGCTACCTCACCGAGGAGCAGTCCCTGGCCAATGCGCTGGATCTGCCTGCCCTCAACAGCGATAACACCAAGATCCTCATCGGCCCGGAAAACGTGGCCGATGAGCTGAAAGATACCAGCGTGGTGCTGGCCAGCTACGACATCGGAGACGGCATGAAAGGCGTCATCGGTGTGGTGGGACCCACCCGCATGG
Source organism: uncultured Oscillospiraceae bacterium (assembly GCA_944385485.1). Classification (GTDB taxonomy): domain Bacteria; phylum Bacillota; class Clostridia; order Oscillospirales; family Oscillospiraceae; genus Enterenecus. Next base: position 6,191 of record CALWXL010000028.1, read on the forward strand.
ATTACGCCAAGGTGGCCGCCAAGCTGTCCTATGTGGCAGATGGGCTGTCCAAGCTCTTTGGACAGGGGGAGCTTCCCCCCGCGCTGGACGAAAAGGAGGAATAGTACCCCATGGATGAGAAGACAATGAATACCGAAAACCTGGAGCAGGAAGAGGTGGAAGTGGTGGAGGAGCCTCAGCAGGAGGCCCAGACCGACACCCAGCCCGAGGCTCCCGCCCCCCAGCAGGACGAGAAGCTAGCCCAGGCCGAGGAGAAATACCTGCGCCTGGCCGCTGAATATGACAACTACCGCAAGCGCACCGCCAAGGAGAAGGAGAGTGCATGGACCAATGCCAAGGCCCAGACTGTGGCCGCCTTCCTTCCCGTGTACGACAACCTGGAGCGGGCCTTGAAGCAGCAGACCAGCGACGAAGCCTACGCCAAGGGCGTGGAGATGACCATGAAGGGCCTTCAGGATGCCCTCAATGGCCTGGGCGTGGAACAGATTCCCGCTCTGGGAGAGACCTTTGACCCCAACCGCCACAATGCTGTGATGCATGTGGAGGACGAAGCCGCCGGAGAAAACACGGTGGTGGAGGTATTCCAGCAGGGCTTTACCTGCGGGGATAAGGTGATTCGTTTTGCCATGGTAAAAGTGGCAAACTAATCCATATATTACTTTGTAAACACATATTGCTATATATTAGGAGGAATTGATTATGTCTAAGATTATTGGTATCGACCTTGGTACGACCAACTCTTGTGTATCTGTTATGGAGGGCGGCGAGGCCGTCGTCATCCCCAACGCCGAAGGCAACCGCACCACTCCCTCTGTGGTGGCATTCTCCAAGGACGGCGAGCGCATGGTGGGCCAGGTGGCCAAGCGCCAGGCCATCACCAACCCCGACCGCACGGTGATCTCCATCAAGCGTGAGATGGGTTCCGACTACAAGGTGGACATTGACGGCAAGAAGTACACCCCCCAAGAGATCAGCGCCATGATCCTGCAGAAGCTGAAGGCGGACGCCGAGGCTTACCTGGGCCAGACCGTCTCCGAGGCCGTCATCACCGTCCCCGCCTACTTCACCGACGCTCAGCGTCAGGCCACCAAGGACGCCGGTAAGATCGCCGGCCTGGAGGTCAAGCGTATCATCAACGAGCCCACCGCTGCCGCTCTGGCCTACGGTGTGGATAAGGAAAGCGACCAGAAGATCATGGTCTACGACCTGGGCGGCGGCACCTTCGACGTGTCCGTGCTGGAGGTTGGCGACGGCGTCATCGAGGTGCTGGCCACTGCCGGTAACAACCGTCTGGGCGGCGACGACTTCGATAAGTGCGTCATGGACTGGATGGCCGCTGAGTTCAAGAAGGCCGAGGGCATCGACCTGACTGGCGACAAGGTTGCCATGCAGCGTCTGAAGGAGGCCGCCGAGAAGGCCAAGATCGAGCTGTCCGGTGTGACTTCCACCTCCATCAACCTGCCCTATATCACCGCTGACGCCACCGGCCCCAAGCACCTGGAGCTGACCCTGACCCGTGCCAAGTTCAACGAGCTGACCGCTCACCTGGTGGAGGCCACCACTGGCCCCGTGCGTCAGGCCATGAGCGACGCCGGCCTGAAGTCCAGCGATCTGCACAAGGTGCTGCTGGTGGGCGGCTCCAGCCGTATCCCCGCTGTCCAGGAGGCAGTGAAGAAGATCACTGGTCTGGAAGGCTTCAAGGGCATCAACCCCGATGAGTGCGTGGCCATGGGCGCTGCCATCCAGGGCGGCGTGCTGGTGGGCGACGTGAAGGGCCTGCTGCTGCTGGACGTCACTCCCCTGTCCCTGGGCATTGAGACCATGGGCGGCGTGATGACCAAGCTCATCGAGCGCAACACCACCATCCCCGCCAAGAAGAGCCAGATCTTCACCACCGCCGCCGACAACCAGACCTCCGTGGAGGTCCACGTGCTCCAGGGCGAGCGTGAGATGGCTCAGTACAACAAGACTCTGGGCCGCTTCCACCTGGACGGCATCGCTCCCGCCCGCCGCGGCGTGCCTCAGATCGAGGTGACCTTCGACATCGACGCCAACGGCATCGTCAACGTCACCGCCAAGGATATGGGCACCGGCAAGGAGCAGAACATCACCATCACCTCTTCCACCAACATGTCCAAGGAGGACGTGGAAAAGGCTGTGCGTGAGGCTGAGCAGTTCGCTGCTGAGGACGCCCGCCGCAAGGAGGAAGTGGACACCCGCAACCAGGCCGACCAGATGGTCTATCAGACCGAGAAGACCCTGGAGGAGATGGGCGACAAGCTGGATGCTGGCGACAAGGCCAACATCGAGGGCGAGCTCAACCGTGTCAAGGAGGCCCTGAAGGGCACCGACACCCAGGCCATCAAGGACGCCACCGAGGGTCTGACCAAGGCGTTCTACGCCGTCAGCGAGAAGCTGTACAGCCAGGCTGGCGCTCAGCCCGGCCCCGACATGGGCGGCGCTGCTGGCGGTGCCACCGGAGCCACCAACGGCGGCGACGACAATGTGGTGGACGCCGACTACGAAGTTGTGGACGACAACAACAAGTAAGCAATAGACCGGATTTCACAAGCGGGGTGCAAAAAACCACCCCGCTTGTGGCAGGTTTCGTATCCTGCCCAGTGAGGTGACATAGAATGGCAGAACAAAAACGTGACTATTATGAGGTCCTGGGCGTGTCCAAAACCGCCTCGGACGATGAATTGAAAAAGGCCTACCGCAAGCTGGCCAAGCAGTATCACCCCGACCTGAACCCGGGCAACGCAGAGGCCGAGCAGAAGTTCAAGGAGGTCAACGAGGCCTATGAGGTGCTGTCTGACAAGGACAAGCGGGCCAAGTATGACCAGTTCGGTCACGCCGGGGTAGACCCCAACTTCGGAGCGGGCGGCTTTGGCGGCGGCTTCGGTGGGTTCGACATGGGCGACGTGGACCTGGGCGATATCTTCGGCTCCTTCTTCGGCGGCGGCTTTGGCGGGTTTGGCGGCGGTCAGCGCCAGGCCAACCCCAACGCCCCCAAGCGGGGCGCTTCTCTGCGGGTGAACATGACCATCACCTTTGAGGAGGCCATGCGGGGCGTGGAGAAGGAGATCAGCCTCAACCGCACCGAAAACTGCACCACCTGCCACGGCTCGGGCTGTGCCAGCGGCACCACCGCGGAGATCTGCCCCGACTGCCACGGCTCCGGCCAGGTGCGCATCCAGCGTGGGGCGGGCGGCTTCGCCTTCACCACCACCGCACCCTGTTCCAAGTGCCACGGCACCGGTAAGATCATTCACCAGCCCTGTCCCGACTGTCATGGGGACGGCCAGGTGCGCCGCCAGCGCAAGATCAAGGTGAAGATCCCCGCTGGCATCGACGATGGTCAGTCCATCTCCATGCGTGGCCAGGGCAACGAGGGCCAAAACGGCGGCCCCGCCGGAGATTTGCTCATCAACATCTCCGTCATCCCAGACCCCCGCTTCCAGCGGGACGGGTACGACCTGTACTTGGAGCAGAAGGTGAGCTTCACTCAGGCGGCCCTGGGCGCCGAGCTGCAAATCGACACCATCGACGGCAAGGTCAAGTACAACTTGCCTGCCGGAACCCAGCCCGGCACCACCATCCGCCTGCGTGGCAAGGGTGTGCCCAACGTCCACGGGCGGGGCCGGGGCGACCAGTACGTCATGGTGAAGGTACAGGTGCCCACCAATCTGACCAATGAGCAGCGGGACGCTCTGAAGGAGTACGCCCGTACCATGGGGGAAGGCACCCCCGCCCCGGCAACTCCGGTGCGGGACTTCTTTGAAAAGAAGCGGAAAAAGAAATAAAAAAACTTCCACAGCCCGGGACTGGGCTGTGGAAGTTTTTTAATGTTCAATGGTGATGTTCTCGGTGCCGTGGGCCTCAAATTCGTCGATATAGGCATCCATGCGCTGGATGAGCTCCTGCTGGTTGCTCTCGTCGATGGGGACATAGTTCATGTCACGCCGGGCCAGATCCTCCGCCAGAATGTCGAAAAAGACGTTGTTTTCATATTCCATGATGGCTTCATGGATGCCGCCCTCGGCAAAGGCTCTGGAGGGGACCACTTCGCCGTGATACACCTCCGCCAAGGGCTCCATGCCCTCCCGGGCGGCCTGGGCAAAGAGCAGGCTCTCCACTTGGTCGTAGTCCTCAAATCGCTGGTCGCCCCGGGTGGAGTTGAGCACCCAGTTGCCGATATACACCATGTCCAGCAAGCGACGGAATTGCTTGCGTGTCAGTTGCACCTCCATATGCAGCCCTCCTTTGCTGTTGGGGTATCAAGGGGTACGCACTATATTATACTGACGGGCTATGGAATGTCAACGGTCATACTTATCCATCCAGATGCATACACTCCAACAGATTTTACCCATGGAGTGTGATGTCATGAGCCAAGTCAAAGGAGAAAATCAGGGGATGCTGCGGGGAGAGGTCCTGGCCTTGCCCCGGCTGTCCCACCACAACCACGGGGTGGACTACTACGTGGTGCCGTTCCGGGTGCCCCGGCTGTCTGGGGCGGAGGATGTGGTGAATCTGGTGGTGTCCCAGCCCCAGGAAGAGCTGTGGCAGCCGGGAAACTGGCTGGAAGTGGGGGGCGAGGTGCGCTCTTACAACAACCGCTCGGGGCAGGGCAGCCGCCTGGTCATCACCATGCTGGTGCGGGAGGTGCTCCAGGCCCACTGTCGGGAGGGGGAGAACCACCTGCTGCTGGCGGGTGCCCTGTGCAAGCCCCCAGTGGCCCGCCGTACCCCCTTGGGCCGGGAGATCTGCGATCTGCTTCTGGCGGTGAATCGCCCCTATGGCCGGGCGGACTACTTACCCTGCATCGCCTGGGGCTCGGTGGCCAACCGCTGTGCCCAGATGGAGGTGGGGGACCGCCTGCGGCTGGAAGGACGGCTCCAGAGCCGTCAATACCACAAGATGGTGGAGGGGGAGCGGCAGACCCGCACCGCCTATGAGATCTCCATTATGAACCTGCTGCCTCAGGTGGAGGACGAGGAGTCGTAGACCTGGGGACACAGCTCCCGGGCCTTGGCCCGGATGGAGCGCAGGTCCCCGAAGGTGTCCGGCTTTTTGGAGGGGTCTCGGAGCAGAGCGGCGGGATGATAGATGGCGGTCATGGCTACCCCCGCCTTTTCCACCCACTGTCCGTGCTGCTGGGTGATTTTATAATTGGGGTCAATGAGCCGCTGGGCGGCGATGCGGCCCAGGCAGACGATGATCTTGGGGCGCAGCAGGGCCACCTGGTTGCGCAGATAGCCGATGCAGGCGTCCTGCTCGGTGTGCAGCGGGTCCCGGTTGTGGGGGGGACGGCACTTGACGATGTTGGCGATGTACACGTTTTTCTCCCGGCTCAAATCGATGAGGGAGAGCATGTCATCCAGCAGCTGACCCGCCGGGCCCACAAAGGGGATGCCCTGCAAGTCCTCCTGTTCCCCGGGGCCCTCGCCCACCAGTAGGATGGGGGCATCTTGGCACCCCACCCCAAACACCACGTTGTGGCGGGTTTCGGCTAAGGGGCACTGTTGGCAGTGGTGACAGGTGTCGCTGAGCTGCTCCCAAGATAACATAGAAAGGCTCCTCTCTGGCGTAGTTCTTTTCTTTAGTGTACCACAAACCCACGCCTCTGGCTAGAGTGTGGCCACGCATTGACAAAGCCCGTTCTCCGGGTGTAAAATATCCCAAACAAGCCCCAGCTGTGGTTGTTTCACGGCTTGGGGCGTCTTTTTTGGAGGAACACCCATGGAAGAGACAAACAAACCGGTGCGTGAGCTATCCCGCCTGGCCCGGCTCTCCCTCACCCCCCAGGAGGAGGAAGAACTGGCCGGACGGCTGGAGGAGATGGTAGGGTATCTGCATGCCCTGTCCCAGGTGGAACATGGGGCGGAAGTGGAGGCCCCCTCCGCCGTTCCCTTCCGCCCTGACCAGGTGGAGCCATCCCTGGATGGGGACAAGCTGCTGAACCAGGCGCCACAGGTGCGGGATGGCTATGTGGTCACCCCCAGAAGCGTGGGAGAGGGGGGAGCGGAATGAACCTGACCCACCTCACCGCCCTGGAGTTGGGCCGGGCTATTACCCAAGGAGATGTGACCATCCCCCAGGCCACCCAAGCGGCTCTGGAGGAGATTGCCCAGAGGGACAAGTCCCTGAATAGCTGCATCACGGTTTTGGCAGAGCAGGCCATGGAGCGGGCGGAAACTCTGCAAAAGGGCCTGAAACCGGGGCTGTCTCCCCTATACGGGGTGCCTCTGCTGCTGAAAGACAACTTGTGCACCCAGGGAGTGCCTACCACCTGCGGTTCCCGTCTGTTGGAGGGCTATGTGCCCCCCTACGATGCTACGGTGGTGGAGAAGGTGAAGACCGCCGGAGGGGTGTGCCTGGGCAAGGGGAACCTGGACGAGTTCGCCATGGGATCCACCACCGAGACCTCAAACTTCGGCCCCACCCGCAACCCCTGGGACGAGAGCCGGGTGCCCGGCGGCTCCTCAGGTGGCTGTGCCGCCGCAGTGGCGGCGGGGTTTGCCTGGTACGCCCTGGGGTCTGACACCGGAGGCTCCATCCGCCAGCCTGCCGGGTACTGTGGCCTGACGGGGCTGAAACCCACCTACGGCAGCGTGTCCCGGTATGGGCTTGTGGCCTATGCCTCCTCCATGGACCAGGTGGGGCCCTTATGCCGGGATGCCGCTGACTGCGCGGCGGTGCTGGACATGATCCAGGGGAAAGACCCCCGGGACAGCACCACCGTAGACGGCAACTACGGCGGGCTGCTCTCCTCCCTCGCCTCCGACATCCGGGGCCTGCGGGTGGGCCTGCCCATGGAATGCTTCGGGGAGGGACTCCGACCTCAAGTAGCCCAACGGGTACAGGAGGTGGCCCGGGTGCTGGAGAGCCGGGGGGGCACCGTGACTCAGGTGTCTATCCCGGAGCTGAAGCTGGTGATTCCCGCCTATTACGTGCTGGCCTCGGCGGAGGCCTCCTCCAATCTGGCCCGCTATGACGGGGTGAAGTACGGTTTCCGAGCCAAAGAATACGGAAACCTCACCCAGATGTATGAGAATACCCGCAGCCAGGGCTTTGGGAAAGAGGCCAAGCTGCGCATTTTGTTGGGCACCTTTGTTTTGAGTGCCGGGTACTACGAGGCCTACTACAAAAAGGCACTGGCGGTGCAAGGACAGGTGAAGCAAGGGCTGGAGCGGGCCTTTGCTATCTGTGATGTGCTCCTAACTCCTGTCACCCCCAACACCGCCCCCAAGCTGGGAGAGAGCCTCAGAGACCCCATGGGGATGTATTTGTCCGATTTGTACACCGTTCCCGCCAATCTGGCGGGGCTGCCTGCCCTGTCCATGCCCTGCGGAGTGGACGGGGACGGTCTGTCCGTGGGTGCCCAGCTGGTGGGGCCTCGGTTTGGAGAGCAAGTGCTGCTCAATACCGCCCACGCCTACCAGCAGGAGACGGATTATCACAGACAGGTGCCGAAAGGGGGCGGAATGGGATGAACTGGGAGATTGTTATGGGGCTGGAGACCCACGTGGAGCTGTCCACCGAGAGTAAGATTTTCTGTTCCTGTTCCACCGCCTTTGGCGGGGCTCCCAATAGCCAGTGCTGCCCGGTGTGCATGGGGCTACCCGGTGCATTGCCGGTGCTCAACCAGAAGGTGGTGGAGTACGGGGTGAAGGTGGGGCTGGCCCTGGGCTGTTCCATCACCCCGGTGAGCCGCTTTGACCGGAAAAACTACTTCTATCCCGACCTGCCCAAGGGGTACCAGATCAGCCAGTTATACGCTCCCCTGTGCCGCAATGGCCGGGTGGAGGTGGCGGGTACCACCATCGGCATCCATGAGATCCACATGGAGGAGGACGCCGGGAAGCTGTACCACGACCCCGCCACCGGGGAGACTCTGTGCGACTTCAACCGCTGCGGGGTGCCCCTGTTGGAGATTGTCACCGAGCCGGACTTTCGTACTTCCGAGCAGGTGGTGGCTTACCTCAAGAAATTACGGGATTCCCTGCAATATCTGGGGGTGTCTGACGGCAAGATGGAGGAGGGCTCCCTGCGGTGTGACGTGAATTTGTCGGTGCGCCCGGTGGGCAGCGATACCCTGGGCACCCGCACCGAGATGAAGAATCTGGGCTCCTTCCAGGCCATTGCCCGGGCTATCCAGTTTGAAAGCCAGCGGCAGATATCCCTTCTGGAGCGAGGGGAGCGGGTGGTACAGGAGACCCGACGGTTTGACGAGGAGAAGGGAGAGACCTTCTCCATGCGCAGCAAGGAGGAGGCCCGGGACTACCGGTACTTCCCCGAGCCGGACCTGCCCCCTGTGGTGCTGTCTCGGGAATACGTGGAGGGCATCCGGGAGAACCTCCCCGAGTTGGGGGAGGCAAAGCGCAGACGCTACGCCCAGCAGTACCAGCTGCCGGAGTATGACTGTCAGATGGTCACCAGTCACCCGGCCCTGGCCCGGTTCTTTGAGGAACTCCTTGCCCTGGGTACGCCCCCCAAGCAGGGAACCAACTGGATTATGGGGGAGGTGCTGGGGGCGTTGTCTGAGCGCAGTTTGTCCCCGGGCCAAATGCCCATGACCCCCAAGACCTTGGCCCGGCTCATTGCCCTGGTGGGGGAGGGAAAGCTGAACCGGAACACGGCGGTGAAGGTCTTTGAGGCGGTGTTTGACACCGACGGAGATGTGGACGAATACGTGGCCGCCCATGGTTTGGAGCAGGTGCAGGATGTGGAACTGGTGGAGCGTATCGTGGTCCAGGTGCTGGAGGAGAATCCCCAGTCGGTGGCAGACTACCGGGGCGGCAAGGAAAAGGCCTTCGGCTTTTTGGTGGGCCAGACCATGCGCAAGCTGCAAGGCAAAGCAGACCCCCAGACGGTGCGGCGGTTGCTGCTGGAGCGTTTGGGCCAGGAATGAGGAAAGGGGAATAAACCATGCCCATTTGTTATATTTTTGCCTCGGGTGAGTACGGAGAAGCGTGGCCGGACATCCAGGAGGGGGATTTGTGCATCGCCGCTGACGGTGGCTTTAGCCAGATGCAACGCCATGGGGTAAACCCGGATTTGGTGGTGGGGGACTTTGATTCCCTGGGCTATGTGCCCCCCCATCCCCACATCGTCCGCCATCCGGCAGAGAAGGACGATACGGATACCGCCCTGGCTCTCAGTGAAGGTTGGAACCGGGGGTACCGGAACTTCCACATTTACGGCTCTTTGGGTGGAAGGTTGGACCACACCCTGGCCAATGTGCAGCTGCTGTGCGGCCTCACCGAGCAGGGGGGACAGGGAATGTTGATTGGCCCCGGTATGACGGTGACGGCGGTGCACGACGGTACCCTGGAGCTGGAGGGCGAAACGGGGCACACTCTGTCCATCTTCTGTCTGGGAGAGCCCGCCCATGGGGTGACCCTGGAGGGGCTGAAGTACCCCTTACACGGGGCCACCATGACGGCCCAGGTACCCCTAGGGGTGAGCAACGAATTTTTGGGCGGCCCCGCCCGGATTACCGTCCAGCGGGGAACGCTGGTGGTGATGACGGTGAAAACGGCGTAAAAATCCCGGGTGCAACCGCCAGTTGCTAATGTTTCAAGGGGGATTGGTAGACGGTTGTGCCCCCTGGATGGTATACTCAGGCCAGAACAGAGAGGGGGGAAGACATATGACATTGGGAGAACGCATCCGCCAGATGCGCCTGGAGCACCACCTGTCCCAGGGAGATGTTGCAGATGCCCTGGACGTGTCCCGTCAGTCGGTGTCCAAGTGGGAGAATGACGGAGCGGTGCCAGATTTGGATAAGCTGGTCAAGCTCAGCCAGCTGTTTGGGGTGTCCCTGGACCAGCTGGTGATGGGCCAGGAGGAGGAAGGGGAGAAAGCGCCGCCTCCGCCGCCACAACCTGCCACTCAGCCTACCGGACAGCGGATCATCGGCGTTGTTTTGCTGTGCTTCGGCTTTTTGGTTGGGCTGTTGATGGCCCTGCTGGGAAATGGCCTCCCTGGCTTTCTCTTTGGCGTGCCCTTTTACCTGTGTGGCGTGGTGTGTCTGGTGGCCCGCCGATATCCGGGGCTGTGGTGCGGCTGGGGGCTGTTCCTTCTGGTGCGTATCCTGATGCCTTGGGTCACGGGATTTGGCAGTTTCTATGGCATGGTTCGGACCATGTTCCGGTTTGGGAGCATCCATTGGACGATTTGGATGCTGAGTGTCCTAGCATTGCTCTTGCTGGAGGGACGGACCGCCTGGTGCTATGGGAAGAAACCCCTGGAGCCCAAGCGGGAATCTGTCATCTATCTGGCGGGTAGCTGGGTGATTTGGGTGCTGTTACAGGTATTTTTCATCCAAAATATATGGTTACCATTGGGAATGCTTTACATTGCCTTGGATGTCTTCCAGCTGGTGCTGCTCAGCCTGGTGACAGTGGTCTCCGTGCGCATGGTACGGGGCAGACGAAGATAGACAAAAAGCCTACGGGGCAGAAGATCGTGAGTCTTCTGCCCCGTAGGCTTTTTATGTAGTGTGAAGACGGTTATGAGTGGATCATCCCTTCATGATACCGTAAAACACCAGGATAAGGATGAGAAAGGATATGACCTGGACCCACTTGGGGTAGGGGCGGTTTTCCGCTTCCGGAATATTGCGGCGTATCCAGCGCTCGCCAACGATATCCAGAACTACGAAGACTGCACAGATGGCCAGAGCAATGAGCTTGGATGGAATATCATAAGATAGAAAAAAGGTGTCAATAAGAAGGAAAATACAAAATGCAATACAGATAATGCCACGACCAATATCCCAGGTTCGTATGAGACGGGCTTGTTTTTCGTTCATGTGGATCCCACCTTATACAGATAGTCGGTTTCTAGCAAGGAAAATAACCATGCCTATGGGAATGCCCTCTCGTACCGATCGCCAATGGAACCACCTCATGCTCGAAAAGAAAACGGCGTGTGGAATTTGAATATAGGGTATTACAAATTCAGAATAGCATGGAAGTGGAGAACCGTCCATTGACATTCTGTTGAAAAACAAATAAGGTAAAATATACAAGTTGCCCCCGGTTGCGCACAATGCTGCAACCGGGGGCAACTGTTACATCAAATCCGCCAGGGTGACGCTGTCCAGGTACTCATTGACCCGCCGCCCCAACTCGCACCAGAGGGAGCGGGTGGGACAGGTGTCCCGCTGCTGGCAAGGGGGTGCCCCCGCCTCCAGGCAGGACACCGGGGCCAAGTCCCCCTCGGTGAGCCGCAGAATGTCCCCCACCCGGTACTCCTCCGGGGCCCGGGTGAGCTGATAGCCGCCCCCCTTCCCCTGGGTGCCGGAGATGTAGTGGTGGCGGGAGAGTACCGGGAGAATTTTCTCCAAGTATTTCAGGGAAATTTGCTGCCGCTGGGCCACATCCCTCATAGGGGTGAGACCCTGGCCCTGGTGCTGGGCCAGGTCCACCATCACCCGCAGAGCGTAGCGGCCTCGGGTGGATACCAGCATGGATGGGCCTCCTTAGTGGGCGTGGCAGTGGCCGCAGCTGTCACAGCAGGGGAACTGGCTGTGGTCGTACTCAATGCCGTTTTTGTCGTAGTAGTCCTTCAGGGCCAGCTTGATGGCCTCCTCAGCCAGAACCGAGCAGTGCACCTTCTGGGCGGGCAGGCCGTCCAGGGCCTCTACCACCGCCTGATTGGTGAGGGTGAGGGCCTCAGACACAGGCTTACCCTTAATGAGCTCCGTGGCCATGGAGGAGGAGGCGATGGCGCTGCCACAGCCGAAGGTCTCAAACTTCACGTCCTCAATGATGTCGTTCTCAATTTTCAGGTAGATGCGCATGATGTCGCCGCACTTGGCGTTGCCCACCTCGCCCACGCCGCTGGGGTTTTCCATGGACCCCACATTGCGGGGGTTGCGGAAGTGGTCCATTACCTTTTCACTGTATAAAGCCATAGTAAATACCTCACTGGATGA
>CALWXL010000029.1 GCA_944385485.1 uncultured Oscillospiraceae bacterium
CACGCCATCGAGGCCCACCACGGCGACGTGGAGGCCAAGACCATCGTGGCCTGCCTGGTGCAGGCGGCCGACGCCATCTCCGCTGCCCGGCCCGGCGCCCGCAAGGAGAATGTGGAGTACTACATCAAGCGTCTGGAGAAGCTGGAAGAGCTGTCCTCCTCCTTCCACGGTGTGGAGAAGGCCTATGCCATCCAGGCCGGACGTGAGGTGCGCATCATGATCAAGCCCGAGGAGGTCTCCGAAGACCAGATGGTCATCTTGGCCCGTGACATCGCCAAGAAGATCGAGGACGAGCTGGAGTATCCCGGACAGATCAAGGTCAATCTTATTCGGGAGACCAAGGCCATCGAATACGCCAAATAAATTTTTAAGCCACCGCAGAGGGATCTGCGGTGGCTTTTCTTTGCTTTGGGGTAACCTATGCCTGTACCCTGGTGCCGTTTTTGCTCCGCAAGGGTGACTTTCTGATGGGCAGAAAGTCACCAAAGACCCACCAAAGGGATCTCCCTTTGGAAACCCCATGTTTTATTTATTTTTACCGGGTTCAGGCCCAAGTCGGCCCTGGGCCTGGTGGGGCTGGTTGGATGGCTTGACACATCTTTGGGCAGTTTCTACTCCGCTGGCAGCTTCCACTTCTTCCACCAGGGCCTCAAGTCTGGGTGTAGCGGCCTCGCCCGGCCGCTGTCGGCCGGGGTGCGCCACAGGTAGGGCCGAAAGCGGGAGAAGGTTGCACCGCCCCAGCAGCGACGCAGCCAAAGAGAACCGTTTTCCCCTCCTGGTATGGCAACCGCCCTTCGGCCCGGTCTGAGAGAGGCACCCCCTGCCAGCTCAGAAAAGCGGGGTGGATTCCACAAGGAGGGGGAAGGCCCCTCCTTTGGCGATTCTTTCCCCCATTTCTCATCGGGGAGAAATGGGGCCCAGCGGAGCGCGTCCCCCCTTGCCAGGCTGGCATGGTGAAACCTGGCCCTTGCAGAGAGTAGGCAATCCCTCTGGCTGCCCGGCAAGGCAGGGTTGCCTTTTTCCTAGAAATGTGCTATGATATCAATTAAGGAAAAATCTCCGCCGGAAAGCGGACCAACGAGGTATTTTTTGTATGAGTTGCGAATGTAAATTTGTGGAACCCAAATTGGAGGACCGCCAGTGGGCGGCTCCTCTGTTCCAGAAAACCGGCAGCATGGGCTGCCAATTCAACTTCAACAGCATGTATCTGTGGAGCGGCGCCTACCCCCAGGAGTATTGCCGGGTGGGCGACCGGGTGGTGGTGCGCCTGCTGGGTGGTCTGGGGGAGAGCTTCCTCTTCCCTCCCGGAACCGGCCCTCTGGAGCCCGCTTTGCAGGTCATGGAGGACAACGCCAAAGCGCTGGGGGTGCCCCTGGTGATGGTGTGCGTCACCCCCGACCAGAAGGAGCAGCTGGAGGCCCAATTCCCCGGCCGGTTCACCTTTGAGGAGGACCGGGACAGCTTCGACTACCTGTACGACGTGGAAAAAATGGCAGACCTGCCCGGCAAGAAGCTGCACCAGAAGCGCAACCACATCCGCCGCTTTGACGACAACAACCCGGACTGGATGTTCCACCCCATCACCAAGGAAAACATGCACCTGTGCCTGGAGATGGAGAAACAGTGGGCCAATTTGAAGGATGCCAACGAGGACAAGAGCCTCAGCGCCGAGACCGTGGCCATCATTGAGGCTTTGTACCACATGGACGAGCTGGAGATGGAGGGCGGGGTCATTACCGCCGGAGGCCGCCCTGTGGCCTTCTCCCTGGGCAGCCTCACCACCCCTGAGTGCTTCAACGTCCACTTTGAAAAGGCCTTTGCCGACATCCAGGGTTCCTACCCCACCATTGCCCGGGAGATGGCCCGGATGGTGCGGGAGCGCCACCCCCAGGTAAAATGGCTCAACCGGGAGGATGATCTGGGGATCGAAGGGCTGCGCCGTGCCAAGCTGTCCTACTACCCCGAACTGCTGCTGACCAAGTACACCGTGCGGGAGGCAACCCATGGCTGAGTGCAGACAAGCCAGGCGTGAAGAGCGGGGCCAGACCCACCAGCTGTGGCAGGCGGTATTTGGGGACACCCCCCAGGCCCAAGAGGTCTTCTATGACCTGTGTGCCCCCCAGGGGCCCCTGGTGCTGGTGGAAGAGGGCCGAGTGGAGAGCATGCTGGTGCTCACCCCTGTGGCCCTGGCCTGTCCCGGAGGGGAAACCCGCCGGGGTACGTATCTCTACGCCCTGGCCACCAACCCGGAGGCCCGGGGCAAGGGATATGCCGCCCAGCTCATCGCCTATGCCGCCCAGTGGACGGCAGACCACGGTCTGGACTTCGTGTGCACCGTCCCGGCCCAGCCCTCTCTCTTTGATTTCTTTGGCAAAAATGGCTTCTCCCCCGCCTTTTATCACCTGCGCACCCCCCTGCCCGTCCCGGTCCAGGGACAAGCCTCCCTCATCTCCCCGGAGGCGTACGTCTCCCTGCGGGAGGAACTGCTGGGTGGCATCCCCCATATCGTCCACATCCCTGGCCAGGCGGCCTTTGAAGGCCAGCTCCACGGCGCCCTCTACCGCCTAGAACTGACCCACGGCCCCGCCTGCGCCGTCATCGAAGATTGGGGAGACCAGCACATCGTCAAAGAGCTGCTGTGTCTGCCCGGTGACGAGGCGGAGGGCGCCGGAGTGGTGGCCCACCTGTGTCAAGGCCAGGGCGAGCTGCGCACCCCCTGCGGACGGGCCGACGGCCTCCCCTTTGGCGCCATCTCCTGGCTCACTCAGCCCCCCGCCTGCTGGCAGCAGCTGGGCCGGGGCCACCTGGGTCTGGCCCTGGATTGATCAAATATGCATAAAACTTGCATAAAAATGTATATTTATTCATGGCTATCCAGTCATGATGAATAAATATCAGGAATATTCCGGTTTCCTCTTGCATTATATTCATTGCAGCGGTATAATCAGTGCAATCAACCACCCCAGATGGGGGCTTGCATGAGATGAAAAGGATAAGAGGAGACGAATGAATATGAAGGTTTGGAAAAAGATTGCGGCCATGACCATGGCCCTTGGCATGGTGGCCTCTCTGGCCGCCTGCGGCAACGGCAACACCAGCGACAAGCAGGAGGGCGACGACTCCGGCCTGCAGACCGTGGAGAGCGGCAAACTCCACATGTCCACCAATGCCCAGTTCCCTCCCTATGAGATGACCACCGACGACGGCGGCTTTGAGGGCATCGACGTGGAGGTGGCTCAGGCCATCGCCGAGAAGCTGGGCCTGGAGCTGGTCATTGATGACATGGGCTTCGATGCTGCCCTCACTGCGGTGCAGACCGGTCAGAGCGATATGGTTATGGCTGGCGTCACCGTCAACGAAGAGCGCTTGCAGGTCATGGACTTCTCTGACAGCTACGCCACCGGCGTGCAGGTGATCATCGTCAAGGAGGATTCCCCCATCCAGACTGTGGATGACCTGGCCAACGCCACCATGATCGGCACTCAGAAGGGCACCACCGGCTACATCTTCTGCTCGGACACCCCCGAGAACGGCGGCTATGGTGAGGATCACGTCACCGCCTATGACAGCGGCGCTCTGGCCGTTATGGCTCTGATGAACGACCAGGTGGACGCTGTGGTCATCGACAACGAGCCCGCCAAGTCCTTTGTGGCCGCCAATGAGGGCCTGAAGATTCTGGACACCGAATTCGCCGTGGAGGACTACGCCATCGGCGTGAACAAGGGCAACACCCAGCTGCTGGACGCCATCAATGGCGCTCTGAAGGAGCTGATTGCCGACGGCACTGTGCAGTCCATCGTGGACAAGTACATCGTAGCGGAATAAGATAGACCGAAATTGAAGAAGGGCGGCCCCCTGTGCCGCCCTTCTTTCCATGTGGAGGAAAGGAGCAGGTATTATGTTGCATGGGCTGATCAACTGGCTGGATAAGCTGGGCCCACGTTTTTACACAGCCTTTATGGAAGCAGACCGCTGGAAACTGTATTTGCAGGGCCTGGGCCGCACGCTGGAAATGACGTTGGTGGCCCTGGTCATGGGCGTCATTTTGGGCGTGGTGGTGGCCGTTGTGCGGGCAGCCCACGACCAGCAGCGGGCCGGACGGCGGAAAAACCCCCTGCTGGCCATTTTGAATTTCATTTGTAAGATTTACACCACCGTCATCCGGGGCACCCCCATGATGGTGCAGTTGCTCATCTGGACCTTTGTCATCTTCCCCAGCATTCGAGACAAGATTTTGGTGGGCATCATTGGTTTGGGCATCAACTCGGGCGCCTATGTGGCGGAAATCGTCCGTGGCGGCCTGATGAGCGTGGACGGAGGCCAGATGGAGGCCGGCCGTTCCTTAGGCCTGGGCTATCTGGACACCATGCGTTTCATCGTAGTGCCTCAGGCGTTCAAAAACATTCTGCCCTCCCTGGGCAATGAGCTGATCACCCTGTTTAAGGACACCTCTCTGGTGCAGGCCATCGGCGGCATGGAACTGGTGTATTATGCCAGCACCATCGGAGGCCGTACCTTCGACTACATGCCCCCCTACATCGGCATTGCCGTGATGTATCTGTGTATTGTGGTGGTACTCACCTGGCTCCAGGGCAAACTGGAAAGGAGGCTGCGTCAAAGTGATCGACGTTAAAAACTTATCCAAATCCTTTGGCAACCACTTGGTGCTGGACAACCTGAGCCAGCACATCTACCCCGGGGAAAAAGTGGTGGTGCTGGGCCCCTCCGGGTCGGGCAAGTCCACCTTCCTGCGCTGTCTGAACCTGCTGGAGACCCCCACCTCCGGAACCATCACCTTTGACGGCACCGACATCACCGACCCCAAGTGCGACATCGACCAGGTGCGGCAGCACATGGGCATGGTGTTCCAGCACTTCAACCTGTTCCCCAACATGACCATCCGCAAGAACATCACCCTTGCCCCGGTGCGCACCCGTCGCATGAGCCAGCAGGAGGCCGACGACACCGCCACCCAGCTGCTGCGCCGGGTGGGGCTGGAGGAAAAGGCGGACGCCTACCCCAATCAGCTCTCCGGCGGCCAGAAGCAGCGCATTGCCATTGTGCGGGCCCTGGCCATGCGCCCCAAAGTGATGCTCTTCGACGAGCCCACCTCCGCTCTGGACCCCGAGATGGTGGGCGAGGTGCTGGACGTGATGAGGCAGCTGGCCGACGAGGGCATGACCATGGTGGTAGTCACCCACGAGATGGGCTTTGCCCGGGAAGTGGGCAGCCGGGTGCTGTTTATGGACGGCGGCCACATCCTGGAGGAGAACAAGCCCCAGGAGTTCTTCGCCAACCCTAAGCACCCCCGTACCATTGAGTTTTTGTCCAAAGTTCTGTGAGTTAAGCCCCCTTTTGGCTGTGTGAAAGCAGGCAAAAGGGGGCTATCTTTATTATAAACCAGGCCTTTCCCCTGTTGGGGTTTTTGACGCTCCGCTTAGGGTCCATTTTGAGTGGCCAAAATGGACGAAAAGCCACTTATGGGCCTTGCCCCTAAGGACCCCGCTGGGGTTAAAAGCCCTAGGCTGCCGTAGCAACCCAAACCGGCCCAGGGATAAGACGGTACTCTGTACCGCTATATCCGCTGCCGCTCAACATTCCAGTGTAGAAGGTACTTGCCCCAGAAGCACAGGGCCTGCCATAGGTGGTAACTGCCAGTTTGCTCCCAAGCCAGACGCTTTTGCCAAAGAAGCACTACGGTTCTGCACAGTGAGCATCAGCGGCAGCGGCGCAAGAAGTACAGGCAATTCCACATACCTCAGCGTCGATGGGGGATGTTCCAGCGTCCAGCAAGGAGACCGCAGGGGGGTACCTAGGGGGGAACGCCCTAGGCGATTCTTTCCCCCATTTCTCATCGTGGAGAAATGGGGCCCAGCGGAGCGCGTACCCCATGGTGGGGCATCCATGAAATTTCACAATTTTGGTATAGCACACCTGGGACAGGTGTGCTATACTGTCCTTATGATTAATCTTGGCGATGGGAGGTTCTTCCCAATGAAGAAAAGCGAACTGACCGTTCAAATCATGTTAGGCGGCCCCTCCAAGCGGATGGGCACCGATAAAGCTCTGGTAACTCTGGGAGGAAAGACCCTGCTGGAGCGCGCCGTGGACACCTGGAAGGACTACGGCTGCGGCGTGCAGCTGTCCGTAGGCGCCCCGGAGCGCAAGGCTCTGGCCCCCGCCGGGACCATGGCTGTGGTGGCAGACATCTACCCCGACCGTGGGCCTCTGGCCGGCCTCCACGCAGGTCTGCGGGCCTGTGAGACCCCTTGGATGCTGCTGGTAGGCGTCAACTTCCCCTTCCTCACCCCGGCTCAGGCCGATCCCCTGGTGGACGCCATCGGGGACGCAGACGCCTGCGTGTATACCATCGACGGCGTGCCTCAGCCCCTGTTCGGCGTGTATCGCAAGCGGTGCATGTCCTTTGCCGCCACCATGATGCTCAACGGAGACTATGACATCCGCAATCTGCTGGACTGGGCCAACACCGTGTACATCCCTCTGGAGGATACCGCACCCTTCCGCAGTGTGGACACCCCTGCGGACCTGGAAGAGGCCCAACAGTTGGTGTAATCGGCACATATGCAAAAAATATGACACCCTTTCCAAATCTTTGGGAAGGGTGTCTTTGCATTTGAACAGGTTGTGGAAAACTTTGTGGAACTTGTGGAAGCTGTGGAAAACTCCCCTCACCCCACTCCCACCAGGTGGCTGCCATGGGAGAGGGGGCGGTAGACGGTGCAGTACATGGTGAGAAAGCACAGCAGGCCGCACACAAACTGGGACACGGCCTCTGCCACAAACACCCCGTCCACCCCCCACAGAAAGGCCAGCAGCACCGTGAGAGGGGCGTTAATGACCGCTTTGCGCAGGATGGAGAAGAAGATGGACTTCTTAGCCTGGCCCAGCCCCACAAAAATGGACTGGCTGGAGATCATCAGGGCCATAAAGATGAACATGGAGAAATACACCCGCAGGGCAGGCACCCCCGCCTGGAGCATATCGGGATTGTCGTTGAAGATGCGGATGAGCAGGGAGGGGATGGTCATGTTCAACAGCCAGATGAGGGCGGAGTAGCCCACGGTGACCGCCACGGCGAAGCGGATGCCGGTGCACACCCGCTTGTATTCCTTGGCTCCGTAGTTGTACCCCAGCACCGGCTGGACGCCGCTGCCAAAGCCCTGGATGAGCATGAAGGTGACTTCCCGCAGGGAGTTGATGATGGTCATGACCCCCACATACAGGTCGCCGCCGTAGATGTACAGCA
Organism: uncultured Oscillospiraceae bacterium; assembly: GCA_944385485.1. Classification (GTDB taxonomy): domain Bacteria; phylum Bacillota; class Clostridia; order Oscillospirales; family Oscillospiraceae; genus Enterenecus. The sequence goes on from CALWXL010000029.1 coordinate 7,268, forward strand.
CCTTGTTACACACAATCTGCACCAGGGAGTTGGTGATGCTGGTGAAGAAGCCGGACAGCCCTAAGGAGATGATGCGGCGCAGGTGGTCCCACCGGGGCCGCAGATGGCAGGGGCGCAGGGGCAGGAGAGACTTCTTTCCTGTGAGGAAGGAGAGCACCCACACCGCCGAACAGGCCTGGGCGATGATGGTGGCCAGGGCCGCCCCCTTCACTCCCATGTGCAGCCCGTAAATCAAAATGGGGTCCAGCACCAGGTTGACCACCGCCCCCAGCATCACGGTGAGCATTCCCTTGTTGCCAAAGCCCTGGGCGTTGATGAAGGGGTTCATACCCAGCCCTACCGTGACAAAGGGAGTGCCCAGCAGGTAGATGAAAATATAGTCCTTGGCGTAGGGCAGCGTGGTGTCACTGGCTCCGAACGCCACCAAAATGGGGTCTAAAAAGGGGAGTGTCACCAGGGGAATGACAAATCCGAAGCACAACAGCAGGGTGAGAGTATTCCCGGTGACGGTGCTGGCCCGCTCCTCCTGCCCCTGGCCCCGGTAGATGGAGCACAGGGGACTGCCTCCCATACCTCCCAGATTGGCAAAGGCCATGACGATGGTGATGAGGGGGAGGGTAAGTCCCATCCCCGTCAGGCTGGTGTGGCCCACGCCGGGGATGTGCCCGATGTACATGCGGTCCACCAGGGAGTAGAGGATGTTCACCACCTGGGCCACCGTCATGGGCAGGGCAATGGAGAGAATATTTTTGGACATGGAGCCTTGAGAAAAGTCATTTTGCGGGCGGGTCAACGGAATCAAACCTCCAAACGCATGGATTTAGTGCAGCAGGGTGTTTTCCTGGCTGGTGGTGCCCAGGTTGTCCTCAGCGGCGAAGTACTCCCGCAGCATGGAGGCGGCCAGAGCCGCCAGGTTGCCGCCGGCGGAGCCCTTCTCCGCCACCAGGCACAGGGCCACCTGGGGGTCGTCGTAGGGGGCAAAGCAGACAAAGGTGGCGTTGGCGTCGCTGCCCTGCACCTCGGCGGTACCCGTCTTACAGCCCACGGACACCGGCAGGTCGGCAAAATACTGGGCCATGGAGGCGGTCTGGGACAGGTCATACATGCCCTGCTTCACCGCCGCCAGATCCTCGGGGTCGATGTCGATGGTGGCCTTGAGCTGGGGCTCGTATTCATACACCACCTGGGTGTAGTCGCTGGACTTCACCTCTTTTAAGAGGTGGGTCTCATAGCGGTTGCCCCCGTTGACCAGAGTGGCCACATAGTTGGCCAGCTGGATGGGGGTAAACTGGTTGTTGTCCTGACCGATGGCCGCCGACAGAGTCTGTCCGGCGTACCACACGCCCCCCAGCTTCTCGGTGGTTTCGGGGCCTGCGATGGTGCCCTTGGACTCGGGCAGCTCAATGCCGGTATAGTTCCCCAGGCCAAAGGCGGTGGCATACTCCACCAGCTTGTCAATGCCCAGGCGGCGGCCCAGGTCGTAGAAGAAAATGTTGCACGAGTCCTTGATGGCCTCGGACACGTTCTCGGTGCCGTGGGAGCCGCCCTGATTGTAAATCCAGCACCGGGGCTGGTAGTCGGGGTAATAGGTGTAGATGCCGGAGCAGTAGGTAGTGCTGGAGGGGGTAATGAGCCCTTCGGTGAGGCCCGCCACAGCGGTGACCATCTTAAAGGTGGAGCCGGGGGCGTAGATACCCTGGGTGGCTCGGTTGAGCAGGGGCTTGGCCGGATCGGCCAGCAGGTCGTTGTAGTCTTCTGTATAGGTGGACAGGTCATAGGTGGGGTAGGAGGCCAGAGCCAGCACCCCGCCGCTCATGTCCAGCATCACCGCCGCCGCACCTGCCGAGGTGTCCAGCTTTTGCACAAAGTCCGCCAGCAGCTGCTCGGTGTGGGCTTGCAGGTCGCTGTCCAGGGTGAGCACCACATGGTTGCCCGGCTGGGGTTCGGTCTGCCACTGCTGGCTGATCACCGCCCCGTTTTCATCCGTCTCCAGCAGCCGGGTGCCGCTGGCGCCGTGGAGGTAGGACTCAAAGGCCAGTTCCACCCCATCCTTGCCCACATAGGCGTTCATGGGGTAGCCCAGCCCCTGATAGGTGGGCCACTCCTCGGCGCTGATCAGCCCCATCCGGCCCAGCACATGGGCCGCCGAGGTGGTGTTGTACACCCGGCTGGTGGAGGAGACGATGGACACCCCGGGCAGGCCCAGCTCTTTCACCCGGGTGATGAAGGAGATGGACACGTCGGTGGCGAAGGTGTAGGTGTTGTAGGTGATCTCTTTTTGCCGCAGGGCCACTTCGTACAGCACCCCCAACAGCTCCCGCACCTGGGGTGTGAGCTCCTCCGTCTCCACGGAAAAGCTCTCACACATGGCCTCCAGCAGCTCCTGGGCGGAAATTTGGGCCGTTTCGGCGCTTTTCACCCACTCGTATTCCTCCGCCAGCTTGCCCAGCTGGGTGGGCAGGGTCTGGGTCTTGCCGTCCTCGCCCTCCGAGATATAGGCAAACAGATTTTCCTCCTTGGTGTAGGTCCAGGGGGCCTGCTTGGAGACAGGGAGGGTGTCCGACCACTCCACCCCCTCCTCCTGGCACAGGGCCAGGAGCTGGGAGAGCACCTCATTGGTATGCTCCCCCATGAGGGAGGTGTCCAGCTCCACGGCATAGCCCAGCTGGTTGCTCACCAGCACCCGGCCATTCCGGTCCAGGATGTCCCCCCGCACCCCGTCCACCGTCTCGGACTGGGTGACGTTGTAGTTGGCGTTGGCCCGCCACTGGGCCCCTTCCACCACCTGCAACCGGTAGAGAATGGAGCAAAAATCCAGGAGCAGACAGGCAAAGAACACCATCAGCAGGGCAGAACGCACCCGCAGACGGTGTCCTTCGTCCTCGGTATGGGTATCTTTGTTGTTGGCGTTGAAATCAATAAATCTACTCATGATAAATCCTTCCGTAATGGAGACAGCAGAACAAATTCAGACCATAGACAGGGAAGGCCCACACCAGGGTGCACAGGGCCTCGCCTCCGGCCAGAGGCAGGAGCACCGTCAGGGGAGCGGCGGTGTGGGAGAACACCCACAGGGTTTGGATGACTTCCCACACCCCCACCAAAATCACACAACAGATCACATGGCCCCACAGGTCCTGGCGCAGTACATACTGCCCCAACAGGCCGCACAGCCAGCCCACCAGAGCCAGCAGGGCCAGCAGGGCCAGGCAGCCCCATCCGCCGTGGCCCAAGGTGGCCATGATGGCCCCGGCTACCATCCCCAGGCCCGCTCCGAACCGCCCGCCCTCCAGGCAGCCCGCCGCCACGGCGCACACCGGCAGCAGCAGCGGGACGGGCAGGGGGGTGAGGGGGAGGACATAGTAATTGATGAGGGCCAGCCCCACCAGTACGATGCCGTAGGCCAGCAGTTTTAAGATGATATCACGGCGGGTCAAACCGGCACCTTCCTTTCCGTATTTGAGGATTGCTCATAAGGCTCCCCTGTGTAAGGGGAGCTGGCAGCCCGCAGGGCTGACTGAGGGGTTGACGGTAGCAGGTGGCAGTCAATCCCTCCGGCCCGGCTTACGCCGGGCCACCTCCCTTTGCACAAGGGAGGCTTTGGGACTGGCATTTTCAAAATCCTTACAGAAGTTCCCCAAACAGCGCCCAAGTGGAGCAATCGGTGATCTTTACGTCCACAAACTGACCCACCAGGCTCACATCTCCGTTGAGATGTACCAGACGGCCGCCGGGGGTGCGGGCATTCAGGTTGTTCCGGGGGTCCTCGCTCTCCCCGTCCACCAGGCAGCGCTGGGTGGTGCCGATATACGCCTGGTGCTTTTCCAGGGAAATACGGTTCTGAGCCTCCACCAGGCGGTTGAAGTTGGCGGACTTCTCCTCTTTACTCATGGGGTCGTCCATCTCGGCGGCCGGGGTGCCCTTGCGGGGGGAATAGATAAAGGTAAACAGGGCATCGTAGCGCACTTCCTCGATGAGGGAGAGGGTGTCCTCAAACTCGGGAGTGGTCTCCCCGGGGAAGCCCACGATCACGTCACTGGTGAGCACCACGTTGGGGATGCGCGCCCGCAGGGCCTTCACCTTATCCAGATACTGCTCCCGGGTGTAGCAGCGGTTCATGGCCTGCAGCACTCGGGTGTTGCCGGACTGGAAGGGCAGGTGGATGCAGGGGGCCACCTTTTCACACTTGGCCATGACGTCAAAGAGCCGCTGGGTGGCGTCCTTGGGGTGGCTGGTCATAAAGCGCAGCAAGAACTCCCCTTCGATGTCGTTGGCCTGCTCCAGCAGGGTGGGGAAGTCCATGCCCGTGCCCAGGTCCTTGCCGTAGGAGTTGACATTCTGGCCCAGCAGGGTGATGTCCTTATACCCCTCCGCCACCAGCTGGCGGATCTCATTCAAAATGATCTCCGGCTCCCGGCTGCGCTCCCGGCCCCTGGTATAGGGCACGATGCAGTAGGTGCAGAAGTTGTTGCAGCCGTACATGATGGACACCCACGCCTTGATCTTACCCGAACGGCGCACGGGCAAACCCTCGGCAATGGCGCCTTCGGCGGGAGCGGTCTCAAAGACCCGGCCCCGGCGCAGGTAGATGCGGCGCATAAACTCAGGGAAGCGCCACAGCACTTGGGGACCAAACACCAGGTCCACATGCTGGTAGGACTGGCGCAGCCGCTCCACCACATGGGGCTCCTGGGCCATGCAGCCACACAGGCAGATGATCTGGTTGGGGTTGCGCCGCTTGCCGTGGACCAGGGCTCCCACGTTGCCGAACACCCGCTGCTCGGCGTGCTCCCGGATGGCACAGGTGTTGATGAGGATGAGGTCGGCGTTGTCGCCGGAATCGGTGATCTCATAGCCCATCTCGCACAGCATGCCCCGCAGCAGCTCCGAGTCGGCCTCGTTTTGCTGGCACCCGTAGGTGTCCACAAAGGCCAGGGGAGGGGTGGCGTGTTGGGCGTTGATGGCCCGGATCTCCTGACAATATTCCCGCTGCCGGGCCACGTCCTGGGCGGGGATGACGGGGGTTTTTTTCTCCATGGGGAGTTCCTCCATTATTCTAGAATTCATAACGTAACATTATACCATGGTCACTCAGGCAAAACAAGCCGAAAGGCAGAGCTTTGACCCATCCGGGCGCTACCAGTTCTTTGACATTGACAGTCCTGTGTCAAAGTGATAGAGTAAAGCAAATTGTGTTCCATCCATCCGTGCTTTTGAGTACAAGGAGAACTTTTATGCTTCACACCGTAGACAACCTTCGGCAAGCCCTCCTGCGCCGCTGCGGCGGGGCCAAGGTGGTTTTGCCGGTTTCCATCCTTCTCCACGCCTTTGTGGTGGCCCTGTTGGCCCAGGTCATCGTGCACCAGAGCGTGGCTGCCATTCCCTCCGCCCTGGCCTCCGTGTGGTTTTGGTGCACCGTGGGCCTGCTGGGGCTGGTGACAGGCCTCATTACCTTTTTCACCCGTACCATAGCTGCGGGCGCCATCATCACCGGCGTTTGTCCCACCATCATGGTGTTTTGCAGCTATTTCAAGGCCCTGATCACCTCGGTGCCCCTGACCATCCAGGACTTTCTCCTCATTGACCAGCTGGGAGACATCACCGAGCTCAACGCCTCTTCCATCCACTTCTCCCCCCTGAGTTTGGGGTGTATTCTGGTGCTGGTGGTGTGGCTGGTACTGGTGTGCCTGGTGCTCCACCCTGTGCGCCTGGCGCGCAAGCCCAGCCTGTGGGCCGGGGCGGGATGTACCGCCGCCGTGGTGCTCCTCTACGGCGTACTGGCCAACGCCATCTTCTTCGCACCCATGGGGGTGGGCATTGACCAAAAGCTGTCCCAGGCCACGGTGAACCGGGAGACCGGGGTGCTGCTGGGGCTGTGGCGGGGTACCCTGAACCAGGTGTACATGGCCTTCCACGAGGGGGCCGCCACCCCGGAGGAACTGGAGCAGGCCGCCGCCCAGGCCGTGGAGCTGGCCTCCCAGGAATCCAACACCCAGGTGGAGCAGCAGCCCAACATCATCCTCATTCTCTCCGAGTCCTTCTTTGATGTCAGCGATCTGCCCGGGGTCACCTATCAGGAGGACCCTCTGGCCTCCTTCCACGCCTTGCAGAAGGAGGGAGTCTCCGGCACCTTCTACACCCGCAGCCTAGGCTACGGCACCTGCAACATTGAGCTGGAAATCCTCACGGGGATGAACACCGGCCTTTTGTGGGGGGAAGACCTGTACAACATGGACCCCCAGGTGTTCTCCCGGCTCCCCTCGGTGCCCTCGGTGCTGAAAGACAACGGCTATTCCACCACCATGGTGCACATGTACAACGACTCCATCTACCACCGCACCCCCATGTTCCAGTCCATGGGCTTTGACAAGACCTATTTCGAGGAGGACTTTGCCCGCATTGACCCCAAAGCCACCGACGAGGCCTATCTGGAGAGCCAGCGGGAGGGCAGTTTCTACTCGGATTCCTATCTCTCCCAACTGCTCATTGACCTGTACGAGGACGGCAAAGAGGGCGGCCCTCAGTTCCTCTATGGCATTTCTATGGAGAACCACGCCCCCTATGACAGCTCCAAGTACGCCCCCGAGGAGCTCACCGTGTCCTTCCAGTCCAACCTGACGGGGCAGGCCCAGGAGATGCTCCAGTCCGTGTGCCAGGGCTCCCACAACGCCAGCCAGGCCCTGGGTGAGCTGGCCGACTACTTCCGGGACCAGGAAGAGCCCACCATCATCGTCTTTTTCGGGGACCACCGCCCTGGGGTGGGCCTCACCGACGGGGGCACCGTGTACTCCAAGCTGGGGATGTGCTCCTCCGATTACAGCCGCTGGTCCAGCGAAGAGATGAAGGAGCTGTACTCCACCGACTACCTCATCTGGTCCAACGACCCCAGCTATCTGCCCAACGAGGCGGGCAGCCGGGTGGACCGGGGTACCAACTACCTGGGGGTGGACCTGCTGAATATGGCCGGGGTCCAGAAGCCGGTGTACTGGAGATTTTTGCAAAACCTGTCCCACACCCGGCTCAATGACACCTGGGTGTATGGCCTGGCCCAGGATGACACCCTGAGCTACATGCCCCCGGACGAGGGGGAGGACGGGGAGAAGCTAAAACTTCTCAGCACCCTGCTGGACGATGCTCTGTACGGAGCACAGACCGCCACCCCAATTTTGGGACAAATCTCACCTTGACACCTGGGAAAAAACGTGATACAGTGCTTTCACTGGCATAGACGGAGATGAGTACCCAGGAGTGGAAGGTGTTCCAGAGAGAGGATGGTCGGTGCAAATCCTCACCTTAGCCCTGTGGGAAGGCCCTCCCGAGCTGTGACCCCAACGGGAAACCCTAGTAGGCGTCACCGGCCCCCGCCGTTATCGGGTGAGAGTGCGCACAAAACGTGCGAATTCAGGTGGAACCACGGACATTTTGTTCGCCCTGAGCCGCTGGCTCAGGGCGTTTTTCTTTGCCTTGCTCGAGTCAGCCATCTATGAACGAAGGAGTGTATCACATGAAGAACACCGAGAAAACCATGGAGAAGATCGTAAACCTGTGTAAGGGACGCGGCTTCATCTTCTCCGGCTCTGAGATCTACGGCGGCCTGGCCAACACTTGGGACTACGGCCCCCTGGGCGTGGAGCTGAAGAACAACGTCAAGAAGGCCTGGTGGAAGAAGTTCGTCCAGGAGAACCCCTACAACGTGGGCCTGGACTGCGCCATCCTCATGAACCCCCAGGTGTGGGTGGCCTCCGGCCACGTGGGCGGCTTCTCTGATCCCCTCATGGACTGCAAGGAGTGCAAGGAGCGCTTCCGCGCCGATAAGGTCATTGAGGACTGGTGCCAGGAGAATCACTTCGACCTGGGCAAGCCCGTGGATGCCATGAGCCAGGCCGAAATGAGGGCCTTTGTGGACGAGCACCAGATTCCCTGCCCCTCCTGCGGCAAGCACAACTGGACCGACATCCGTCAGTTCAACCTGATGTTCAAGACCTTCCAGGGTGTCACCGAGGACGCCAAGAACACCGTGTATCTGCGCCCCGAGACCGCCCAGGGCATCTTTGTCAACTTCCAGAACGTCCAGCGCACCACCCGCCGCAAGCTGCCCTTTGGTGTCTGCCAGATCGGCAAGTCCTTCCGCAACGAGATCACCCCCGGCAACTTCACCTTCCGCACCCGTGAGTTTGAGCAGATGGAGCTGGAATTCTTCTGCACCCCCGGCACCGAGCTGGAGTGGTTTGCCTACTGGAAAGACTTCTGCCACAAGTGGCTGCTGGACCTGGGCGTGAAGGACGAGAATCTGCGTCTCAGAGACCACGATCCCGAGGAGCTCTCCCACTACTCCAACGCCACCACCGACTTCGAGTTCGTCTTCCCCTTCGGCTGGGGCGAGCTGTGGGGCGTGGCCAGCCGCACCAACTTCGACCTCACCGCTCACCAGAACACCTCCGGCAAGGATATGACCTACTTCGACCAGGAGAAGAACGAGCACTATATCCCCTACGTCATCGAGCCCTCCCTGGGCGCCGACCGTGTGACCCTGGCCTTCCTGGTGGATGCCTACGACGAGGAAGTGGTGGGTCAGGACAAAAACGGCAAGGACGACGTGCGCACTGTGCTGCGTCTGCACCCCGCTCTGGCCCCCTACAAGGTGGCCGTGCTGCCTCTGTCCAAGAAGCTGTCTGACAAGGGCCGGGAGATCCAGGCCGAGCTGTCCAAGTACTTCATGGTGGACTTTGACGACGCCGGCTCCATCGGCAAGCGTTACCGCCGCCAGGACGAGATCGGCACCCCCTACTGTGTCACCGTGGACTTCCAGACCGTGGGCAGCGACACCGAGGAGGCCGACCACGCCGTCACCATCCGGGACCGCGACACCATGGAGCAGGTGCGCATGCCCATCTCTGAGTTGAAGGCCTGGCTGGACGCCAAGCTGGCTTACTAAGACAAACTTCTTCAAAAAAGACCGGGAGACGGTGCCGTCTCCTGGTCTTTCTTTTGGAAAAGCCTGTCCTTCTTCCCTGTGTGCGCCGAGGTGCAGCGCCCCTACCAGGGACGCTCCGCTGGGCCCGATTTCTCAGCGATGAGAAATCGGGGAAAGAATCGCCAAAGGCGGGGCCTTCCCCCGCCTTGTGGAACCCACCCCGCCGGTACTGGGTGGAGGGTGCGTCGTTCTTCTTTCGGCCCTTGGCCCGGTGAGGTCACATAGATGGCATGGAAATTCCACAGAAAGTACCTGCTTTTGTGGAACTTTGTGCTTCTACCACCAGGGCCTTACCCTGGTAGCCGCTGTTTCCAGCGGGCGGGGGATTGGCTTCCAGTGACTGCCAGACGCAAAGCCTCCCTTGTGTAAAGGGAGGTGGCATGGCGTAGCCATGACGGAGGGATTGTCTGCCACCTGGGTAACGTCAACCCCTCAGTCTGCCCCACGGGCAGACAGCTCCCCTTACACAGGGGAGCCTTTGGCCGGAAGTGACCCGGAACATTGCCGCATTTCTTGGGTTGCTGAGTGCTTGCCCCTCCCGAATCCCCCAGAGCAAGGCCAGGGCAGCCACAGGCCGGGCAAGCCACGGCCCCTACCACAGCAACACAGGAAGTGCGGCAAAAGCCTCCGGCGGCGGGAACGCCGCTTGGCCATGGTAGGCCCGGACATGGAAACCGCCCAGCCATAGGGCCAGCTACCCAGGATAGCCTGGTGTGGTGGCAGTGACAGGAGCCACAGCAAGGGTGACGGGCCGAACCTAGACCTGACGCATTGACAGCCTCGTACCCCAAGGGAGGTTCTTAGGGGGGGGAACGCCCTAAGCGGGTTTTGGTTCCTTTTGCCCGAACAAAAGGAACCCCCAGCGGGGAGCGTCCCCACCAGGCTGGCAAGCCGGGACAAGGCCGTTTAGAAAAATAACCCCTCCGTCAGCTGGATAGCTCTATATTATGGAGGGACAAGATGGTGACATACAACATGTTGTGCCATGCAAATTTTTGAAACTTTTTTAAAAAAAGGTGTTGACATTTTAGGACAAAGTGGGTATACTATCTCTTGCCCTGTTGGGTACGACTTACGGCGGCATAGCTCAGTTGGCTAGAGCATACGGTTCATACCCGTAGTGTCATGTGTTCGAATCACATTGCCGCTACCACCCGGAGAGGCGGCGATGGCCGCCCCTTCGGGACCCAACCTAGCGTCCGCTGTGGGCAACATGGCCCGTTGGTCAAGCGGTTAAGACACCGCCCTTTCACGGCGGTAACACGGGTTCGAGTCCCGTACGGGTCACCATATATGGAGGCTTAGCTCAGCCGGTAGAGCGCTTGCTTCACACGCAAGAGGTCACAGATTCGAGTTCTGTAGTCTCCACCAGAAAAACCGAACGCTTATGCGTTCGGTTTTTGCTTTTATCTTCTCTTTTTTTAAACTATCTGCTGGGGGTCAGGCCGCCTAGAAGTTATGGACGATGCCAGCACAATATGGTATACTTTCCAAAATAAATATCGTGGGGGAACATAACGTGCATGAGATTTTTTTAGGTGATGTGATCAAACGACGGCGGTTAGAGTTAGGAATGACACAGGAGCAGCTGTGTGAGGGGATCTGCGAACCGATCACCATATCCCGATTGGAAAACGGAAAGCAAACGCCATCTCGCAGCC
>CALWXL010000030.1 GCA_944385485.1 uncultured Oscillospiraceae bacterium
TCGGTGTCCATGGCGGCCTTGGCCTCGTCCATGAAGTTGGCCACGATATCGTCAAACAGCTCCTGGTTGAAGGAGGCATGCTGATACTCGAACTTGGGCTTGCCGATCTCGGCCACGATGCCGTTGATAAACTCCACCTGACGGCGGATTTCCTCGTGGGCCTTCACAATGCCTTCGTACATGATCTCGTCGGGGATCTCCTTGGCGCCGGCCTCGATCATGACCACCTTGTCCATGGTGGCAGCCACGGTCACGTCCATCTGGGAGGCGTGCTTCTGCTCCCGAGTGGGGTTCATGACGATCTGGCCGTCCACATAGCCCACTTCCATGCAGCCGATGGGGCCGTTCCAGGGAATGTCGGAGTAGGACAGGCAGGCGGAGACACCGATCATAGCGGTGACCTCGGGAGAGCAGTCATAGTCCACGCTCATGACGGTGCAGGTGACCACCACGTCGTTGCGCAGGTCGGTGGGGAACAGGGGACGGATGGGCCGGTCAATCAGACGGCTGGCCAGCACGGCGGGCAGGGAGGGCTGACCTTCCCGGCGCATAAAGGAGCCGGGAATGCGGCCCACGGCGTACAGCTTTTCCTCGAAGTCCACGGACAGGGGGAAGAAGTCGATGCCGTCCCGGGGACGGGGGGAGGCGGTGACAGCCACCAGCACGCTGGTCTCACCGTAGGTGACCATGGCGGCGGCGTTGGCCAGCTCGGCCATCTTGCCCACCTCGATCTTCAGGGGGCGGCCGGCAACCACAGTCTCATAGACCTTGTGATGGGGGAATTCCTTGTGCTTGATGATGGTAGACATAGGTTGATACACTCCTTTTCTTTGATCTGGGCCGGAGCGATCACACTTTAGCACTTGAACACAGGCCCCTCCTGTTGGTGAGACCCATGTTCAACTGCTAAAAGGACGTGCTCCGGCGAAATGCGGGGATAGAGGCAAGGGCGGCGTGAGGTTCACGCCGCCCTATGTGCACAAAAATTACTTGCGGATGCCCAGCTTGGCGATGATAGCGCGGTAACGCTCGATGTCCTTCTTAGCCAGGTAATCCAGCATCTTGCGACGCTTACCAACCATCTTCAGCAGGCCGCGACGGCTGTGGTTGTCGTGGATGTGCACCTTCAGGTGCTCGGTGAGCTCCTGGATGCGAGCGGTGAGGATGGCGATCTGAACCTCGGGAGAACCGGTGTCGGTCTCGTGGGTGCGGTTGGCCTCAATAACGGCAGTCTTCTGGTCCTTGCGAATCATGGGTTTGTTCCACCTTTCTAGTCTTCTGCCCGGACGCTGAGTATCAGGCGGGTGAATCCCCCGCGTAAAAGCGGGCCATGTCCCGAAACTAAGCAGACGGGTGCGCATTAAAATGCTCGATTAGCATATCATAAGCATACCCCATTGTAAAGGGATTTTTACTGATTTTTTTGCATTTTGGCAAGTTTGGTGATTATGCTACCAAAATCCGCCCCACCAGCACCAGCATGGTGCCGATCACCGCCAGGGTGGCAATCCACTCGCTGCGCTCCAGCAGCCACGCCAGGCGGGTGGGATGAGGGGCCGGACGGGGCGCGGCAGGGACGGGGGCCTGGGGGACGCAGTCCAGATGCTCCTGCTTCCAGGCGGTGAAGTCGATGACCCGGCCCTGGGTGCGGGACGGCGCGGGAGCTTGCCGGGGTAGACACATCAGCTCCCGTACCATGGGCTCCTCATAGGCCGGAGCGGTGCTGCTCACCGTCACTCTCCGGGCGGGAACGGTGTAAAATGTGGTCTCCATAGACGATCCTCCTTTTGTATTTGAGAGCAGTATCTCACAAATACAGTCCCATAAACGACTCTTTGACGCAATTTGTCGAACCAATGTTCTAGATGTATAATAATACGTTTGTTCGATTTTGTCAAGGGGGGCGCTGTGCTGGGGGTATGTGGCTTGGCAGTCCATCTGGCTTGCTCCGCAGGGTGACTTTCTGAATGGGCAGAAAGTCACCAAAGACCCACCAAAGGGAGATCCCTTTGGAAACCCCAGAATTTGATTGTTTTTCACCGGGGTGGGGCCCAAGTCGGCCCTGGGCCTGGAGGGGCGGATTGGATGGCTGGGCACATCTTTGGGCAGTTTTTACTCCGCTGGCAGCGTCCACTCCTTCCACCAGGGCCTCAAGTCTGGGGGTAGCGGCCTCGCCCGGCCGCCGTCGGCCGGGGTACGCCACAGGTAGGGCCGAAACCAGGCCAACGGCGCACCATCCCAGCAGCGACCGAGCCGAGGAAAGCCGACTTTCCTCCTGGGATGGTAACCGCCCTTCGGCCCGGTCTAGGAAGTAACCCCTGACAGTATAGGAAAGCGGGGTGGATTCCACAAGGCGGGGGAAGGCCCCTCCTTTGGCGATTCTTTCCCCCATTTCTCATCGGGGAGAAATGGGGCCCAGCGGAGCGTCCCCGGTGGGGGCGCTGGGTTCTACCTGAGAAATTGGAGCAGGGCGCACCTTCTTGTGCCTGCTTCCGGTAGGGAGACACAAAAAAAGCGTGCTGTGAGGCTTGCTCACAGCACGCAATGCATGTCTTACAGGTAATTCTCGGGGTCCACGCTCTGGCCGTTCACACGCACCTCGAAGTGGCAGTGATAGCCGGTAGCGGTGCCGGTCATACCCACCCGGGCGATGGCCTGACCCTGGTACACCTTGTCTCCGGTGTTCACCAGCAGGGAGGAGCAGTGGGCGTAGTAGGTGACCATGCCGTTGTCATGGGTAATGATGACGGTCTGGCCGTAGCTGCCACGCCAGCCCACGAAGGTGACGGTGCCGCCGTCAGCTGCAGAGATCTGGGTGCCGTAGGGAGCGGCGATGTCCAGACCGGAGTGGAAGGAAGAACCGCCGAAGATGTCACGGTAACCAAAGCGAGAGGTGATGGTGCCGGACAGAGGCCAGGCAAAGGTGCCGGTGGAGGCGGTGGAGGGCTTTTCCTTGGTGCCCTGGTACATGTAGGTGGTGGTGGCCTCCTGCACGGTGGTGCGGGACACCTCTTCCCGCTGGGTTTCCACGCCATTGATCTGGGTGACCCGGGCTTTCACCTGCTCCACGCCATCCTGGCCAGCGGCCTTCAGGCGGGTGGTGCCCTCGTAGAGGTTGGGGTTGTCCACGTACTCCACGGGGCTCTGAACGGTCTCCTCATAGGTCTCGGTGACCACAGTCTCCACGGTGAGCAGAGGCACAGCCTGCTTGACCAGCAGCTGGTCGCCCACGGTGAGACGGTTGCTCTCCACGTCGGGGTTGAGCTGCTCCAGCTCATCGCCGGTCAGGCCAGCGGCCTCGGCAATGCTGTTAAAGGTATCGCCACGCTCCACGGTGACATACTCAGCCTCTTCCTTGTTGCCGGAGAGGGTGGTCTGGAGGGTGTCGGCGTTAAACTCGGTGTTGGAGGGCAGCTCCACAGGGAAGATCTCCACGTCCTGGGTGAATTTGTGCTCCACGGTCTGCTCAGTGAGGTAAGGCTCGGCCACCTGGTCCAGCATTTCCTCCAGCTCCTGGCTGGTCTGAGCATAGCCCAGCTCCTGGCCATCCACGGAGATGGCATAGGCGTCCATCATGGCGCCGGTGTCCGCAAACAGGGCATCCTCCACGGCGCGGGCGTTGGTCTGGGTGCCTGCATCCAAATAGGTGGGAGCCAAAGTGATCTCGGCGTCGTAGTTGTACTCTTCGCCCAGCACGCTGGCCACGCGGGTCTCCACGTTGCCCACAATGCTGCTCAGCTCTTCGGCGCTGGATACCACGCCCACTTCGTGGCCGTCCACATAGGCCACATAGGCCTTGGTATACATACCGTTGAAGGCGATGGCGCCCACACCCACACACAAAAGGGTGATGTACAGCAGGGGAGAGACGGGGTGACGGTCCACACGGACCCGCACCCGGCTGGCCACAACGCCGGCCTTCTCCCAGTTCTCCTTGCCCCACACGGAGGCCTTGCCCCAGCCCTTACGGGCGGAACGGTAGGAGCTGACACCAGCCACACGGGCCAGGTCCGAGCAGACCATGGCGGCGCTGGCGGCCTTCTCCTTGCACACTTGAGCCGCGGGGGCGGCTTTGGCCTTGCAAGCGGCGATAGCCGGGGCGACCTTAGCCGCTGCCGGGGCCAGCTTGGCCTTACAGGCGGCGGTGGTGACACGAGCCGTGGCCTTGTACTCGGCGGCAACGGAGCCAGCGCTGAGCTTCCACAGGTAGGTGGTGGCTTTGGCCCGGTCTGCCAGTTTCTTCAGGCGACGCTTGGCCCGCTCAGCGGTGTCCTGCGCCATGTTGCGCAGGGATTTCATATTCTGTTCGTTGTCCTGTTGCGAGTTCCTCACGGAACGTCCCTCCCGACCTTCGAATTGGTAACAAATAAATTTCAATAGTTACAAATCAGTTACAAGTCATATCCTACACGCTTTTTCCCTTCCCGTCAAGGGTTTTTTCTGTCTGATTCTGTATGATATTTGATTTATACCCGGTGGGACAAGAAAATTTATGGTAAAAAATTGACCCGTTTCTGAGAGAATTCCAGGGTTCTGGCAAAAAACGGGGCTGATTGACTGGGGTTGACAGGTTTTGTGGGGGAGGATAAAATTGTGGAAGAATCCACACCAGGCAAACGAAGGAGGCCACCCCCATGGGCAAATTTGACGGCGTACTGCTCTATACCGATTACGATGACACCTTATATAATCAACATTTCACGGTGTCAGAGGAAAATCATCGGGCCATCCGGTACTTTATGCAGGAGGGCGGATGGTTCTCCATTGCCACCGGGCGGGCCAAGCGCACCTTTGCCCCCCAGATTGAAAAGGAACACCTGGAGTTCAACGCGCCGGTGGTGGTGTCCAACGGGGCGGGGATTTACGATTTCCAGGCGGGGCGGTATGTGAAAGAGAGTCAACTCTCCCATGAGACCCGGGCACATATGCAGGAATTGTGCACCCGCTACCCGGATCTGTCCTTTGAGGCCTATCACGGGGAGGACATCTATGTCCACAACCCCAATGTGGTCACCCTGACCCATCTCAACCGGGTGGGGGTGCCCTATCGGGAGTGCGAGATCCAGGAGATGCCCACCCCCTGGATGAAGGTGATCGTGGAGCAGGATCACCCCATGCTGGTGGAGGCCCAGCAGTATCTGCTCTCGCACTGGGGGGAGGACTACGAGGTGATTTTCTCCAACCCCTATCTGTTGGAGGTCACCGCCAAGGGGGCCAACAAGGGGACCATGGTGTCCTATGTGGCCCAGATGCTGGGCATTGAGCCCCAAAACGTGTACTGCATGGGGGACAATCAAAACGACATTCCCATGCTGGCGGTGTCCGCCATTCCCTTTGCCCCTGCCAACTGCGCCCAGCCGGTGAAGGACTGGGGTGCCCGGCTGGTGGGGCACACCGATGAGCACGCGGTGGCGCAGGTGATTGAGATTTTGGATGGTATCTATCAATAAAGGAAACCCGGCTACATATCGTGTAGCCGGGCTTCTTTTTATAGATGGTGATTTTCCGGCCGGGCGCAAATATGCGCTCCTGGAGGCGACGCTCCGCTGGGGTGACTTTCTCGTTGGGGAGAAAGTCACCAAAGACCCACCAAAGGGAGGTCCCTTTGGAATCCCCAAAATTGATTTGTTTTTTCCGGTTCAGGCCCAAGTCGGCCCTGGGCCTGGTGGGGCGGATTGGATGGCTGGGCACATCTTTGGGCAGTCTCTACTCCGCTGATCGTCTCCACTCCTTTTGCCAGGGCCTCAGGTCTGGGTGAAGCGGCCTCGCCCGGCCGCCGTCGGCCGGGGTGCGCCACAGGTAGGGCCAAAAGCGAAAGAACGGCGCACCATCCCAGCAGCGACCGAGCCCAAAAGAGCCGCTTTTTCGCTTGGTATGGCAACCGCCCTTTGGCCCGGTCTGAGAGGCAACCCATTCTCTCCTGTGCATGGCGGGGTGGATTCCACAAGGAGGGGGAAGGCCCCTCCTTTGGCGATTCTTTCCCCCATTTCTCATCGTTGAGAAATGGGGCCCAGCGGAGCGTAAAACCAGGTTGTCAAATCTTTTCCCTGGAAATTGGAGAAGAACAGACCCCTAAAAAGGGGAGGAGGGGAACCTCAGTTCCCCTCCAAAAAATAGGACGCCTCCATGTCTGCCGTGGCCAGAGCAAAGGCCAGCGGGAACTGCTGGAAGGCCTGGCCCACCAGCCGGTTGTCCTCGGTGCCGGAAAAGCCCATGTGCCAGCGGATGGCCATGGCCTCCTCCCGGGAAAGGCGCATAAAGCCGGAAATGATGTACACCGACTTCTCCCCGTGGCCGTAGGGCAGCTTGTCCTCAAAGAAAAAGGTGGGCACCTTTTCCCACTGGCCCGTGGCATCGTTTTTCACGTTGCGGGTGCCCGCTTTGTAGCAGCCGATCTTACACAGGTCGTGGAGGAGAGCCACAATGGCCACCGACTCCATGGAGTAGTCCAGTTGGTACACCTCCCGGGTGCGGGGCCGGGCCAGATAGTCCTCCAGGCAGCGGAACACATTTACCGAGTGCTCACACAGGCCACCCACGTAGGAGCCGTGGAACCGGGCGGAGGCGGGTGCGGTGAAAAAGTCACTTTTATTTAAAAGGTAGTCCAGCAGCTCGGCGGAACCCTCCCGGTGGATGTGGGTTTGAAAAATCTCCAGAAATTCTTCCTTGGGTGTCATGGCGAGGCCCTCCTGTGATGATGTAGGTTTGATAGTACCATCATAGCAGACAACCCTCTCCAGGTCAAAGAAAACCCAGGAAAACGCCCGCAACCCCTGCCGAAGCCTTCGGCAGGGGTTGCAATGTCTTTATAGATTCAGACTGTTCAGATAGTTGACCGATTGCACGGCATCCTCGTTGAAGTAGAGGTTGATGATATAGCTGTTGGCCGTTTTCTGGTTGACCCAGGACAGGGTGACTAGATATCTGCCGCTTCCTTCCCAGGGATCCTGGTGCAAATTGCCCTGGTCAATGTCCGACAGAAGGGCTTGGATCAGGCCCTGGGCCTGGGAGCGGCTCAACTCTGTATAGGTGTACAGCCCGTCCGAGGAGGGCCAGTTGTCCACGGTGGCCCGGGAGAGGGTATAGCCGGAAGCCTCCCACTTCTGGATCTGGTCCAGGCCATACGTGCTCTTCAACACATCGGGGCGATTGAGAAGCTGTATCAGTCGGTAGGTGAGGGTGTCCTCCTGGTTGCGGTCGCCATAGGACAGATAGAAGTCATATTGCCGCTGGATGGGGGGCGCGGCGTTGAGGTTATAGGTCAAGGTCAGCTGGGGGCTGAAGTAATCGCCCAGGGTGGAGGAATCTACGTCCCGTTGGGCCAGAACATCCTGGTGCAGCTGGGTGACCAGGGCGATGGATTCCTGGTCGGTGAGTACCACCTGATTCCGGGTTCCGTTGGAGCTGAACACAGAGCCGGACATCAAATCGGACAGGCCGGTCACTTCCACCGATTCCACCTGAGCGGGGTCGGGCACCCGGTTGACGTATCCGGTGAGGTCCAGCTTCACCACTGCAAACAGCACCAGGAAGGTGAGGGCCACCGCCCCGGCGCCCTTCCAATACCGCAGCACCCGCACCGACTTGGTCAGCAGCATCTGGGCCACAAAGCAGCCTGCCACTCCCCACAACAGCACGGACACCGCCAGACCCAGCTGGCCCAGGTCCAGCATCAGCCGGGTGAGCACACCAAGGGCCAGACCGGCACACACCGCCACGCCGTAGCGGAACACGGGGCGCAGCCCCGCCCAGGCCACCACATCCCCGGCCCGTTCCATGGGGCGCTTGACATACAGCAGCCAGGCGCCCAGGGCCATCAGGATGCCTGCCATCCCGTATACCACCCATACCAGCCATGGAATGGTGTCGGTAGAGTTGGGAAGGTTATAGACCGTTTCCGCCATGGGAATGGCGGGGGTCAGCCACATAACCCAGGAGGGAGTTATGGACAGCGAGCCGGGATAGCCATAGTAAAACTCCTTAAAGAGCATGGTCAGCAGGTACCACACCCCGCCCACCAGGGCGTTGAAGGTGAAGTAAAACACCGGAAGGGCCAGCAGGTGCCCGGTGAGCATGCCGCACAGCACCGCCAGGGAGTAAAACAGCACCAGGGCCACCAATCCGCCCAGAATGCCCACCACATAGGTTTGCCACACCAGGGTGGAGGCGTCAGGGAGCTTGTACAGGGAGACGCCCAGGCCTGCCAGACTGGCCACCAGGAAAGGTACCACCAGCCAGAACAGTCCGGTGAGGTAGTGGGTGGCAAACAACGCGGTACGCTTGGGGGCAAGGGCAGCGGTGAAGTTGGCCGAGCGGGTGGAGTACAGGTGGCTGCACACCACCATGGCGGCAATGACCGCGGCGATCAGAGCCACCCAGGGGACAAAGACCCGAAATGCCTGAGAGGCAGGGAGAAGGGTATAGTAAATGCGTACCGATTCATCCAGATAGGGCAGTTGGTAGGTCAGACTCCGAATAGGAAACATAAGAATCAGCCCCAGGGTATACACCACAGCCAGAGGCCAGAACCGTGCGGACAGCTGTTTGCCCAAGGTGGTGTTATAAAACGATGTCCCGCACCGCATAGTCGTCCCCTCCCATCTCATAGATAAAGATTTCTTCCAAACTCAGAGGCAGCGCCTCCACAAACAGCGGCTTGACCGTCTCCACACGGGCTCGCACGTCTTCCACACTGCCCCGGACAATGTAGGTGTACACTCTACCCAGTTGGGACTGATGGAGGATCTCCATGCCCTGGGGCAGTCCGGGCTGCACTCCGTCGGGGAAGGCCACCTGCAGCTTCACGGTGTTGCCCTGGAGCTGGGACAGGGAGCGCTCAATGACCACCCGGCCATGGTTCAAAATGCCCACATGGTCGCACACGTCTTCCAACTCCCGCAGGTTGTGGGAGGACACCACCACCGTGGTACCCCGCTCTGCCACATCGCCCATCAAAAGGGACCACACCTGACGGCGCATCACCGGGTCCAGACCATCCACCGGTTCGTCCAGCAGCAGATAGTCCGGGCGGCAGCTCATGGCCAGCCAGAACGCCGCCTGCTTCTGCATGCCCTTGGACATCCGACGGATGGGCCGCCGCAGATCCACCTCGGGGAAGGCCTCGGCCAGCTTTTCAAACCGCTCCATCGAGAAGGTGGGGTACATGCCCCGGTAGAATTTCATCATATCCCGCACGGAAGAGGAGCCGTAGTAGTATACCTCATCGGGAATGACCACCATGCGCGCTTTGATGTCGGGATTTTCGTAGATGGGCTGCCCCTCCACGGTGATGGTGCCGCTGTTGGGGCGATACACGCCGCACAGGTGGCGGAGGATGGTGGATTTGCCCGCCCCGTTGGGGCCCACCAGACCGTAGATGGAGCCATGGGGCACCGTCATGGTCAGACCGTCCAGGGCCAGAAACCCATCGAACGATTTTGTGACTGCTTTGGCTTCAATCATGGTGTTTCCTCCTTCTGCCCACATGCGGCGGAAATTTCCTCTTCCGTGACCCCCAGATACCGCAGCTCGGTCACGGTTTTGGAGAGCTGCTCCATCAGCTCCACCCGCCGCTTGCTCTCCACTTCGCTGCGGTCGGCGGCAAAGCTGCCCTTGCCGGGGATGGAATACACATAGCCCTCTTGTTCCAATGCCTCGTAGGCCTTCTGAATGGTGTTGGGATTGATGGCCAACTGGCTGGCCATGGACCGCACCGAGGGCAGCTTATCCCCCGGACGGATGGCCCCGGAAATCACCAGCTGCCGCAGCCCGTCCTTCACTTGTTCGTAAATGGGCCGCCCGTCCCGATAGTTGAGATGGAGCACCTGTGTCACCCGCCTTTCTAGCTGTAGTAACTGTACTAGCTGTTCTAGTACAGTTATCGTATCACAGGGGGGATGCATTGTCAAGGGGGAAACAAAAAGACACCCTTATGCAAAGGGGGGGCTGTCGGTCTAACCGCCCATGTTTCAGGCTTGCCAGCCTGGTGGGGACGCTTCCCGCTGGGGGTTCCTTTTGCTCGGTCAAAAGGAACCAAAACCCGCTTAGGGCGTTCCCCCCTAAGGACCTCCCTTTGGGTACGAGGCTGGGCCTGCGTCAAGTCTCAATTCGGCCCGTAACCCTTGCTGTGGCCCCTGTTTGTGCCACCACACCAGGCCACCCTGGGCAGCTGGCCCTATGGCTGGGCGGTTTCCACCTCCGGGCCTACCCTGGCCAAGCGGCGTTCCCGCCGCCGAAAGCCAGGCCCCCGATGACATCCAGGCTCAAAGCCTCCCTTGTGTAAAGGGAGGTGGCATGGCGTAGCCATGACGGAGGGATTGTTTGCCGCCTGGGTAGCGTCAACCCCTCAGTCTGCTTTGCAGACAGTTCCCCTTACACAGGGGAGCCATTGGGCATGGCAGAAGCCTAGGCCCAGCGGAGCGTCCCCACCGGGGCGCAGGTTTATACCCGAGAAATCGGAGAAGCAGAGACGTTCAAAAAAGAAACCGGGAATGCAAGTTTACACCTGCATTCCCGGTTCTCGTTGGGAAACACTTAGAGATTGAGATGTTTGATGACCTCTTGCAGCTGCTGGGCAGAGGCGTGCAGAGCGTTGGACTCCTCCTCGCTGAGGGGAATCTCCAGGATCTGTTCCACACCCCGGCGGCCCACAATGGAGGGGATGGACAGGCACAGGCCGTTGAGGCCGTACTGGCCGCCCAGGCACACAGACACGGGGAGCACCGAGCGCTGATCCTTGACAATGCACTCGGCAATGCGGGCCACCGCCATGGCAATGCCGTAGTAGGTGGCACCTTTGCGCTGAATGATCTCGTAAGCGCTGTCCCGCACTCCCTCATAGATGCGCTGGGTGGCTCCGGCGTGGTCGTTGTGGCCACGGAACTGGCAGAACCGCTCCAGGGGGATGCCGGAGACGTTGGCGCCGCTCCACACGGCCAGCTCGCTGTCGCCGTGCTCGCCGATGATGAAGGCGTGGACGTTGCGGCTGTCCACATCCAGGTGCTGGCCCAGCAGGAACTTCAGCCGGGCGGTGTCCAGCACGGTGCCGGAACCGAACACCCGGTGGGCGGGATAGCCGGAGATCTTCATGGCGGCGTAGGTGAGCACGTCCACAGGGTTGGACACGATCATCAGCATACCCTCAAAGGGGCGGGCCGTGATCTGGGGGATGATGGACTTGAGAATGCCCACGTTCTTGTCGATGAGGTCCAGACGGGTCTCCCCGGGCTTCTGGTTGGCGCCGGCGGTGATGATCACCAGGGCGCAGTCGGACACGTCCTCATAGGTTCCGGCGTAAATCTCCATGGGGGAGAGGTAGGGCAGGCCGTGGCTGAGGTCCATGGCCTCGCCTTCCGCCTTCTCGTGGTTGGCGTCGATGAGCACCATCTCGGAGAACAGCCCCTTCTGGATGAGGCTGAAGGCGATGGATGCGCCCACAAAGCCGCAGCCGATGATGGCAACCTTGCGATGATTCATAGATATCATTCCTTTCATATATGGATGGGAAAATGATCAAGTTAAGTTTAGCCGCTGGAGGGTCTTGGTAAACCAGTCCGGCAGCGGGGCCTCCACCGTCATGCGCTCCCCGGTGGTGGGGTGGGTGAAGGTGAGACAGGCGGCGTGGAGACACTGACCCGCCAGCCCCGGGAAGGGCTTTTTGGAGCCGTACACCACGTCCCCCACCAGGGGGTGGCCGATGGAGGCCATGTGGACCCGGATCTGGTGGGTGCGCCCCGTCTCCAGGCGACAGGTGATGTGGGAGTAGCCGCCCTGGCTGTCCACCACCTGCCAGTGGGTGATGGCCTCCCGGCCCTCACCTCCACGGCACACCGCCATGCGTTTTCGGTCCACCGGGTGCCGGGCCAGAGGGGCGTTCACCGTCCCCGCCTCCTCCTTGAATCCACCCACCACCACGGCGTGGTAGAGGCGGAACAGGGAGTGGTCTTGCAGCTGAGAGGCCAGAGCCAGGTGGGCCTTGTCGTTCTTGGCCACGATGAGCAGCCCCGAGGTATCCCGGTCAATGCGGTGGACAATGCCCGGACGCTTCTCTCCGTTGATTCCAGATAGTGATTCTTTGCAATGATATAACAGGGCGTTTACCAATGTGCCGTCGGGATGGCCCGGAGCGGGGTGGACCACCATCCCCACGGGCTTGTTGACCACCACCACGTCGTCGTCTTCATAGACGATGTCCAGGGGGATGTCCTGGGGAATGAGGTCAATGTCCTGGGGCTGGGGCGGGGAGACCAGCAGGGTGTCTCCGGCTTTGAGGGGAGCGTTTTTCTTCACGGGTTTCCCGTTTAAGGTGACCCGGCCCTCCTCCATCCACTTCTGAGCCGCCGAGCGGGTGAGCCCGTCCAGCTGGGCGGAGAGCACCGCGTCAGCCCGGCCCCCCTCAAGTACCGTCACCGGGAAGGTCGCAGTCTGCATGGGGCTCCACCTCCTCCTTTTTGGGATCGGGGTAGAAGAACAGCACATAGATGAACAGGAGCACCACGCCCACGGTGATGTAGCAGTCAGCCAGGTTGAACACGGCGAAGTTCATGAAGGTGGTCTGGAACATGTCGGTGACGTAGCCCAGCAACACCCGGTCAATGAGGTTGCCCACGCCTCCGCACATCACCAGCATGGCGGCGGTGAGCCCCAGCCAGCCCTGGAAAAAGCCCCGGCGGACAAAGGCCGCCACCACCACCACAATGATGGCGGAAATGAGGATGAGAATCCAGGTGTGTTGCGCCAGCATGGAAAAGGCGGCTCCGGTGTTTTGCACATAGGTCAGATCCAGCACATGGGGGATGAAGGGAATGGACTGGCCCAGGTCAATGCCGGTCCGCACCAGGTACTTCACCACTTGGTCTGCCACCAGCAGCACCAGGGCGATGATTGTGTAAAGCATGGTATCACCTTTTCTTAAATACTTCCTCTTTGCCTCCCTTGTGCAAAGGGAGGTGTCAGCCGTAAGGCTGACGGAGGGATTGTCCTTCCACGTCATTCTACCACACCCCCAGGGACACGTCCAGAGTTTCCTAGTAAATTACTATGGTAAGGGTATAAAAGAATGGAGGGGGTGGCATACTGAAATTTGTGAAAGGGGAGTCAGTCACTATGGGACACCAACATATTCCACCGCCGCACCCGCCCAAGGAGCCTCGGATCACGGCGCCTCTCACCGCCGACGGCATTGCCCAGGTCTTTGAAGGGTGCGCAGATTTTGGGCGGCGAACCCTCTATCTAGGCAACGACCCCCAGCGGGCCATTGAAATGCTCTACATTGTGGGCCAGGTGCGCAACGAGCGGGCCAGCGACTACGTGCTGCGCCCTCTTACCCAGTGTCAGGCCCTGGCGGAGGTGAACACCTTGGACGAGGCCTATGACCGCATGGCCAAGGGGTGTTTGTACTCCCTGGCGGTGTCCGAGCGCACCACCGCCGACCAGGTGGTGTTCGACCTGGTCAACGGCTGGGTGGCCCTGTTTTTCCCGGGAAAAGATAAGGTGCTCACCCTCATGACCGCCACCGAGGAGAAGCGGTCCATTTCGCCCCCGGACAACGAGCCGGACGTGAAAGGGGCCCGGGACTGTTTTGTGGAGTCCATCCGCACCAACACCTCCCTGGTGCGCCGCCGCCTCCGGGCCCCCGAGCTGCGGGTGGGGGAGACCTTTGTGGGGCGGCAGTCGGTAACCCCCGTGGACATTCTATATATAAAAGGTATCGCCGACCCCCAGCTGGCCCAACAGGTGGAGGAGCGGGTGCGGGGCATGGACATCGACGCCATGCTCATGACGGGAAATCTGGAGCAGTATATGGTGGGGCAGGAGGCGAAAACCCCCTTCCCCATGAGCGTGTACACCGAGCGGCCCGACCGCTTCTGTGCGGGGTTGGCGGAGGGCCGGGTGGGGGTGCTGGTGGACGGCATTCCCATGGGGTGGCTGTACCCCGCCACCCTGGACAGTTTCTATCGCACGGGCCAGGACCGGAGTACCAGCTGGATGGTGGCCTCCGCCCTGTCGGTGCTGCGGTATTTGTGTATGCTGGTGACCTTGTTTTTGCCGGGGCTGTATGTGGCGGCGGTGCTCTACCACCCGGAGCTCATCCCGGTGAAGCTGATGCTGTCCATCATCTCCGCCAAGGCGGACGTGCCCTTTTCCACCCTGGCGGAGGTGTTGGTGATGCTGGTTGCCTTTGAGGTGGTGCAGGAGGCGGGGCTGCGCCTGCCCACCGCCATTGGACAGACGGTGTCCATTTTGGGCGGCCTGGTGGTGGGGTCTGCGGCGGTGGAGGCCAAGCTGGTGTCTCCGGCGGTGCTGGTGATGGTGGCCATTGCGGGCATTGCCGGGTACACCGCCCCCAGCCAGGACTTTTCCGGGGCCCTGCGGCTGTGGCGGTTTGGCATTACTCTGGCGGCCGGAGTGGCGGGGCTTATTGGTCTGGTGCTGGCGGGCATGGCCCTGGTGTACCACCTGGCCTCCCTGGAGAGCTTCGGGGTGGCCTACCTCACCCCCTTTGCCTCCTGTGGGGGCAGCGGGGAGCGGGGACACGTGGTGTTCCGCCAGCCTCTGCCCTGGGTGAAGACCCGGCCGCGGTATCTCAATCCCCAAAACAGGAGGAATCAAGGTTGAAACGGATGTGGATGTTGGCTCTGGCCCTGCCTCTGGTGCTGTGCGGCTGCGCCCCCACCGCCCGGGAGCCGGATCAGCTGGCCCTGGTGCGGGTGCTGGGGGTGGAGGGAAGCAGCCCGGTGGAGTTGACGGCGGTGTGCGGCATGGACAAGACAGACCAGACCCCCATCCGGGGCCGCTGCGGCGGGGACACCTTTGCTGTGGCCCTGGAGGGGGTACCCTGGTCGGCCTCTCAGGAGCTGTCCCTCACCTCGGTGTCCTATCTGATGGTGGACACCCAGGTGGACCTGGATCAGGTGCTGGAGCAGGTGCTGGAGGACGAGGAACTGGGGGCCACCGCCACGGTGTGGCTGGCTCAGGGTGACCTCTCCCGGATGCTGGAGGGGTGTGACGACCCGGAAGGGGACTTGACCCTGCTCACCCACCAGGGGGTGCAGGCCCCCACGGTGGTGGAGGTACTGGCGGCGCTCACCACCCGGGGAAGGGCGGAGCTGCCCCAGGTGGAGCAACGCGGCGGGCAGCTGGTACAGGCTGGACGCTGGACATGGGAGGAATGAGGGTGAACACAAGGGAAGATTTCTCGCTGCGCCAGGTGTTGGCGGCGGTGCTCCTCTCCGGCCTGTCTCTGGCAGCGGCTCAGGCAGGGCAGATGGACTGGAAGTGGGGCCTGGTGGGGGTGGCGGTGTCGGTGCCCCTCATGACCTGGGTGATCCTGCGCCTGCGCACCCGCAGTGTATACCGGGGGGTGTACGGCGTGTTGCTCACAGCGGTGTATACCAGCTGGTCGGTGTTGGCCCTGGGCCATGTGCTGGGCCAGGCCACCCACCGACTGGAACTGACGGGAGGCAGCCAGGGGGTCCAGGGCTGGCTCATCCTCCTGCTGGCCTTGCCCGTTCTCTGGATGAGCTGGGGAAAGCCGGCGGCCTTCTTCCGGGGCGGGGAGATCTATTGGATGGTACTGGTGGCAGTACTGGCGGTGGTGGGGCTGCTCACCATCCCCCAGGTGACGGTGTCCTACCTGTGGACCCAGGAGGAAGGGGGCTGGACCTCCGCAATTACCGCAGCAGGGGCTGTGGCTATGGCGGCGTGGGTACTACCCTATTTATATAAGGTGTCCCCTCGCCAGGGAGAGCAGTGGGCCGTGGGCCGGTGGCTGTTGCTGCTGGGGGTAGTGGCGGTGGGGCTGGCTGCCCTCACCCGGGGCATCCTGGGCCAGGCGGCTGCCCGGCTGGAACAGCCCTTCTTTGTGACCACAGGGGTAATGGGGGAGAGCGCCCGCACTGAGGGACTGTTGTCCGCCCTGTGGCTCATCTGTGACCTGGTATGGGCGGGGCTGCTGGCTCGGGTATGGGGCGGCGGCAAAGGCCCGGTGGTGTGTGTGGTTCTGGGGGCTGTGGTGGCCCTGTCCGGTTGGACGGATGGATGGCCCGCAATGGTCTGGCCTATAGGGAATCTGACGCTGGCAGTCCTGGCGGCCATGAGTCCCCGGGGAGAGGGGAGAATAGTGGTGGAGTTCTAGAAAAACCACCATATCTGGTGGCTGAGGAAAAAGTTCGAAAAAAGTCGAAAAAAGGCGAAGAAAAGTGTTGACAACTGGAGGAGGATTTGGTATATTAACTGAGCGCCTGACGCGAGGCCAACACCGGAACGGAAATCCAACGGAAAGTTGAGAAAAAAGTTCAAAAAGGTGTTGACAAGAGCGAAATGGTGTGATATGATATAAAAGTTCGAGCGAGCCGGTTGGATGACAGCACGAAAGAAAAACTTGAAAAAAGTTTGAAAAAGTGCTTGACAGCTGAGAGCGAGCCTGATATAATAAGGCTCCGCTTGTTTGAGCGGTTTGTACCTTGTAAATTAAACAATGAGAAACACGAA
>CALWXL010000031.1 GCA_944385485.1 uncultured Oscillospiraceae bacterium
GCCCTGGCGGATAAGTGGTCCACCCTGGCCCGGCCCATCGCCCTGCGCACCTCCCGGTTCAACCAGCACTACTCCACCGGGTGCCTGCTGGTGGAGATCGGCAGCCACGGCAACACCCTCCAGGAGGCCATCACCGCCGGGCGGCTGTACGCCCGCACCCTGGCAGATCTGTTTGCCGACGCTTAGAAAACGACTTGCACCAACACCATATAGAAGATGGTCCCCCCCATAATGGAGAGCATATTGTTGCGCTTCCACAGGTGCAGCCCCACCACAGCCCCACAGGCCAGCAGCGAGGGCAGCCACTGCCCGGGGCTCTCAAAGCCTACCCCCTTCAGGCAGTACACAATGAGCATGGCAATGACCCCCGCAGGGAGGTATTTCCCCAGGTAGAGTACCACACGGGGAGGCTTTCCGCCCCGGTCAAAGAGGAAAAAGGGCAGGGCTCGGGTGAGAAAGGTCACCACCGCCATCACAGCAATGGCGGCGGCCGTCTGGGCGATGCTCATGCTTGTTCCTCCTCTCTCTCCAGATAGGGGCGCAGCAACAGCAGCCCCAACACCAAAATGCCCAGGGCGGGAATGAGAAATTGCCCATTCTCCGCACCCATGACCAGCAGACACACCAAGGTGCCTCCAGTCCCCAGAAACACCGGCAGGTGCCGGGAGGCAGACTGCCACTGTTCCACAGCGATGACCAAAAACAGGGCGGTCATGGCAAAGTCAATGCCCTGGGTGTTGATGGTGATAAGGGCTCCCGCCACCGCCCCGATCACCGACCCGGCAATCCAATACAGCTGATCCAGCAGGGCAATGGCGAAGTAAAAGTCCCGGCTCTTCACCCCCTCCGGCGGCTCCACCCCGGCCAGCAGGGCGTAGGTCTCGTCGGTGAGGGAGAACATCATGTACCATTTCCGCGCCCCCATGCCCCGGAACTTCTCCAGCATGGATAGCCCGTATACCAGGTGTCGGAAGTTGATGATGAGGGTGAGCAGGGCCACGTCCGCCAAAGGCGCTGCGGAGGACAGCAAGCTCACCCCCAGATACTGGCCGCTTCCGGCGTAAATGGTCATGGACATCAGGGCCGACCACAGAGGTACATAGCCCGCCGCCGACATCATCCACCCAAAGACAATGCCAATGGACAGATAGCCCATGAGCACCGGCACGGTGTAGGGAAAGGCGGCGGCAAAGGTTTTCCGGTTCATGCAGGGTCACTTCCTCGCTGGATTTCTTTTGTACAGTATTATACGAAAGCAACCAGAGTTTGACAAGGGCAGTGTTCACAGATTCTACCTTGTTTCCCACTTGGCTTTTGGGTATACTAATAGGCAAGATGTTAGGAGGTAGCTTACCATGAAACAGCTGCTCTTTGTATACAACCCCAAGGCAGGGCGCCAGCGGGCGAAAGCCATACTCTCCGATGTGCTCACCGTGTTCGCCCAGGAGGGGTATCAAATTACCGTCCGGCCCACCCTGGAGCGGGGAGACGCCACCCGGGTGGTGGCGGACACCGCTGCCGGGTATGACCGGGTGGTGTGCTGCGGCGGGGACGGCACCCTCAACGAGACGGTGCAGGGTCTGCTCACCCTTCCCCAGGGCCAGCGGCCCATTCTGGGGTACATTCCGGCGGGCACCACCAATGATTTCTCCCGCAACATCAACCTCCCCCGTTCCACCCAGCAGCTGGCCAAGGTGGCCTGCGGCGGAGTGCCCCGGGCCATCGATGTGGGAGAACTGTCTGACCGACAATTTCTCTACATTGCCGCCTTCGGCCTGTTCACCGACGTGTCCTACTCCACCCCCCAGGCCTCCAAAAACCTGCTGGGCCACCTGGCCTATGTGCTGGAGGGGGCGGGGCGGCTGGTGAACTTCCCCAGCTACCAGGTAAAGGTCACCACCGACCAGGGTCTGGAGGTGGAGGGGGACTTCATCTACGGCATGGTGTCCAACACCGTGTCCATCGGCGGGCTGGTGAACCTGCCCCGGGACCTGGTATGCCTGGACGACGGGCAGTTTGAGGCCCTGCTCATCCGCACCCCCAAGACCGCCAAGGATTGGCAGTCCATTCTCACCGCCCTCACCACCCAAAAGCTGCCCGAAGATGGCAGTGTGGTGGGCTTTACCTGCACCCAGGCCCAATTCACCAGTCCCAAGCCTCTGGCCTGGACGGTGGACGGGGAATTTGGCGGGGAATACACCGATTTGACCATTTCCAACCGCTCCCAGGCGCTGGTCATCGCCTGCGGAAATTAACTCGTTGGAACAGGCAGAGCCTTTCCCAACGGGAAGGATTGCATGACGCCTGGGGCTCGATTTCTAACGAAAAAGTCACCCCAGGCGTCATGAGAGGTGTCATTTCCCATGCGCATGTCCCCGGAAATGACGACATTTTAATTGATTCCGCCACCTGCAGGTGGCGGAATCCTATGAGGCTGAAAATCCCTCCGGCATATGCCGGAGGGATTTGGCTTTTACTTACTTTTTGGCCACACCAAGGAATAATAGTTCCGCTCGATGACCAGTTTGGCGTAGGTGTACTTGGCACTGACCAGGCGGCTGACCCGGCTGACATAGTTTTCGTCCACCGTCACCCCATCCCGGGGGGTAAAGGTCCCGGTGGAGGCCTCATAGGTGCCCGCGTCGGTGATCCAGCTGCTGCCGTAGCCCTTGTTGGCAAACACCACCAGAGGCATGTTGCTGGAATACTGGTTTGCCTGGTAGTTGGTGGCAAAGATGTCCCGTCCGGAGTAGAGCCGGGAGTCGTACGCCAGCCCGAAGAGGTTGGACAGGGTGGGCACAATGTCGATGGAGGAACAGGGGGTGTCCACCACCACCGGCTCTTCCATGCACCCGCTCCACAAAATAAAGGTGTTGCGGTAGCGGGAGGTGTCCCGCTCGGAGTTGTTGGTGCCCGCCAGCTCGTTGTAGTAGTCCTTGTCCCCCTCCACCAGGGCATAGGGGTAGTGGTCGGCGGTGAGGGCAATCACCGTGTCGTCGGCAATCCCTGCCGCCTCCAGCTGCTCCACCAGATACTCCATGGCATACTCCAGTTCCAGATTACAGGCCAGATAGGCCTGCACCTGCTCCGAGGCGTTGGGGTAGAGCTTCTGAATGGTCTCCTGGTTTTTCCGGGACATGGCGTTGCCCGTCCAGTCGTAGTTGCAGTGGCCGCTCACCGTCATGTAATAGGTGTGGAAGGGGGTACCGTTTTCCACATAGTCCTGGATGTACCCGTCCACCGTGGCCTCCATCATCTCCAGATCGGAGCAAGGCCACAGGTTGCTCTTCAGCTCCAGGCCGTTGCCGATGCCGTGGTATTCATATCCCAGGTTGGGGTGAGTCTCGTTGCGGCCGTAGTAGGTATAGGTGTTGTCGTGGTAGGCCAGGGTGTGATAGCCCAGCTTCTGGAACTGCCACCCCAGGGCAATGGACATATCGTCGTTGGCACTGACCCGGAAGGACAGGTTGCTCCCCCCGATCCAGGTGGGGATGAGCCCGGTCATCACCGCAAATTCCCCGCCGGTGGTGGACTGGGTCCAGTCGGGCTGATAGTAGTGTTCAAAGACGAATCCCTCATGGGCCAGCTTGTAGAGGGTGGGGGTGAGGTTCTCATCGATGACATAGGGGGAGAAGGCCTCGGCGGTGATGAGGATGAGGTTTTTCCCCTGAAAATATCCGGTATACTCATTTTTGTTGGTGGGACTCTTGGCGGCAAAGTACTGGTGCATGGCCTGGAGCGTCTCGTCGCTCTCCCCCGCCGCCAGGCCCTCAAAGTCGATGTCCAGCACGTTGTCCCCGGTGGGAGTCTGGGGGGCATCGGTGCCCGAGGGGTCGGAGGATGGGGCCACCGTGGCCGTGGGCAGAGGGTCGTCGGGGAGCAGCTGATCCAGGGGCGCCTGAGGAATCCCGGTGAGGGCATAGCTCAGCTCCAGCCGCAGGGTAGTGACCAGGCCGAAGTGGGGCATGGAGGCATTGACCGAAAAGTCATAGGTGTAGTAGTTCTTGGCCCCGCCAATCCGGGCGGCAAACACGCCCACCAGCTGGAACACCACCATGAGTACCGCCAGCATGAACCGCACCGGGGCCCGCTGTCTTTTCTCGTGGAAAATCACCGGACACAGCCACACATACACAGCCAGAGGAATCAACGCCAGGAGGATAAAGGGAATCCGGGCCAGCACCACTTCCACCATGGTGCCGCTGAAATCTCCCACCACCTGCCCGGCCATGCCCTGCATGTAGCCCAGGCCGAAGTAGATTTTGAAAAAGCTCTTGCAGCAGTACTCCACACAGGTGAATACCGTCCACGCCGCCACCAACACGCCGCCCAAAATCCGGGCCGTCCTGCGGTGGGGGATCAGATCCACCAGCAAAAACACCGCCAGCCCTGCCGCCATGGAAAACACCACAATGAGCAGGAGCGCAGGGGCAAAAAAGGCGCTCTCCCCATCAAACAGCCGCAGCAACAGCTCATGGTAGAGCACCATCAACGGCAAACTCACTGCCGAAATCAGCGGCGAGCCTTTCACCCGCCTGCTCCGGTGGGAGGATATCTTCCGCTGCGTGGCCTGGGGTACGGCCCCCATGGGCCTGGACGCTTTGGGCAGAGAAATCTGGGGCAGAGACACCTTCGGCAGAGAGAGCTTTGGGCGGGGCATACTCTTCAGTTTTGATATGATTCCCGGTTTCTTGGGTTCCAGACGTTTTGGAGACGCCATCTCCCATCCCTCTCTTTCTGTCATGGTGATACCCCCACTTTACCACTTGATACAAACTTTTGCAATCTTTGACAAAACTTTTCTGTTTTTTCTCTTTCTCACCTGGAAAACATTGCATTTTTGTTCGGCCTGTGCTACCATATCTGACGCAAAAGGAGCGTGGATGGACGTGAAACGAGTGTTGAACTGGCTCCGTGGGGAGACGGTGTTGTGCGTGGCCTGGGTCCTGGCCATCCTCACCGCGTTTTTCGTTCCCCCCGATGCCAAGTATTTGGATTATGTGGACCTGCACACCCTGGGGATGCTCTTCTCCCTGATGGCAGTGATGGCAGGCCTGCAGCGGCAGGGGCTCTTCTTCCGCCTGGGCCGGGCCATGCTGGGTCTGACCCGAACCACCCGGCAGCTGGAGGGAGTGCTCATTCTCCTGCCCTTCTTTGTAAGCATGGCGGTGACCAACGACGTGGCCCTCATCACCTTTGTGCCCTTCGCCCTGGAGGTGCTCTCCCTGGCGGGACAGACCCAGCGGGTCATCCCGGTGGTGGTGATGCAGACCATCGCCGCCAACCTGGGCAGCATGGCCACCCCCATCGGCAACCCCCAGAACCTGTACCTCTATTCCCGGTATGACATGGATTTGCTCTCCTTCCTGGCCACCGTCCTGCCCTATGTGGGGGTGTGCCTGGTGCTGCTGGTGGTGTTCCTGCTGGTGCGACCCAGCCAGTCCCTGGCGGTCCCCTTTGTGTCCGGGGAAATTCCTCCCCTGTCCGGGGCCCGGGTGGCAGCCTACGGAGCCCTCTTCGCCCTGTGTCTGGGGGGCGTGGCCCAGGTGGTGCCCCTGTACGTGCTGTGCCCCCTGGTGCTGGTGGTGGTGCTGGTCTGTGACCGGAAGGTGCTGCTCCATGTGGACTATGCTCTGCTGGCCACCTTTGTGGGCTTCTTCCTCTTTGTGGGCAACCTGGGGCGCATCCCCGCCCTCACTGCCCTGTTCCAGTCCCTGATCCAGGGGCAGGAGGTGCTGTGCGGGGTGATTGCCAGCCAAGTCATCTCCAACGTCCCCGCCGCCCTGCTCCTCTCCGGCTTTACCGAGAAGGGCTCGGATTTGCTGCTGGGGGTCAACCTGGGCGGCCTGGGCACCCTCATTGCCTCCATGGCCAGCCTCATCTCCTATAAATACATCGCCCGGGCCTTCCCCCAGAAAAAGGGGAAGTATCTGGGCCAGTTCACCGCCCTCAACCTGGCCTTTCTGGTCCTGCTGCTGGTGGTGTGGTTTATCATCCGGTGATACAATCCCCTGCTGTTTTCATAACAGCAGGGGATTGTTCAGCTTTTCTTCTCAATGCTCACGCCGGTGTAGTAGTGCTTCAAAATGTCCTGCCAGTTGCTTCCCTCTTTGGCCATGGCGTTGGCCCCGTACTGGCTCATGCCCACCCCGTGGCCATACCCGGTCACCGAGAAGGTGAATTTTCCCTCCTGATAGGTGACCTGGAAGCAGGCGGAACGCAGACCGAAGAGGGTGCGCACCGCCCCTCCGGTGAGTTCCACGCCCCCCACCTTCATGCTGGCCACTCGCCCGGAAGCGGTGAGGGTCATCCCGGACAGCCACCCCGCCGGATCTCCGGACAGGTCCGCATCCGGGTAGGCCTCCGTTACCTTTTTCTCCACCTCCTCCTGGGTGAGGGTGACGGTGGAATAGTAGTTGGGCACCTCCTCCCCCTCAGGGCTGGACACGGACACCAGATAGGGCATGCTGTTGCCCCACACCGCCTGGGCATCCTCGGTGGAATCGGTGGAGGAGGAGAAGAACACCGCCTGGATGGGCTTGCCGTCGTAGGTCATCACCTGTCCGGCGGTGTCAGAAACCGCCTGAGCAATCTTCTCCGTGTTGCTCTGGGCGTTGTCTCCCCAGTTCTCCGTTGCCTTTTGTGGATCTATGTACGCCTGACAGCACCCGGAGTCGGCGCAGATGTCCGCCCCCTGGTCCTGATGGGCGTTGGCCTGCATCTTCCACAGGGAGTAGGTGCGGGCGCACACCGCCTGGGCCCGCAGAGCCTGTGGTTCAAAGGAGGCGGGCATCTCGGCGGCCACCACCCGCCACAAATACTCCTCCATGGTCATCTCCTCCACCTGATCCTCCCCCACCAGCACCCGCAGAGTCTGGGTCTGGTCCCAGGTCTTGGCCTGTTCCGGGGCCGGGGTGGCGGAAGCCCCGGGCTCCGGGGGCAGCGTGGCCACGCTCTCCCCACCCCCAGCCTGTCCCAAAGTCAGCAGAGGGAACAGCAATAGCGTGGCCAGCCCCATGACCATGCCAGAGGCCACCATCCGCATCACATCTCCATCCATGGGCCATCGTCCCACTTGTCTCTCCTCCTCGTTTCGTCTTGACTGTCACACTTTAATACGCTATACTATGAAGAAATCGGAAATCCCTTGGGGGGCGGCTCCCGCCCCACCGGTACTTTGGAGGTGCACCATGTATTCCATCAAATCTTTTGATCTCATGGATGGGCGTTCTCTGTCCTTCCTTCAACATATATGCGGCGAGTATGCCCAACAGCACCAGGTGCCTGCCTCTCTGTATGAAAAGTACGGGGTCAAGCGAGGGCTGCGCAATGCCGACGGCACCGGCGTCATGGCCGGCATCACCAACGTTGCCAACGTCCGGGGCTACTACCTTCAGGACGGGGAGAAAATCCCCGCCGAGGGCCAGCTCATCTACCGGGGCTATGACGTGTGCGACATGATCGAGGGCTTTTTGAAGGAGGGCCGCTTCGGCTACGAGGAGACCGCCTATCTGCTCCTCTTCGGCTCCCTGCCCACCAAGGAAGAGCTGACTACCTTCTGCAATATGCTCAACCACTACCGCAACCTGCCCCCGGGGTTCACCGAAGATATGATTTTGAAGGGGCCCAGCCGGGACCTGATGAACAAGCTGGCCCGCTCCACCCTATCCTTGTACTGCTATGATCCGGATCCGGACAACAACGAGTTGGATGTGGAGCTGTTCCAGGCCATCCAGCTCATCGCCCGCTTCCCTGTCATCGTGGCCCACGCCTATGCCTGCAAGCGCCACTACTTCGACAACGAATCCCTGGTGCTCCACCGGCCCCAGGACGGGCTGAGCGTGGCGGAGAACTTCCTGTGCTCCATCCGGCCGGACAAGAAGTTCAGCGAGGCGGAAGCCCGACTGCTGGATCTGTGCCTGGTGCTGCACATGGACCACGGCGGCGGCAACAACTCCGCTTTTGCCTGCCGTGTCCTCTCCTCCTCCGGCACCGACATCTACTCTGCCATTGCCGCCGCTGTGGGCTCGTTGAAAGGCCCCCGCCACGGCGGCGCCAACAAGAAGGTCATGGAGATGTTCGGCTACATCGAGCGGGACGTGAAGGACTGGACCAGCGACGACGAGGTGGCCGCCTACCTGGAGAAGATTCTGAAAAAGGAGACGGGAGACCGCTCGGGGCTCATTTACGGCATGGGCCACGCCATCTACACCCTGTCCGACCCCCGTGCCGTGATGCTCAAGCGGTTTGCCCGCCAAGTGGCGGAAGAGCGAGGCTTTGTGGAGGAACTGGAACTGTTCGAGCGGGTGGAGAAGCTGGCCCCCGAGGTGTTCCACCGGGTCACCGGCCAGACCAAGGCCATGTGCGCCAACGTGGACCTGTACTCCGGCCTGGTGTACAAGATGATGGGGATTCCCCCCGAGCTGTACACCCCCCTGTTTGCCATCGCCCGCATTGTGGGCTGGTGTGCCCACCGGGTGGAAGAGGTGTTCAATCCCTCCGGCCGCATCATCCGCCCCGCCTATAAGGCCGTGTGTCCCATGCGGGAGTTTGTGCCCCTGTCCGACCGGGAGTAAATTCACAAAAAATGACCGAAGCTTTCGCTTCGGTCATTTTTTATTTCAATTAATTATCGATTTACCGAGCAGGCCATGCGGTGGTAGGTATGGCGGATGCCGCGGATGGCCACGGAATAGGCCTGGATGTTCTCGGGCAGAGACATTCCTGCATAGCCAGCATCTCCCAAGTGGTGGATGTCGGTGCCGGTCATCTTGCACATCAGGGCAAGGCGCCGGATGGTGTCCACATCCGCCCCCTCCTGGGAGGTGCCGATGGCGGTGATGGTCAGGCAGCCCAGGGAGTGAGCATGGGTCACCAGGCTGCGGACATACTCCACCGTGATGCCAGGGACGGTGCCGGGGGCGGGAAGGAGGATGATGTCCGCCCCCGCCTGGGCAAAGGCGTCGATGTCGGCGGTGGTGATGATGTGCTCGGCACCCTCGGTTAGGATGCCGGAGGCGTGCATCTTGCCGGCCGCCAGAATCAGCCGATCCCCCAGCGCCGCCTTGTAGGTCTTCAGGGTGCGCACAATGGCCTCATTGGTCACTCCCACCCCGGGGTTCCCGGTGAGGAGAATGAAGTTGACCCCCATCTGGGCAGCCCGCCGGGCATTGTCCAGGGTGGCCTTCCGGCCATCGGTGAGGGCCCACAGATCCCCCTCCTCCTGCTCCAGAGGCCGGTCCACCGGCTCCAGGTTGATGCCGATGGGGCGGCCGGTGAGAGCCTTGAGTTTGGCCACCACCTCCATGGGCTCGCACTGGGGCAAGCCCTGGATCACCGGCTTTTGCACATCAAACATATTCAAAAGTAGGATATCCGCCCCCATGGCGGCGGTAAATTCGGCGTTGGTGACATTACCCAGCATGGGCTGGATATAGCCGATGGACTCGCAGGCCAGTACACGGCCTTCCGAGCCAGCGATGGATGCCAGCAGATCGTCTTTGCTCATGGTGCGAAAATCCGAGGCGGTACAGTCCAGCAGTCGTTTCATGATATCCTCTCCTTATGATATAGATGTATCATTATACCACATCCCCACCCTCCGGCAAAAGGGGGAAATCCCACCTTACCCTGCACAGCTGTGGGTCTTTCCCTTCCACGCCTTGCTTCCTCTCAGCACCAGATACACCCCAAACATCACGGTATAGATCAGGATATCCACCCACTTCTTGGAGAATTTGGGTACCAACAGAACCATAACGTGGACATAAATCAGCGCAAAAAAGCCATAGGCCAACCGCTGGAGCTTCTTCCAGTCCCGAGCCTTCATCTTCCCCCGCACCGCCTGGAAGGAAGTGACCATCAGGGGAATCATGAGGGCAATCATCACCACCGAGATCAGCGCCGCCGCCAACGTCTGGGGCTTCATCTCCCCGGGGTTGGTAAACAGGGCCACAAAATGCTTTCTCCCATAGATGATGTTGTGGCCCAGCGTGAGAATGCAGGCCACAATGGACAGCTGTCCACGAATGCCCATCAGCCGGCGCACCATGGGTCGTCTGGGGTCCATCGCCCCGGCGTACATCACCACCACAAACATGGCAGTGGACAACGCCCCACGCTTGAAGAGATTCACCAGATATTCCGTCAGCCACTGAGGGGCCACTTCGTACACGCCGCACACATAGTACACCACTTCCCCCAGGACAATCCCCGCCGCCAAGGCGTAAAACAGCCCCGCATGGGTTCGGATGGCCCTGTGGCCGCACAGGGCAAAGATGAGAGTCAGTATCAACGATACCAGTATGTAGGGATACATGTCATGCCTCCTTCTCAGATTTAATTTTCGTAAGTTAGTTTAGGCTAACCATTTGAGAGTATAATGGAATACAGAAAATAAGTCAACTATTTTAATATTTTTCCAGGAAACTGGTGGATTTTAGGATGTAATCCTCCTGAATATGGGAAATTTCTTCTTCCCCAAGTGGCAGCAATTCCAGGCAATGGAGGCCCATATCCCCTTTCAAACATGCTCCGCTTTTGACGTATCACCCATTTCCACAGTTGAATTTTATCATTATTTTAGATATAATGCTGTGTGATAGTTGGAGGGTGGGTGGACACCCCGCAACTCCGCAGTTGGGATCACCCCCATTCGGATTGAGGAGGAAAAGGAGCATGAAAAAACGTCTTTTTGCGTCATTCCTGAGTCTCTGCGTGGCAATGACACTGCTGCCAACAGCAGTCTTTGCCTCGGCCAGTGACAAGGCCATCGTACCAGGCGCCAGCGGAATCACCGGATACGATGCCAAAAACAGTTACGATTACATCTATTACGGCCAGTATGGACAGCAGCAGTCCCCTCTGAAGTGGCGGGTGCTGGATGACCAGACCAACACCGGGGGAAAGGGCCTGTTTGTCCTCTCTGAGCTCAGTCTGGGCACCGGAAGCAAGGGTGGAATTTACTTTGATGATAGCACCCCCTGGTCCAAAGTTTGGCAAGGCAGCACTGCCCAGGCCTGGTGTACCAACTTCTATACGAGCAATTTCACAGCCGGAGAGCAAGGGGCTGTGCTGGCTACCACCAAGAGTGACGCAGCCTACGACAGCGTCTCCACAGTATTCAAGCCCACCTTTGCTGCCGCAGAAAACATTCTCAATGGGGACAAAGTATTCTTCCTCTCCGCTCAAGAGGCGGAGACCGATTCCTATGGTTTTGTGGACGACGCCTCCCGTGTGACCCCGTATTTCGACGGCACCCGGATTAACGGCAACGGCCTGTGGTGGCTGCGCTCTCCCATAACCGGAAACTCTCAAAATGCCGGATACGTCAATGGCGGCGGCTTCACCTACGATCAGTGGGTGGGTTCTCAGAATTCTGCCCGTCCCGCCTTTAACCTGGATGTGGACTCGGTGCTCTTCTCCTCCGCCGCCGTGGGCGGAAAAGTCTCCCAGGGCACCATCTCCCCCATTGCCGCCTATGAGGGCAGTGAGTGGAAGCTGACCCTGCTGGATCAGACCCGCAGCACTTTCGCCGCAGAAACCACCGCCAAAACCGGCAACACCCTCACCGTTTCCTACCGCAACGCCGCCACCGGAGCCGACGAATACCTGTCCGTACTGGTGGCCGATGCCAGCGGTGCCTACACCCACTATGGCCGCATCCTGCAGCTGGACGGCGCCACCCACGGCGCCAGCGGCACGGTGGACGTGGCTCTGACCGACATCGATCTGACCGGAAAAACCGTCTACCTGTTCAACGAGCAGTACAGCGGCGGCGCTCAGGACGACACCAAGCGCACCGACTATGCCAGCCCCCTGATTGCCCTGTCCACCGCCGATGTGTACGACCTGAGCGTCTGCAGCACCCAGGTCACCAGCGACAACGCCTCGGATGTGTTGGGGGATGGCACCGTGTCCTATGATCCCGCCACCCATACCCTGACCCTGAACCACGCCACCCTGAACCCGGGCGCCAATACCACCGCCATTTCCGTGGGTGAATTCGCCCAGGGCTTTACCATCCGGCTGGAAGGGACCAACACCATCGCCTCCACCGCTTTGGCTGTGGACTCTGCCTCTTCCCTCATCATCCAGGGCACCCAGGAGGACAGTCTCACTGCCCAGGGCGGTATGCGCCTGGTTCAGGGGGCCACCCTCCGCATCTCCCCCACCAGAGGTACCCTGATGGAAGTGAAGGTGGATGCCGACCACGCTGACGGCTCCACCGCCGCCCACCTCCAGGGCTCCCCCTATGACACCAGAGTGGAATTGGACGCCCAAGCTCTCCAGCAGTTGGCCGACTGCCTGTATTTCCGCATGGGCATCCACGTCCACACCGGCGGCACCGCCACCTGTCA
The DNA here is from genome assembly GCA_944385485.1 of uncultured Oscillospiraceae bacterium. Taxonomy (GTDB): domain Bacteria; phylum Bacillota; class Clostridia; order Oscillospirales; family Oscillospiraceae; genus Enterenecus. Next base: position 12,360 of record CALWXL010000031.1, read on the forward strand.
CGACCAGGCCGTGTGTACCGACTGCGGCCAGCCCTATGGCGAGGTAGACCCGGATAACCACGTCTGGGAAGACAGCTACACCGTGGACGTGGCCCCCACCTGCACCCAGGAGGGCAGCCAGTCCATCCACTGCCAGTTCTGCAATGCCACCAAGGACACCCAGACTTTGCCCGCTCTGGGCCACAGCTTCACCCACTATGAGTCCAACCACGATGCCACCTGTACCCAAAACGGCACGGAAACCGCCAAATGTGACCGCTGCGACGCCACCGACACCCGGGAAGCGGCAGACAGTGCCCTGGGCCACAACGCCACCAAGGTGGACGCCAAAGCCCCCACCTGCACCGAACCCGGCAACCTGGCGTACTGGCATTGTGAGTTCTGCGGCGTATACTTCGCCGACGAGGCCCTGACCCAGGAAATCACCCTGGAGGACACCGTTCTCGCCCCCAAGGGCCACGGCGAAACCCAGGTGGTAAACGCCAAGGAGGCCGCTTGCACCGCCGAAGGGTACACCGGGGACAAGGTGTGTAAGGACTGCGGCGCTGTGCTGGAGCAGGGCAAAGCCATTCCCAAGCTGGCCCACCACTATGAAAACGGTGTGTGCACCGTCTGCGGTGCCGCCGATCCCAACGCCTCCAAGCCCACACCTACTCCTACCCCCACCCCGGTACCCAAGCCCACCCAGACCCCCAACCCCAACCAACCTCAGACCGGGGATGCCAGCCATGTGGTGGTGTGGATGGCTGCCCTGACCCTGTCGGGCTGCCTGGCAGCGGCCATGGTTCTCCTGCGGCAGCGCAAGCGTGGGTAAGCCGTTTTCTCCCTGGTTGCCCCGGCACCGTTGACCAGGTAGCCGCTCCGTGCTACCATGTCAAGTGCTGAAAAGAGGCCTTGCACGCCATATTCCATATAACCATATCATGATTGAAGTGGGATAAGACCAAGCTTGGTTTTATCCCACTTCTTTTTCCTGGCAGCATCATCAGATTTTCAAACAGAAGAAGGTTGTAGCACCATGAACCACCGGGACCGTACCCCCATCACCCACCCCATCCGACGCCTGCTCTTTTTGTGCCTGGGCCTGATCACCATGGCCTTTGGCGTGGCCTTTTCCATTAAGGCCGGGCTGGGCACCTCCCCCATTTCCAGCGTGCCCTATGTCACCTCGGAGATTTCCGGGCTGTCCGTGGGCACCACCACCATCATCATGAATTTCATCTTTGTGCTCATCCAAATTGCCATTTTGCGCCGACAATACGACTGGTTCCAGGTGCTGCAGTTTCCCGCAGCCATTCTGTTTGGCTTCACCATCGACGTGGCGGAGCGGGTCATTGCCCCCCCTTCCCTGCTCCGGCTATCTCATGGCCTGGGTCTACTGTGCCCTGGGTATTGTTCTCATTGCCTTTGGGGTGAGCGTGGAGGTGATGGCCAACCTGGTGACCACCGCCGGAGAGGGCATTGTACTGGCCATCTGCCAGGTGGCCCCCACCAAATTCGGCAACATGAAAATGACCTTTGACGTGACCTTGGTTTGCATTGCCATTGTACTCTCCCTGGTATTTCTGGGCCACCTCAGCGGCGTGCGGGAAGGCACCATTGCCGCCGCCATTCTGGTGGGTCAGATCACCAAGCAGACCAATAAACTCACCAAGAAGTTGGAGCTGGCGGTGCTGAGATAAACGCCCCCACCCACAGCGGACTGATACCCTTACTTCAATCATGCTGCAAGCCACCCTGGTATGGCTTGCAGCATTTTTGAAATCTTAAACAGATGTCCCTGGATTTTTAACTTCCATATGATACAATCAGGACAACTTGAGAGATGGGGGAAGTGCATCCAATGAAACGGATTCTCAAAATTATAGCCCTGGGCCTCTGTCTGGGGTTGGGTTTGGTCCTGATTCAACAGGGCCTGAACATTGATGAACACACCTTTCTCATGTGGTATTGGGTGCTTGTCCCTGCCCTTCTGGTGGTCGTTGTACTCATCAATGTGCTTTACAACCTGTTCTATCTTCACAAGGTCAAAGCTCTGGCCGCACAGCTGGAGGAAGGAAATCCCCAGGCATTTGTGGCGGGGCTGGAGAACCTGCTGCACACCGCCAAGGGACGGCGTCTCCGGGAGATCTTGACCCTGAATCTGGCGGCAGGCTACGTAGAGACCAAACAATTTGACACTGCCATCCCCATGCTGGAGGCCATGGCCCACCAGCGGCTTCGGAACACTACCCTGCGTGTGACCCACACCATCAACCTCTGCCTGAGCTACTTTGAAACCAATCAATACGAAAAGGCCTTGGAGCTGTACCAAACCCAGCAGCCGCTGTTGGACACCTTCCGGCATGACTCCACCTATGGTATCCACATCGCCATCCTGGACGTGGTGGCAGCACTGGCCCAGGGGGACTACGCCCAGGCAGAAACCCTGCTCCACACAGCAGCCCAAACGAAAACCACCCCACGGATGCAACGTGCCTTGGACGAGCTATCCCACACCGTGGAGACGGTGAAGGCCGAGCAGGGCTCATAGTACAGCATATAAAACACCACAAATCATCACCCCGGGCAGCGTTTTCACGCTGCCCGGGGTGATAGTTTTGTTGATTTCGCCGCTGTCATCAATCATCAGCCAATAACTTGGCCGGAGGGATGTCTAACACTTGGGCTATTTTAAACAGCGTTTCCAGAGATACGCCACGGACGGTGCCTGTCCCCTCCACCTGTGCAATAAAATTGACGCTTTTCCCTACCCGTTCTGCTAACAGCTCCTGGGTCAGCCCTGCTTTTTTTCTATAATACGCAATCTTTAATCCTAAAGTAATATAGCGTTCTGGAAATTCCGTGATCATGCCATCCCCTCCTGCTATTATGCTAACAACAAAACAGCAGGATTATAATTTTCTACAATTGCATAATCCTTTACTTTAAGTAAATGTATGTGTATAATGAAGCAAGGACACTTTATATTGGAGGTGAGACTTTGCTTTCGTCTGAATCGGTATACACCGTTAGTTTCTTTGGCCACAGGATTGTTTCTGATTTTTCATCTGTGGAGTCCAAGGTTGAGCAGCTTATTTCAGCTCTACTGGCACACCATCCGCATGTCGTTTTTCTGGTCGGTCGCAATGGAGACTTTGACCTCATGGTAACCGCCGTCATCCAGCGTTTAAAGTCTCATGTACATGGTAATTCCTGTTCTCTCATCTGGGTTCTTCCCTATCCAACCATGGAACTTCGACTCCATCTCTCCGATTTTGAAGCATACTATGATGACATGGAGGTGTGTCAATCTGCCGCCCAAGCACACCCCAAACACGCCTTTCAAATTCGTAACAGAGACATGGTGGAACGCAGTGATTTGGTGATATTTTGTGTTTCCCATTCCCATGGTGGGGCATATCAAACACTATGCTACGCAAAAAAGCGAGGAAAAGCTCTGGTCAATCTGGCTTCTTCCAAGTGAATCGTGAAGAGTGAATAAGTAAGAAGTAAAACCCGCCAAACTCCAGAGGAGTTTGGCGGGTTTTGGCACCCCCGGCGAGAATCGAACTCACAACTAACCCTTAGGAGGGGCTTGTTATATCCATTTAACTACGGAGGCCTATACAATTGTTCGGCGGCCCATGGCCGCTTGGTATATTCTACCCAATTCCACCGATACTGTCAATGCGGCACAAGAACTTTTCTGGAATCGGGCGGGTTTTTCTCCCCTTCTGCCGTTGCAATTCCGTTTTTTTCGGGATATAATGAATGGCTGAGTGTAGATTTGGGCTGAGAGATTCATCCTTATCATAAGGAGAATGAGAGATGCGAAACGAGAAATTGAGAAACGCAGCCATCATTGCCCACGTTGACCACAGCAAGACGGCCCCACAGGGCTAACACCCTGCGGGGACCCCATCTCGATTTAGACAGGGCCAAGTCAATTGCCCCTGTCTCAAGATTTTACTTCATAAAATGCTTGTACACGCCATAGGCGTGCCCCGCTTTGCGGGGCCCCGGGCGGTCTTGCCATGATTATAGGAGGAAAGCTGTTTCATGAGAAATGAGAAATTGAGAAACGTAGCCATCATTGCCCACGTTGACCACGGCAAGACCACCCTGGTGGACGAGATGCTCAAGCA
>CALWXL010000032.1 GCA_944385485.1 uncultured Oscillospiraceae bacterium
ACCTGAATCATCAGGGTCTTCTGCTCCTCGCTGAGGCTACAGGTGTTGGAGATGAGGATGGCGGGGGTGATGATGCCTACCACGGCAGCTACCACATGCTGGAGTCCCAGGGGAATGAGCTGGCCCGTAGGGGGGATGCCCTTCCACTGAAACACCACGTCGGAATTGTTTTGTTTCATCTGCTTGTCTCCTTCTCTTTGATTTTTCTCATGAAAACAGCAGGAGGGAACACAGGGTGTTCCCTCGCTGCGATGCTCACACGTTGAAACGGAAGAGGATGATATCCCCGTCCTTGACCACATAGTCCTTGCCCTCGGAGCGAATCAGGCCCTTCTCTCGGGCAGCGGCCATGGAGCCACAGGCTTTCAGGTCCTCAAAGGCCACGGTCTCGGCCCGGATGAAGCCACGCTCGAAGTCGGAGTGGATCTTACCGGCGGCCTGGGGAGCCTTGGTGCCGTTGACGATGGTCCAGGCCCGGCACTCGTCCTCACCGGCGGTGAGGAAGGAGATGAGGCCCAGCAGGGTGTAGCTGGCACCCACAAGACGGTCCAGACCGGATTGCTCAATGCCCAGGTCCTCCAGGAACATGGCCTTTTCCTCGCCGTCCAGCTGGGCGATCTCCGCCTCCAGCTGAGCACACACGGGGATGCACTGGGCGCCTTCCTGAGCGGCCCGCTCAGACACCTGCTGATAATAGGCCACATCGGCGGGGTGGGAAAAGCCCTCCTCGTCCAGGTTGGCGGCGTAGATGACGGGCTTGAGGGAGAGCAGTTCGCTGGTGGCGATGAGGGCGGCGTCCTCCTCGTCCACCTGGGTCAGGTAGCTGCGGGCAGACTTGCCCTCATTGAGCCAGTCCCGCAGATCCTGGAACACCTCCGCCTCGTGGAGGAACTTCTTGTCCGCCTTGGCGGCCTTGGTGGCCTTGTCGATGCGGCGCTCGGCCATTTCCACGTCGGCCATGATGAGCTCCAGGTCGATGATGTCGATGTCCCGGATGGGGTTGGTGGAGCCCTCTACGTGGATGACGTTCTCATCGTCAAAGCAGCGCACCACATGGACGATGGCGGCACACTCCCGGATGTTGGCCAAAAACTTGTTGCCCAGGCCCTCGCCTCGGCTGGCGCCCTTCACCAGACCGGCGATATCCACGAATTCCACCACGGCAGGGGTGGTCTTCTTGGGCTTGTAGAACTCACTGAGCCAGTCCAGACGGGCGTCCGGCACGGCCACGATGCCCACGTTGGGGTCGATGGTGCAGAAGGGGTAGTTGGCGCTCTCCGCACCGGCGTTGGTGATGGCATTGAACAGGGTAGATTTGCCTACATTGGGCAGGCCTACGATTCCTAATTTCATATCGAGGATATCCTTTCAGAAACTTAATGCAAAGCGGTAACACGGGTGGGTTACTGCTTGGATTTGAAGACGATAAAACGCTGACCGAAATAGTTCAGGGCCACAAACAGGCACATACCCACCAGCATAGCCACATTTTCCTGGATCTGCTGGGTGGTGAAGCTGAGTACCTGCAGGGTGATGGGCTTGGCAAGACCATAGGCCAGCAAGTAGCACACGGTGATGTTCAAGACAAAGACGACCATCTGTTTCACAGATTTCTCTTTGTTTTGGAAGGTAAAATACTTGTTCAAAAGGTAGCTGACAATGCTGCCCACAATGTAGTTGGCGGCCGAGGACACCCAGTACCCTGCATGGAGCAGGTTGTAGAAGCCGAACATGACGGCGGTGCCCACCAGGGTGTTGATGACACCCACCATCAAAAATTTAATGGTGGTGGCGTCAATGAGTTTGAAAAGTTTCACAATACATCCCTCAATCTGAAAATTTTACCACAATGACGCCATCGATGATCTGGATGGAGCCATCGTCGGGATAGCAAGGCATTTCCTGAACTTCCGGCAAGTTAGACAGTGCTTCCGTTTCTTCATCGGACAGAGTTGCAGGAGCAAATCCGCACCAAATCCGCATATAAGCTTGCCAATCGTATTGATTGATGTTGGAGGTAAAACGGGCCGGTCGGATGGTACATGCTATGTTAAACTCATTCAATGGAAGCTGTTCCTGGGCCTTCTCACGAGGGTTGATGTAGGCCACGGGCTGGGAGGTGGAATAACCCTCCACAGACTGTATTCTGGTGACCAGACGGGTGAAATAGGAGACGGTCTGCTGTTGCTGTATAGCGATTTTGGTATAGCAGGCGTTGGCAGTATAAGCGAAGTAGACGCTGGAGTATACCAGGAGCAGAGCAGTCACCAGACAACCGTATCTGGCCAGGGAGCGGGAATGCTGAGAAAAGAAACCCTTCCCCCACTGAAAGTATTCCAGGGCGAAGATTGGGAAAATCAGGGTAAACACGCAACCAAACAGCATCAAGGCATAGACGGTGGTGGATTGCATATCCACGATGACATACATGGAATTGATGGCAATGGGGGTAAGCAAAAATAGGATCAAAAGCTGAATGGCCTGCGTCCAAGCTTTTCTCCGGATGGCACGCACCAGGAACACACAACACAACACAACGATGGCCAGCACCACGAACATATAGCAGTAGCGAATGCAGGGCAGGCTATACAAGCTATATTCTTTGCCCAGGGAGGGAAGGAAAAACTCCTTATAAGCAAAGACCAGGCGATGGAGGATCTGAGAAATGGTGAAACTACCCATTTCGTTAAGACCTTGGTAGGAGCTCATCTCCAGACCGACCAAGTCCAGGACAACCTTGTTGCTGATTGCATAGAGAACATATCCAGCGACACAGCCCAGCAGGTACATTCCACAGCGGACAAAGAAACTCTTCCACGTCTCATCTTCGCCGCAGATGCTCTCTTTGATGGAGAGAATCATCAAATAGGCCACGAAGACGCACAGTGTGGATTGATAAATGGCGCGATGGACAGGCCCAACCATACGGCACACAGCACAAGCCGCCACCAGAATTGGCGGATGGGAAGGATACGTTGTACCAAAGAGGCGGCCACCAGGGCCATAAGGTTGGCAATATAATAGTATGTGGCGGTAAATGTATAACCAAACAGGCTGGTAACAAAGGGAAAGGTCACCACCACAGCGCTGAGCAAAATGAGGCTGCGTTTTGATTTGAGACGTAAATCTCGGGCAATCAGACAACAGCTCAGGGCCAGAAGGGTAAAGGATGCAATGGCAATAAAACCCTTGGCGTTGATGTGGGAGCCCAGAACCTTGACGTCAAACTTGTATAAGAACTGCAATAACCAGCGTCCAGAGGTGAACGTGGTACCAGGACCCGTTAAGGTCAGGTCATCATGGCTGAGATAGACCGTGAAGAACCGACTGCCATGGACAAAAAGACCGATGACAAAGACGGAAATAAAAATGGTGCGATAACGGATGTCATACACCATATGTTTGAGCTTATCTACGGTTGTCTATACCTCCCGATGTGTGGCCTTCCAGATTGGTACACTCTTTGACAATGTAGATGGGGCGATTCTTAATTTCGGCAAACAACACAGAGATATACTGCCCGATCACACCGATGACCATCAGCACGATGGCAAACATAAAGCTCATGGCCACAATGATGGTGGAATACCCACTGGGCACATGGTACAACACCTTGTTGACAATGGTGTAGACCATGAGGATCAAGCCAAAGAAGGCCACCAGCAGGCCGGAGTACACGCCAAGCTTCAGGGGCATATCGGAGAAGCTGCACAACGTGGTGATGGAAAAGCGCAGCAACTTGCCAATGTTGTACTTGCTCTCTCCGGCAATGCGGCTTTTAGCCTCAAAGGGGAGGGTGGTTTTCCGGAACCCGGCGCTCTGGACATAGCCCCGGAGGTAGCGCACCTTTTCCCGGTAATCCTTCCGCAGAACCTGGGCCACACTCCGGGAAATGGCAAAGAAATCCGAGGAATTCTTCTCAAACTTCACGGGGGAGAGAAGATTGAGCACCCCGTAGAAGAGGGAAGAGGTGATCTTTTTGATCAGTCCGCCGTCTTCCCGGGCGGTACGGATCATGGAGATGACGTCATAGCCCTCTTCAAATTTGGCGATGATCTCAGGAATGCTGGTGGGAGGGTGCTGCAAATCCGCATCCATGCAGATGATGCCGTCGCCGCTGGCGTGGTCGATGCCGGCGATCATGGCTGCCTCGTGGCCGAAGTTGCGGGAAAAGTCTACGATTTTCACTTTGTCGTTTTCTGCTGCGAATTGATGGAGGATGGAAATGCTGCTATCCGAACTGCCGTCGTTGACGAAAAGCAATTCATAGTCCCACGGACAAGCCTCCAGAATGGGCTTGGTGGTGGCATAGAAATCGGGTAGAGAAAGCTCCTCATTATACACAGAGACCACGACAGAGAGAAGTTTTTGCTGGCTCATGAAGTATCTCCCTTCTCATCGATGTGACTTTGGTGTAAACAAAACATTAAAATTATACCACGCTCCCATGGCAAAGACAAGTAAAGGGTGGAAGAAGAGTGAAAATAAATGAAGTTTGTGGAATATGGTCCATACATTCCCCTCCAGTTCCCGGACAGTCGGGCACATGAGACAAGAAAGAGAAAGAAGTTTTCACGTCCTCTTTTGTTTTTGGTACTGCTATGGTACAATAATCAATCATACAAAAAGAATGGGTGGGGACCTATCTCACCCCAGCAAAGGAGAAACAAACATGGATTACGCAGCAGAATCTTTGAAGCTTCACTACCAGTGGCGGGGCAAGCTGGACACCGTGCCGAAAATGGAGGTCAAGGACCGTCAGGCTCTGTCCCTGGCCTACACCCCCGGCGTGGCTCAGCCCTGCCTGGAGATTCAGAAAGATATCAGCAAGAGCTACGAGCTCACCGGACGGTGGAACACGGTGGCGGTGGTCACCGACGGCACCGCCGTGCTGGGCCTGGGCGACATTGGCCCCGAGGCCGGTATGCCGGTGATGGAGGGCAAGTGCGTGCTGTTCAAGGCCTTTGGCGACGTCAACGCCGTGCCTCTGTGCATCCGTTCCAAGGATGTGGATGAGATCGTCCACACCGTGTCCCTGTTGGCCGGGTCCTTTGGCGGAATCAACCTGGAGGATATCTCCGCACCCCGCTGCTTTGAAATTGAGCGCAAGCTCAAGGAAGTGTGCGACATTCCCATCTTCCACGACGACCAGCACGGCACCGCCATCATTGTGGCCGCCGCTCTCATCAACGCCCTGAAGCTGGTGAACAAGAAGATCGAGGACATCACCGCCGTGTTCTCCGGGGCTGGCGCCGCTGGTACCGCCATCTTCAAGCTGCTCAAGTCCATGGGTCTGGGCGACGCCATCATCTGCGACCGGAAGGGCGCCATCTGTTCCACCCGTACCGACCTCAATGAGGAGAAGAAGGGGCTGCTGGAGCTGTCCAACAAGCAGGACAAGTCTGGCTCTCTGGCCGACGTGATGGTGGGGGCTGACCTGTTCATCGGCGTGTCCTCCCCCGGGGTGGTCACCCCCGAGATGGTCAAGACCATGGCCCCCAACCCCATCCTCTTCCCCATGGCCAACCCGGTGCCTGAGATCATGCCCGACCTGGCTCGGGAGGCTGGCGCTGCGGTGATCGGCACTGGCCGCAGCGACTTCCCCAACCAGATCAACAACGTTCTGGCCTTCCCCGGCGTGTTCCGGGGCGCTTTCGATGTGCGGGCCAGCGACATCAACGAGGAGATGAAGCTGGCCGCTGCCCGGGCTCTGGCAGAGCTGGTCAGCGACGAGGAATTGAACCCCGACTATATCATCCCCGCTCCCTTTGACGAGCGGGTGTGCCCTGCGGTGGCCGCAGCGGTGGCAAAGGCCGCCCGGGACACCGGAGTGGCTCGCATCTGAGACACTTCCATTATCATATAAGGAGGATCTGGCATGAACCACAATGCCCCCCAGAGCCACGGCTCGGAGCAGGAGAATCTGCACTATTTGCGTATGCTGGCCAAGCAGTACCCCACGGTTCAGGCCGCCAGCACGGAGATCATCAACTTACAGGCTATTCTCAACCTGCCCAAGGGCACCGAGCACTTTATCTCGGATGTCCACGGGGAATATGAGGCCTTCCAGCACATCCTCAACTCTGCGTCCGGGGTGGTGCGGGAGAAAATCGACCAGCTCTTTGCCACCAGTGTGTCCAAGGCGGAGCGGGACCAGCTGGCCACCCTGATCTATTATCCCCAGGAGAAGCTGGAGGAGATTCAGGGCCAGATGAGCCAGGAGAACATTGAGGAGTGGTATCGCCTCACCTTCCACCGCCTCATTGAGATCTGCTGTCTGGTCAGCGCCAAATACACCCGGTCCAAGGTGCGCAAAGCCATGCCTCGAGAGTATTCCTATATCATCGACGAATTGATCCACACCCACTACGAGGACACGGACAAGCGGGACTACTACGAGAATATCATCTCCACCATCATTGAGCTGGACCGGGCCGGAGACTTTTTGGTGCAGCTGTGTCGGCTCATCAAGCGCCTGGCTGTGGACCATCTGCACATTGTGGGGGATATCTTTGACCGCGGCCCCGGGGCGGACATCATTCTGGAAGCCCTGATGCACCACCACAGTGTGGACATCCAGTGGGGCAACCACGATGTGCTGTGGATGGGTGCCGCTTCCGGCTCCCGTACCCTGGTGGCCACCGTGCTGGCCATCTCCATGCGCTACAACAACCTGGACGTAGTGGAGACGGGCTATGGCATTTCCCTGCGTCCCCTGGCGGTGTTTGCCGCCGAGGCCTATAAGGACTGTGACGTCAGCCGCTTTGAGGTCAAACTCACCCGGGAGGAAGAGGAGAGCTACAACGAGCGGGACAAGCGCCTGGCTGCCCAGATGCACAAAGCCATCACCATCATCCTCTTCAAGCTGGAGGGGCAGAAGATCAAGAACAACCCCTGTTTTGGTATGGATGACCGGTTGCTGCTGGACAAAATCAACTATGAGACCAAGACGGTGGTTATTGACGGCAAGACCTACGCCCTGGAGGACACCGACTTCCCCACGGTGGACCCTGCTGACCCCTATGCCCTCACCGACGAGGAGGATAAGCTCATCCGCCAGCTCACCCGTTCCTTCTGCCACAGCGAGAAGCTCCAGCGCCATGTGCGCTTCCTTTACTCCAAGGGCAGCCTGTACCAGGTGTTCAACGGCAATCTGCTCTTCCACGGCTGCATCCCCATGACCGAGGACGGAGCGTTTATGCACTTCTCCATTGGTTGCGAGAACCTGGGCGGGAAAGAGTTTTTGGACTTTGCCGATTTGGCAGCCCGTCGAGCCTATTACGACAAGGTGGGTTCGCCCGAGCGGCAGTTCGGCATGGACTTTCTGTGGTGGCTGTGGTGTGGGCGCAACAGCCCCATCTATGGCCGGGACCGCATGACCACCTTTGAGCGGCGGCTCATTGCCGACGAGTCCACATGGACTGAGGAGAAAAACGCCTACTACCGCCTCTATCAGGACCCGGCGGTGTGCGACAAAATTCTCAAGGAGTTTGGCCTGGAGGAGTCCCACAGTCACATCGTCAACGGGCACGTTCCGGTAAAGTCCAAGAAGGGGGAGAGCCCGGTGAAGGGAGGCGGCAAGCTGTTGGTCATCGACGGCGGTTTCTGCAAGGCCTACCAAAAAACCACCGGCATTGCCGGATATACCCTCATCTATAACTCCAACTGCATGCGCCTGGTCTCCCACCAGCCCTTTGCCGGGCGGGAGCGGGCCATCACTGAGAACTGGGACATCTCCTCCAGCTCTCAGGTGCTGGAGCGCATGGACCAGCGCATGAAGATCCGCCAGACCGACATCGGCCGCAATCTGCAAGAGCAGATCCGGGACCTGAAGGACTTGGTGGCGGCCTACCGCTCCGGTGAGATCGTGGAGAGCCATTGAAACCTTTGTGACATCATTTCAGGGAAATTGCCGTAGACTGACTCAGGTCTACGGCAATTTTTTGGCTTCCGGGTGGTTTGACTTTTATGTAAAATTCGTGTATAGTTTTGATAAGCTTGCGTAAAGGAAAGGATATTGGAGAAAACGTGATGGAATGGAAAGAAATGGACAGAAAAAGTAAGGGTTTGCTGGTCACCTTGCTGTTGCTGACCCCCGTGACGGCGTTTTATCTGATGCAGCTGATTATGGGCACCAAGTTTGTGGACATCAAGCTGATGGCGGTGCTGGCCAACGGCCTGTGGCTGGCAGGTGTCTACTGGCTGTTGTGTGCCTTGACGGGCTACCCGGTGATTAGCAGCCTGGTGGTGCATCTGCTCAGCGGCGTGTGGGGTATGGCAAACTACTTCGTCAACTCCTTCCGGGGTACCCCCATTCTCCCCTGGGATATGGCCGCCGTGGGAACCGCCATGGCGGTATCGGGCAGCTACAAGATCAGCCTGACCCGGGGGATGTATGTGGCCTTGGCGGTGTTGCTGGTGGCTGTGATTCTCTTGCGAAAGAAGCTCACCTGGGGTCGGTTCCGTCCTACGGGCAAGACGGTGATGCTCCGTCTGGCCGGAGGTGTGGCCGGGGTGAGTCTGATGTTTATCTTTGCCCAGCCCATGGTGCTGGAGCGGATCGGGGTAGGGGCCTACACCTGGCAGCAGATGGTGGGCTACTGCACCGACGGGGCGGTGAGCGCCTTTTTTGACAACACCAAGTACATGAAGGTGGAGCAGCCCGCCAATGCCACCATCGACCACGTCCAGTATGTCCTGGACCAGGTGGTGCGCAAGGACGGGGACAGCCTGACCGTCCACGTGGACGGAGAGGCTCCCACCCAGACCACCCAGGGAGAGAAATACAACGTGGTGGCCATTATGAACGAGTCCTGGGCCGACTACGAGGAGTATGGAAATGTCACCTTCAGTCAGCCGGTGATGGACTACATCCAGTCTCTGGACAATGCCATCTTCGGCCACGCCTATTCTTCCGTGTTTGGCGGAGGCACCAGTGCCTGTGAATTTGAGTTCCTCACGGGGCACTCTATGGCCTTCCTGCCCTCGGGGAGCATTCCCTACCAGCAGTTCCTCTCGGATGACACCGAGTCCATGGCCTCTTTGCTGGGAGATCTGGGGTATCGCACCCTGGCCTTCCACCCCGGTGAGCCCACCTCCTGGGGCCGCAACAAGGCATACCCCAAGCTGGGCTTTGAGGAGATGAAGTTCCGCTCGGACATGAACGTGCCCCAGATGGAGGAACACGCCTACCTCAGCGACTACTCCGACTTCCAGCAGATCATCTGGGAGTTTGAGAACAAACAGGAGGGAGAGCCCCTCTTCCTCTTCAACGTCACCTATCAGAACCACGGCGGCTATGAAGAGGCGGACTATCCCACCGAAGTGACGGTCAACGGCTACGAGGGCCAGTTTCCCAAGGCCGAACAGTATCTCACCCTGGCCAACAAGACCGATGAGTATTTCAAGGCGCTGGTGGAGTACTTCTCCACCTATGACGAGCCCACCATCATCGTCATGTTCGGCGACCACCAGCCTTGGCTGGAAGAGGAGTTCCAGACTCTGGCCTATGGCGTGGCCCAGGGGGATATGACCATGGAGCAGTACATGGATAAGTACAAGGTGCCCTTTGTCATCTGGTCCAACCGTCCTCTGGACACAGAAGACGCCCCTCAGGTCACCAGCCTGAACTTCCTGGGTCAGTATGTGCTCAAGTATGCAGGGGTAGACGGCGGCCTATACCGGGACTTTTTGTGGGATGTGCAGGAGAAGCTCCCCGTGCTCACCTTTGTGGGCTACATGGACACCCAGGGCAATGCGTACAGCCACTGGGAGACCAACGAGTATACCAAACTCATTGAGGACTATCAGTGCTTGCAATACGACAAGATTTTTGGTATATCTCAAGTGACATAAGCGAACGGACTGTCAAAAAACCTGAAGTCCATGCAAGAAGAACAAATTATCTTGCATCGTCAAAAAGCCCTCGGCAGAGTTTTCCCATCCGCAGATGGGAAAATCAATGGAAATCTGTTTTTCCCGGGGACATGTGCATCGGGAAAAACCCTTCTCAGCCCGCCAGTGTGGCCTTGGGGCGTACTTTGCCCCAAGGGTGCATGCAGCGGGCTGCATCCCCTCGAAAACATGCTTGCATGTTTGAGAAGCGTGTCGAACGTTTTCGGCACGCACAAAAAGAGCGCGTTCCAACGGAACGCGCTCTTTTTGTGTCATTGAGGCAGACGGCCATACAGTTTGGTCATCCGGTACAGCCGCTGGGCCAGCTCCGGGGCGTCAAAGCCAGGGGCAGCCCGCCACTTCCAGTTGTCCCCCGTGGTGGAGGGGGTATTGATGCGGCCCTCGCTGCCCAGGCCCAGCACATCCTGCATCTGTACGATGGTGTACCGGGCGGCGCTGGCCCAGATGCCCCGCATCATCCCCCAGGACTCGCCCTCTTCTGGGGTGAGGTTGAGGTAGGCCCGGGCCAACTCCACATCCTCGGGGTCGGCGGTCTGGGTCCAGCCCAGAGCGGTGTCATTGTCGTGGGTGCCCACATAGGCGATGCAGTTGACGGGGTAGTTGTGGGGCAGGTATAGATTTTGCCCGCTATCCCGGCGGTCAAAGGCAAACTCCAGCACCTTCATGCCGGGGTAGCCTGTGTCCGCCAGCATCTGATGCACCGAGGGGGTGAGGAATCCCAGATCTTCGGCGATGATGGGGCGGTCGCCCAACGTCTCTTTCAACACGTTGAAGAAGTGGATGCCGGGGCCGGGCCGCCAACGGCCACGGCGGGCATTTTCATCCCCGGCGGGAATGGCGTAATAGGAGTCAAAGCCACGGAAGTGATCGATGCGCAACATGTCATAGATGGTAAACTGGAAGGCCACCCGGCGCATCCACCAGGAGAAACGGTCTTGGGCCATGCCCTCCCAGTCAAAGAGGGGATTGCCCCACAGCTGGCCATCCTCGGAAAATCCGTCGGGGGGGCAGCCTGCCACCTCGGTGGGGCACAGATCCTCGTCCAGCTGGAACTGATGGGGGTCCGCCCACACGTCGGCGCTGTCTCCCGACACATAGATGGGCAAATCTCCGATGATGGAGATGCCATGGTCGTTGGCATAGGTTTTCAGGGTATTCCACTGGTGGAAGAAGAGGTATTGTACCCCTTTCCAGAAAGTGATTTCAGAGGCCAGGGTGTGGGCCAGCTCCTCTACCGCCTGGGGGTCCCGCCGACG
The DNA here is from genome assembly GCA_944385485.1 of uncultured Oscillospiraceae bacterium. Taxonomy (GTDB): domain Bacteria; phylum Bacillota; class Clostridia; order Oscillospirales; family Oscillospiraceae; genus Enterenecus. Next base: position 11,172 of record CALWXL010000032.1, read on the forward strand.
GATGGGGTCGGGCCACTGGGACCAGGGCCCGCCGCCGAAATGCTCTTTGAAGGCCATGAATCGGGCGTAGGGCTCCAGCCACTCCTGCTGGGTGCGGCAGAAGTCGGCCAGCTCCTGGGGCCGCTTGATGCTCAGACGAGATACCGCCCGGCGCAGCACGGGAAAGCGCTGGCGGTAGATCAGACCGTAGTCCACCTCACCGGGGTCCTCCCCCCAGTCCAGGGACTGATATTCCTGGGGCAGAAGCAGACCGTCCTGAGCCAGGTCATCCAAGTCGATGAAGTAGGGATTTCCGGCGAAGGAGGAAAAGGACTGATAGGGGGAATCCCCAAAGCCGGTGGGACCCACCGGGAGCACTTGCCAATGGCTCTGGCCCGCCTGGACCAGGAAGGAGACAAAATCCCGGGCGGCCTGCCCCAGAGTCCCCACACCGTAGGGGGAGGGGAGGGAGGCAATGGGCATCAGGATTCCGGAACTTCTCATGGGACATCAACCTTTCTCTCACTGGGAACAAAACTGTGGGCCTTATTTGTCAGAATAAGGGAAAGAATGGGTTAAGCACAGTTTCTATTGTGTATTATGCAATAAAACGACCCGTTTCGCAAGGGGGTATTCCAAAGTTTTTGCACAAAAGCCAGGAGACGAATACGGGGAAGGGCGGGGGAGTCATCGGGGAGCGTGTTGCCCCATCCCCGTGTGGCTGAGGTATTGGAGAAAGGCGGACAGGGTCAGGCCGTCGGAGATGGTGCCATTAGCCACCCGTTCCATCAGCTCATCCTGGGTCACCCATTGCAGGCCGTGGATGCCTTCGCCGTTGTCCTCGGGGACAGCGGCCTGGGTGATGGGGGCCAGGTACACCTGCACCCGTCCGGCGCTCAGCCCGGTGTCCGTCTGCAGGTCCCCCAGGTAGACCAGCTGGCTGGGGTCCACCTGGGCGCCAATTTCCTCCCGCAGCTCTTTGGCGGCGTTTTCTGCGGGAGTCAGATCCTCCGCATACCCCCGGGGGAATTCCCCGCCGCTCTCACAGCGGGGCGGATGGCGGAAGATGGACAGCAGCCCGAACCGATCCCCCATGCGGGGGATGACCACCACGCCGTTGCTCTCCGTGTGGGGATAGATCACCCGGGCATAGGTGTACAGCTGGCCATCTGGCTTGATGCATAGATCGGCCACTACCAGATAATAGGGGCTGTTGTCGTATACCACACCCACCGGCTTTCCCGTGGATGCGGAAAAGGCGCGCAAGGTGCCCTCATCCAGGCAGAGGGGGACGTGTTCTGAAGGGGCAAACAGCTGGGGTTTTTCCTCCACCAGGTGGAAATAACGGGTGATCGAGTCCATGAGATCTCCTCCTTCTGGGATGATTCATACTACCGTATATTATGAGATAAAAGGACGGGGTTTGCAAGGGCCTTGCAGAGAAGGTGTGCGCCACATAAATGGGAACTTTCCCACATATACATGGCCTACGTGAGAACCATGAGGGAGTGTTGCCGTTTGAAAGGGAACATGGAAGAGCGAGCCTGCGAGATGGCGCTGTACATCATCGAAGAGAAGGGCACGGTGCGCAGCGCCGCCCAGAAATTCGGCTTGAGCAAATCCACGGTGCACAAGGACCTGTCCGAGCGGCTGCCCACCTTCAACCGCCCCCTGTATCAGCAGGTGAAGGCGGTGCTGGAGGTGAACAAGGCCCAGCGGCACATCCGGGGCGGCATGGCCACCCGGAGGAAATACAAAGGGGAATAAAAAGGTCCCGGCTGCTGTGAAACAGCAGCCGGGACCTGGTCTGTGTTATTCTTTTTCGAAGGACACGATGGTGACATCGTGGATCCACTGGGCGCTGAGGAAGCGGCGCAGACCGAAAATACACTTGATGATGTTCTCACTCATCATGGACAGATACACCCACAGGATGCCCAGCTGGAACACCAGGCCGGACAGGGCGGCCAGCGGAATGGCGGCCAGCCACAGGGGGGAGAGGTCAATGAGGGTGGCCATGCGTACGTCTCCGCCTCCTCGCAGCACACCCACGATGTTGGTGGTGTCAAAGGAGCGCAGAGGCATAAAGCAGAACACGATGGTGAGCATCATGGTGCAGATGCCCCCGGCCTGAGGGGAGAGGTGGAACAGGGGGTAGAGGTAGGGGGCAATGATGAAGTAGAGGATGAGCAGGAACACGCCCCCCGACACCAGGCCAAAGGCAAAGGCCAGCACATCCAGCAGTGCCCCCAGGTTGAACACCCGGTCGGTGTGCCCCGATCCAATCTCCTGGCCCACCAAAATGGCGGCGGTGCCGCCGATGGCGAACACGCCCGCGGTACACAGGTTGGTGATGTTGCCGGCGATGGCGTAGGCGGCCAGAATCTCTTTGGACCCATCCATGTGGCCCATGATGGTGGGGAACAGGGAGGTGCCCAGGCCCCAGAAGGTCTCGTTGCACATCACCGGGGTGGAGAAGCGGATGAACCGCCGGGTCATCTCCAGGCCGGGGCGGAAGAAGATGGCGGGCTGGAGGCGGAAGCCCCGGTCCCGAATGGCCCACACCGCCGCAATGGTGCAGGAGAGGATGCGGGCCAGCAGGGTGGCCAGAGCGGCGCCCTCTTCCACCATGCGGGGCGCGCCCAGGTTGCCGAAGATAAACACCCAGTTGAGGAAGGTGTTGCCCAGCATGGACACCGCCAGGATATACATACCCCGGTTGGGCTTGCCCATGGCCCGGTGTGCCCCGATATACACCTGGACAAAGCTGTCAAAGAAGTAGGACCAGCCCACAATGCGGGCATAGCGGGCGGCGGTGGCGATGACCTCCGGGTCATTGCCGAACAGGCTCATGAAGGGCTGGGTGGCAAATCCCATGATGAGGGCAAACACCAGGGTGATGGCTCCGGCCACATACATACCGATGCCCATGACCCGGTTGATGGAGGCGAAATCCCCCTTGCCCCGGTACTGGCTGATGAGCACTGCCGAGCCGCTTTGAATGCCGAACATCATCAGCTGCACCACAAACACCGGGATGTTGGCCAGGGTCACACCTGCCAGAGGGCCCTCGCCCAAGGTACCCACCATGAAGGTGTCCACCAGGCCTAAGGAGTTGGTAATCAGGTTTTGAATGAGAATGGGGAGGGCCAGGGCGATGAGATGGCGGTAAAAGCCTGGCTCCCGTCGGAAGAAGGAACGCATAACAGACCTCGCAGTACGAAAAGTTTAGGACAACGTGGTAAACAGGGTGGCGGCTGCCTCGTTCAAAGCCTCCACCAGTCGGTGGGCCTCCTCCTGGGTGGAGGCGGGGGAGAAGGACAGGCGCAGTGCCCCGTCCAGCCAGGGCTTGGGCAGCCCCAGGGCGGCGAAGACATGGCTGGGCTTGCCCTTGTGGCAGGCAGAGCCGGAGGAGATGCAGATCCCCGCATCCCCCAGCACCCGCACCACCACCTCACTTTTGTATCCAGGCAGGGTGACGGCGCAGACGTGGGGGGCATCTCCCGTGGTGATGACCTCCAGCTGTGGGATGGCCTCCTGCAGCTTCTGGAGGGTGTAGGCCTTGATGGCTGCGGTGCGCTGGAGCCGGTCGGTCTGGGCCATGGTGGCCTGACAGGCGGCGGCGAACCCGGCAATCTGGGCGGTGGCCTCCGTGCCGGAGCGCATCCCGTTCTCCTGTCCGCCTCCGGTGATGAAGGCGGACAGACGCACGCCCTTTTTCACCATCAAAGCGCCAATCCCCTTGGGAGCGCCAATCTTGTGGCCGCTCACCGACACGAAATCTGCCCCCAAGGAGGCCATGGAGTAAGGCACCTTCAAAAAGCCCTGGACGGCGTCACAGTGGAACAAAATGTTCTTGTCGTAGGCCTTTACCAGCTTCACGCATTGGGCCACGGGGAGAATGGAGCCCACCTCGTTGTTCACCAGCATCATGGACACCAGAGCGGTGTCCGGGCGCAGGGCGGCGGCCAGATCCTGGGGGTTGATATGCCCCTCCCGGTCCGGCTTGAGGTAGGTCACCTCATAGCCCTGGCGCTCCAGATCCCGGCAGGTCTCCAGCACCGCGGCGTGCTCCAGGGCGGTGGTAATGATGTGTTTTCCCTTTCGGCGGTTCAGCTCCACACCCCGGCGGATGGCCCAGTTGTTACCCTCAGTGCCGCAAGAGGTGAAGTACACCTCCTGGGGGGTGCAGCCCAAAGCTTTGGCCACCGTCTCCCGGGCGGCTTTCACCCCTTGGGCAGCTTCCCGACCCAGAGGATAGCGGGAGGAGGGATTGCCGAAGTGGGAGAGGGCCTCCACCACAGCCTCCACCGCCTGGGGACAGACGGGGGTGGTGGCAGCATAATCGAAGTAAATCACGGACATAGCAGCAAAACCTTCTTACTACATTATTATAATATTTGCAAACGAGCAGATAACATTCTACTGATGGATAAGGGAAATGTCAACACCCCGGAGGAAGGGAATCTTTTGGTTGGTCAACAGGGTCCGACAGGAAATTTCTTGACACCTATGGGGGGCAATGTTATAATAATCACGTTGTTTTGATGTATGAACTGTTGCGTCCACCCTTTTCGTACATGAAAGGGGTGGGCTTCTCTTTTGCCTCAAAACCGCAATTTTTCATTCAGGAGGAATTCCACATGACCGGTATTGTCAAATGGTTCAACGCTGAGAAGGGTTATGGCTTCATCACCCCCGACGACGGCAGCGAGGACGTGTTCGTGCACTTCTCCGCCATCGTGGCTGAGGGCTACAAGAAGCTGCTGGAGGGCCAGAAGGTCAC
>CALWXL010000033.1 GCA_944385485.1 uncultured Oscillospiraceae bacterium
CCCGCTGGGGGTTTCTTTTGAGCGGGCAAAAGAAACCAAAACCCGCTTAGGGCTTTCCCCCCTAAGTACCCCCCTTGGGGGTACGAGGCTGGGCATGCGTCAAGTCTAGGTTCGGCCCGTCACCCTTGCTATGGCCCCTGTTTGTGCCACCACACCAGACTACCATGGCAGCTGGCCCTATTACCAGGCGGTTTCCAGGTCCGGGCCTACCTTGGAGAAGCGGCGTTCCCGCCGCCGGGAGCCAGGCCCCCGGCAGCTGGGAACAGCTGCATACCAGGGTAAGGCCCTGGCAAGAGAAGTATCAACTACCAGAGGAGCAGGAACTTTCTATAGAATGTCCACGCAATCTATGTGAACTCAACCGGGCCAAGGGCCGAACAGAGAAAGACGCACACTTCAATCAGTACCGGCGGGGTGGATTCCACAAGGAGGGGGAAGGCCCCTCCTTTGGCGATTCTTTCGTCTATTTCTCATCGTTGAGAAATAGACCCCAGCGGAGCGTCCCCGGCTGGGGCGCAGATTTGCACCTGGGAAATCGGAGAAGAGAACACTTTTTTCATTGGCGTTGTTGCCTCTCTCCTTGGGAGAGCGGCAAGACAAGGGCCTGTTGCAGCTGCAACAGGCCCTTGAAGTGTAAAAAGGGAAACTTACCGCTTGTTGGACTTGCGCCAGATGTGCATGGCCTCGGCGGCGGCAATCAGCTCATCCCGGAACTGGGGAGCAGCCACGGAAATCAGGCCCTCGGCACGCTCCCAAGTGGTCTTGCCCTTGACGTTGAACATGCCCTGCTCGGTGACCACATAGTGGAGGTTGCTCCGGGTGCAGGTGGCAATGGAGCCCTCAATGAGGGTGGGACGGATGCGGGACTTCACCTCGCCGGTGGCCTTGTCCTTGAAGGTGGAGGAGCAGCAGATGAAGCTCTTACCGCCACGGGACAGGTAAGCGCCCATGACGAAGTCCTGCTGACCGCCGGCACCGCTGATGTGGTGGATGCCGGAGGACTCGGAAGACACCTGGCCGAACAGGTCGATGTCCACCGCGCCGTTGATGGAGATGAAGTTGTCCAGAGTGGACATCCGGGCGATGTCGTTGGTGTAGTCCACGGGTGCGTTCATGCACTCGGGGTTGTTGTCCAGGAAGTCGTACAGCTCCTGAGTACCAGCGGCGAAGGCGTAGGTCTGGCGGCCCTGGTCGAAGTTCTTCCGGGTGCCGGTGATCTTGCCGGCCTTGGTCATGGCCACAAAGGCGTCCACGTACATCTCGGTGTGCACGCCCAGGTCCTTCAGGTCGGACTGAGCGATCATCTGGCCCACAGCGCCGGGCATGGAGCCGATGCCCAGCTGGAGGCAGGCTCCGTTGGGGATCTCGGCCACGATCTGACGGGCCACCGCCAGGTCGATCTCGGAGGGCTCGCTCAGGCCGGGCATGGTGCCGATGGGGCCGTTGGGGCCCTCCACAATGGCGTTGACCTGGGAGACGTGCACGCCGGTGTGGTAGCCGCCCAGGCAGCGGGGCATGTTCTGGTTGACCTCCACGATGATGTGCTTGGCACGCTTGCACATATCATACAGGTGGGAGGCGTTGGGGCCAAAGTTGAAGTAGCCGTGCTGATCCATGGGGGCAACCTGGAACATGGCCACGTCGATGGGGTCGATGCAGTCCCGGTAGTAGCCGGGCAGCTCGGAGTAGCGGATGGGGGCGTAGTAGGCCAGACCCAGCTTGGCCATCTTGCGCTCCACACCGGACATATGCCAGGAGTTCCAGGTGAAGTGCTCGGCGGGGTTCTCAATCTGGGCGATGGCGGGCATGTGCAGCAAAATGCCGCCCCGCACCTTCACGTCGTACAGCTCACCCATGCGTCCGGCCAGAGCCTGGTCCAGCACCTCGGCGGTGTTGGTGCACCAGCCGTAGTCCACCCAGTCCCCGGACTTGACCACTTTCACCGCCTCTTCCGCGGTGGTGAGCTTCTGACGGTATTCTTCCTGATAGCTCATAAGATACCTCCAAAATAGTAAATCATCATTGTGGTGTGCCTGCGGCACGCTCCAAAGGCTCCCCTGTGTAAGGGGAGCTGTCAGCGTAAGCTGACTGAGGGGTTGACCAGAGCCAGGCAGCAGACAATCCCTCCGTCTGCCCTGCGGGCAGCCACCTCCCTTTGCACAAGGGAGGCTTTTAAAAGAAGATAACACTCAAACAAGGGTGTGGGGTGACCCCCCACACCCTTGTGTTGGTTCAGGTTATAAGATTAAACCTTCTCAAAAATGGTAGCAACGCCCATGCCGCCGCCGATGCACAGGGTGGCCAGGCCGCGCTTGGCGTCGTCCCGCTTCTGCATCTCGTGCAGCAGGGTGACGATGATACGAGCGCCGGAAGCGCCCACGGGGTGGCCGATGGAGATGGCGCCGCCGTTGACGTTCACCTTGTCCATGTCGAAGCCCAGCTCACGGGCCACAGCGATGGACTGAGCAGCGAAAGCCTCGTTGGCCTCCACCAGATCCACATCCTCGATCTTCAGGTCGGCCTTAGCCATGGCCTGACGGGAAGCGGGCACGGGGCCCACGCCCATGATCTTGGGATCCACGCCGCCCTGGCCCCAGCTGACCAGCTTGGCCATGGGCTTCAGGCCGTACTTCTCCACAGCCTCGCCGGAGGCCAGCAGGATGGCGGCAGCGCCGTCGTTGATGCCGGAGGCGTTGGCAGCGGTCACGCGCTGCACGTGCTGCTTGGCATCGGCCTCGTGGACCTGAGTGACCTCAAAGGTGTGAACGATCTCGTCCTCCACGCCCTCGGGACCCACGGGGAAGGCGCCGCGCAGCTTGCCCACGGACTCCATGGTCACGCCAGCCTTGGGGAACTCGTCCACCTTGAACTCCACCATTTCCTTCTTCTTCTTCACCATCACGGGGACGATCTCGTCCACGAACTTGCCAGCGGCCTGAGCAGCCTCGGTCTTGTTCTGGGAGCTGACGGCGAAAGCGTCCATCTCCTCACGGGTGATGCCCCACACGTCGGCGATGTTCTCAGCGGTGGTGCCCATGTGGTAGTTGTTGTAGGCGTCCCACAGACCGTCACGGATCATGGTATCCACAACCTTCTTGTCACCCATGCGGGCGCCCCAGCGCTCGTTGGGCAGAGCGAAGGGAGCGGCGGACATGTTCTCGGTGCCGCCGGCCACGATCACGTCAGCGTCGCCAGCCAGAATGGCGCGAGCGCCCTCGATGACGGACTTCATGCCGGAGCCGCACACCATGCCCACGGTGTAAGCGGGGACGGAGTAGGGGATGCCAGCCTTCACGCTCACCTGACGGGCGGGGTTCTGGCCCTGGGCAGCGGTGAGGATGCAGCCGAACATGACCTCGTCCACCTGCTCGGGCTTCACGCCGCCACGGTTCAGAACTTCCTTGACCACGGTGGCGCCCAGATCCACAGCGGGCACGTCCTTCAGGGAGCCGCCGAAGGAACCCACAGCGGTACGGCAGCAATTAACCACGTATACTTCTTTCATGACATAACCTCCAACACATTATAGTATCATTTGTAAGTCATAGCCTACGCCGATTATAACTTGAATTTTGGTAAAAAGCAACCATGCATTTATGTAATTTTGACAGAAAATTTCCCGCAATATCAAAAGTTTTCGGAAAATTGACTCCCGTTTTACAAGTTAATAGTTAAATAATTAACGAAAAAAGCGTTTTTCGGCCTCTGTCACCACAACAGGAGTTATGGACAAAATCACGACAACCAACCACTGCATGGGGGAGAGAAAGGTCACAGAAAATACCGACATCAGGGGTGGAAACAGGAGAACGGAGAGTTGAAGGGCCATTCCGATGCAAAAAGCCTGATTCATGGCCGGGTTGGACAGCAGCCCCAGGGAGACAATGGAGTGACGCTCGCTGCGCACGTCAAAGGCGTGGAAGAGCTGGCAGAAGGTGAGGGTGGCAAAGGCCATGGTATTGGCGGTGGCGTCGGCCAGGGCGGGATTGCCCAGCACATACTCCCCCAAAAAGTAGGCCAGCAGGGTCAGCCCACCCACCAGGGCCCCCTGCCACAGCAGGCGAAAGGTGAAGGCGGGGGTGAACAGGGGCTCATGGGAGGAGCGCGGGGGCTGCTCCATTACATCCGCCTCCACCGGCTCCAGCCCCAGGGCCAGGGCGGGGAGGGAGTCAGTGACCAGGTTGAGCCACAGCAGCTGAACGGGCACCAGAGGGGGTTGGTGGAAGTGAAAGAGGGTGGCCAGAAAGAGGGTCAAAATCTCCCCGATGTTGCAGGAGAGCAGGTAGTGGATGGATTTTTTGATGTTGGCGTAAATGCCCCGCCCCTGCTGGACGGCATGGACGATGGTGGCGAAGTTGTCGTCGGTGAGGATCATATCGGCGGCTCCCTTAGCCACGTCGGTACCCGTGATGCCCATGGCGCAGCCGATGTCGGCGGCCTTCAGGGCAGGGGCGTCGTTGACTCCGTCTCCCGTCATGGCCACCACATAGCCCTTTTTTTGCAGGGCCTGGACGATGCGCATTTTGTGCTCCGGGGACACCCGGGCGTAGACGGTGAACTTATCCGCCTCTTGTTCCAGCAAATCCTGGGGCATAAAGTCCAGATCTGCCCCGGTGAGGGCCAGATCTCCCTCCCGGAAGATGCCCAATTCCTTGGCGATGGCCACGGCGGTGAGTTTGTGGTCCCCGGTGATCATCACCGGGCGGATGCCCGCCTGAAAGCACTGCTGCACGGCCTGCTTCACCTCCACCCTTGGCGGGTCAATGAGGCCCATCAGCCCCACAAAGGTGAGATCATGCTCCAAAAGGGCCTCCATATCCCGCTGGGGTGGGATAACATCCACGTCCTTGTAGGCGCAGCCCAGCACCCGCAGGGCGTTTTGGGCCATGGCGGCGTTGGCGCTCTCCACCTGGCGCAGGCCAGGCACGTCCAAGGGCACCGGGGCCCCGGCGAGAATGTGGGTACATCGGGACAGGAGCACGTCGGGAGCCCCCTTTACCATCACCCGATACCGCCCCCGCAGGGGGTGGACGGTGGTCATGAGTTTTCGTTGGGAATCGAAGGGAATTTCCGCCACTCGTGGCATTTCCTCCTCCAGAATCTCCTTGTCCAGCCCCTCCTCCAGAGCAGCATCCACCAGGGCGGTCTCGGTGGGGTCCCCCAATAGGTGGGGCACTCCGTCCCGGTCGTGGTTGAGGGTGGCGTCGTTGCACAGTGCCCCCACAATCAGCGCCTCCAGGCGGTGTTTTTCCCGGGCGGTCCAGATTTGCACCACCGTCATCCGGTTCATGGTCAAGGTGCCCGTCTTATCCGAGCAGATCACCCCGGCACAGCCCAGGGTCTCCACCGCCGGAAGCTTTTTCACAATGGCGTGGTGGCGCACCATCCGCTGTACCCCCAGGGCCAGAACGATGGTGACAATGGCGGGCAGGCCCTCGGGGATGGCGGCCACCGCCAGAGCCACGGCGGTGAGGAACATCTCCAGCAGGGGCTTGTGGTACAAAAGGCCGATGCCGAACATGACCGCGCACACCCCCAGGCAGGCAAAGGAGAGGGTGCGGGAGATTTCCCCCATTTTCCGCTGGAGGGGGGTGGAGGGGTCAGACTGGTCCAGGAGCATTCCGGCGATGCGCCCCACCTGGGTGTCCATGCCCGTGGCGGTGACCACGCAGGTGGCCCGGCCACCGGTGATGACGGTGGAGGAGATGACCATGTTGGACTGGTCTCCCACCTCGGTGTCCGCTGCCAGCACCGCCCCCGCCTCCTTGGACACCGGCACCGACTCCCCGGTGATGGCGGACTCGTCCGCTTTCAGGTTGGAGCTGTGGAGGATGCGGGCGTCGGCGGGGACCAGGTCCCCGGCCTCCAGCTGGATGATGTCCCCGGGCACCAGCTGGCGGGTGTCCAGGCGAAGGGTCTGCCCGTCCCGGATCACCTTGGACAGGGGGGCGGACATCTGCTCCAAGGCCTCCAGGGCCTTGTGGGCGCTGTTTTCCTGGGTGATGGAGATCACCGCATTGACCACCACAATCACCAGGATGATGACTGACTCCACCCAGTCCGCCCCGTGGGTGGAGATGAGGGAGAGGACGGCGGCGGCCAGCAGCACCAAAATCATGGGGTCTTTCAGCTGGAGGAGAAAGCGCACCACCATGGGGGTGGGGCGGGGTTTTTTCAGTTGGTTGGGGCCGTATTGCTGGAGCCGCTGGGCAGCTTGGGGCGAGGTGAGTCCCCGGTGGGGATCGGTGTCCAGATCGGTGAGGGTCTGGGTGGAGGATTTGGTGTACCACTGCGTCATGGAAATGCACTCCTTCTTATGTTGTACCGGAGCGGGGAGGAGGGGACAAAAAAAGACCAATCCGCACATAAAATGAGCGGATTGGTCTATCTTTTTCTATTCTCTGTGCCCGCTGCACGCCGTTTGTGGGTGCATTGTATCAGGGGGCAGGGGTGAGGTCAAGGGAATTGTGACGATGGATCAGCCCACGGCCTCGGATTCCACAGACTCTTCGTCGCCGCTGGCAGAGGGAGCGGGGGACGCAGAGGGTGCGGGGGTGGCTTCGGCGGTGTACTTCTCATTCAGTTCCACCTGATAGGCGTTGAACTTGGCGTAGAAGTCGGCCACGTCCAGGTTGTCCAGGGCCTCGGTGGTCTGGATGTCGGCGTCGGCCATCCACTGGTCCACCTGCTTGCCCATCTGGTACTCCCGCCAGGTGTCGCTGTACTGAGACAGGTCCTTGACCTGGTCCCGGATGATGATGTGATAGCCAAATTCGGACTCCACGATGTCAGACACGCCGCCGAAGTCCAGCTTCAGGGCAGCCTCCTCGTAGGGGGTGACCATCTGGCCCAGGGTGGCGGTGTAGCCGTCGGGATTGTCGGCCAGACCCTCGTCCTCGCTGTACTCGTTCATCAGCTCGGTGAACAGGGCGGAGGGGTCATCGCTGGCGCGGAGCTGGGCCAGAATGTCCTCAGCCTTGGCCTTCTTCTCGGCGATGGTGGCCTCGTCCAGCTTGGGATAGGCGTAAGTGCCGTCCTCCTGCAGGGTGCGCTCGCCCTCGGTATCCACGGTCTTGAGCAGGATGTGGCGGGTCTGATAGACGTACTGGTTCAGCTGCTCATCGGTGGGCTGGGCCACGGTGGCATCCAGCACGTTCTGATAGTAGTAGTTGATGGCGTAGACGAAATTCATGGTCTCGTCGCTGAGGCCGTTGATGGTCTTGCGCTTGTCATAGCTCTCCTGGCCCTCGGACATCAGGGTCTCCTGCAGCTCGGTGCGCTGCTCGTCGGTGAGGGGGCAGCCCAGCTCCTCGCACTTCATCTCCAACAGCTTATAGTAGGCGGTGACGGTCTTGCTGTCACTTTTGAGCTGGTCCACATAGTCGCTGACGTTGGCCTGATACATCTGGGTGAGGTAGGCGCAGTTCACCGCCAGGAAGTACAGGTACAAATCGGCGGGAATGGGCTCGCCATTGACGGTGAGCATGGTATCGCTGGCCTTGAGTCCGGCGGAGAAGTCCAGGATATCCCGGGACAGGTCCACCACAATCTCCTCAGAGGGAGAGGGGGAGGGGGAGGAATCGGAGGCGGGGGAAGAACAGGCCGCCAGAGAGGCCGTCATACCCAGGGCCAAAAGCAAAGACGTGATGCGCTTTTTCATAGTCATCATGTTGTAACTCCTTTTTCAGGTGCCGGCCAGTGCACGGCACAGTCTAGGGGACATTGTATCACCAAATGGGAGAAAAGGCAAACCCTTTGTGGCGCAGGGCGGTAGCCCTGCACTTCTTCCCTCGTCCCCAATCTGGGGACGCTCCGCTGGGGTCCATTTTGAGTGGCCAAAATGGACGAAAAGCCACTTAGGGCGTTCCCCCCTAAGGACCTCCCTTGGGGTACGAGGCTGTCCATGCGTCAAGCCTAAGTTCGGCCCGTCACCCTTGCTGTGGCTCCTGTTTGTGCCACCACACCAGGCTACCCTGGGCAGCTGGCCCTATGGATGGGTGGTTTCCACCTCCGGGCCTACTCTGGAAGAGCGGCGTTCCCGCCGCCGGGGGCCAGGCTCCCGGTGACTGCCTGGCTCAAAGGCTCCCCTGTGTAAGGGGAGCTGTCAGCGTAAGCTGACTGAGGGGTTGACGGTAGAGAGTGGCAGACAATCCCTCCGTCATGGCTTCGCCATGCCACCTCCCTTTGCACAAGGGAGGCTTATGGGGTATGGAAAACCCCCTTGCAAACCCGCTCCGCTGTGGTATACTGAAAAAGCTATATAGCCTGCGGCGCTGGGCTTGTGAGCCCGCCGCCAACGGAAACCAACCATCCTGTGCTGACCCGAACGGCTCGCCCTGACGGGAAAGACGGCAGATCACTCCTGACACTCTCCCTCCACATGGACGGGGGAGCTGGTTTTGTTGCCTTTTTGCCTGTACGGGATGTTCCGTGCAGGCTTTTTCATTGCAAAAAAGGAGCGAAATGCCTATGGAGACACGTCTGGCCGTCATCGGAATCATTGTGGAGGATTTGGCCGTCACCGACCACATCAACAACCTTCTCCACGACTACGGAAGCTATATCGTGGGGCGCATGGGAGTGCCCTACCGCCAGCGGGGGGTGAGCGTCATCAGCGTCATTGTGGACGCTCCCACCGCCGTCATCAGCGCCCTGACCGGAAAGCTGGGGCAGCTGGGCGGCGTATCCGCCAAGGCCCTGTATGCCCCCGCCACCCAGAGCCATGAGAGCTGAGTTTACCCAGGGGGAGCTGGTGGAGCTGCTGGGGCGGGAGGATTTTGCCCCCATCTATGCCCAGGCCGACCAGGTGCGGGCCGAAGCCGTGGGGGACACGGTGCACATCCGGGCTCTGCTGGAGATCTCCAACCACTGCCGCCGGGTGTGCGCCTACTGCGGTTTGCGCTCACCCCGGACAGACCTGCCCCGCTACCGCATGACCCCGGAGGAGATCGTCTCCGCCGCCTGTGAGGCCCACGCCGTGGGCTATCGCACCATCGTCCTCCAGTCCGGGGAAGACCCCTGGTTTACCCCCAAAATTCTGGGGGAGCTGGTGGGGGAGATCAAGGCCAGAACGGGGATGGCGGTGACCCTGGGCTGTGGGGAGATGCCCAGGGAGGACTACGCCTACCTGAGGCAGGCGGGGACAGACCGATATCTCCTGAAACATGAGACCGCCGACCCGGACCTGTACCGCCGCCTCCACCCGGACAGCACCTTGGAGCAGCGGGTGGCCTGCCTGCGCACCCTGAAAGAGCTGGGATATGAGACGGGCAGCGGCTTTATGGTGGGGCTGCCGGGGCAGACCCTGGATACCCTGGCCCGGGATTTGCTGCTGTTGGCCTCCATTCCCTGCGACATGGCGGGCATCGGCCCCTTTTTGCCCCACCCGGACACCCCTCTGCGGGACGGCACCCCCGGGGACCCGGAGCTGACCCGCCGCTGTGTGGCCCTGGCCCGGCTGCTGCTGCCCACGGCCAACCTGCCCGCCACCACCGCCCTGACGGTGCGGGGGGACAACGGGCAGGTGTTTTCCGGGGGCGCCAACGTGGTGATGCGGAAAATCACCCCCAACAGCTACAAGCGCATGTATGAAATCTACCCCGCCCAGCTGCCGGACACGGACATCCCTGCCCAGCGGGCGCAGCTGGAGGAACAGATCAGAAACCTGGGGCGGGTGCCCCTGTGATATGACGGAGAAAGAAGGAACCAGCTATGCAATATCAGTATAATCCCAAATCCCACATCGCCCAGGAGTTCATCCACGACGGAGAAATCCGGGACACCCTGGCCTATGCCAAGGCCCACGCCAATGACCGGGCCCTGGTGGAGCAGCTGCTGGAGCGTGCCGAGGACTGCAAGGGCCTGACCCACCGGGAGGCGGCGGTGCTCCTCTACTGCGACCAGCCCGACCTGGTAGAGCGGATGTATGGCCTGGCCCGGCGCATCAAAGAGAAGTTCTATGGCAACCGCATTGTCATGTTTGCCCCCCTGTACCTGTCCAACTACTGCATCAACGGCTGCAAATACTGCCCCTACCACGGCCAGAACAAGCACATTCCCCGGAAAAAGCTCACTCAGGAGGAGATTGTCCGGGAGGTGGTGGCCCTCCAGGACATGGGCCACAAGCGTTTGGCCCTGGAGACGGGAGAGGACCCGGTGCACAACACCATGGAGTACCTGCTGGAGAGCATCCACACCATCTACTCCATCCACCACAAGAACGGGGCCATCCGCCGGGTGAATGTGAACATTGCCGCCACCACTGTGGAGAACTACCGCAAACTGAAGGAGGCGGGCATTGGCACCTACATCCTCTTCCAGGAGACCTACAACCAGAAGCAGTATGAGGATCTGCACCCCACCGGACCCAAGAGCGACTACGCCTACCACACCGAGGCCATGGACCGGGCCATGGAGGGGGGCATTGACGACGTGGGCTGCGGCGTGCTCTTCGGCCTGAACCTGTATGACTACGACTTTGTGGGCCTGTTGATGCACGCCGAGCACCTGGAAGCGGTGTATGGCGTGGGCCCCCACACCATCAGCGTGCCCCGTCTGCGCCGGGCCGACGACATTGACCCCGACCAGTTCGACAACGGCATCAGCGATGACCTGTTTGCCAAGATTGTGGCGGTGCTGCGCATTGCCGTACCCTACACCGGCCTGATCATCTCCACCCGGGAGAGCAAGGAGTGCCGGGAGAAGGTGCTGGAGCTGGGCGTGTCCCAGATCAGCGGTGGCAGCCGCACCAGCGTGGGCGGCTACGCCGAGGAAGAGGAGGAGGACTCCTCCCAGTTCGAGGTCAGCGACACCCGCACCCTGGACCAGGTGGTGAGCTGGCTGTTGGACATGGGCCACATCCCCAGCTTCTGCACCGCCTGCTATCGGGAGGGCCGCACCGGGGACCGGTTTATGTCCCTGTGTAAGAGCGGGCAGATCGTCAACTGCTGCCACCCCAACGCCCTGATGACCCTGAAGGAGTACCTGGAGGACTACGCCAGCCCCGAGACCCGTGAGAAAGGTATGGCCCTCATTGCCAAAGAGGTGGACAAGATCACCAACCCCAAGGTCAAGGAGACCGTCATCCGCCACCTCCACGACATGGAGGGCGGCATGCGGGACTTCCGGTTCTAACGAGGGGGGAAAACCATGAGCGGATTGCACGAGACCCCCGCCGCCCAGCGGCTGCACATTGCCCTGTACGGGCGGCGCAATGCGGGAAAGTCCAGTCTCATCAACGCCCTCACCGGGCAGCAGGTGGCCCTGGTGTCCCCGGTGGCGGGCACCACCGCCGACCCGGTAAAAAAGGCCATGGAGCTCCACCCCATCGGCCCGGTGCTGTTCATCGACACCGCCGGGTATGACGACGTAGGGGAGCTGGGGCAGCTGCGGGTGGAGGCCACCCAGGGCACCCTCACCCGGGCGGACGTAGCCCTGCTGGTGCTGGCAGGCCAGCCCACCCAGGAGGACTTGGAGTGGGCAGAGCAGCTCAAAGAGAAAAACATCCCCTTTTTGGTGGTGCAGACCAAGGGGGATCTGGCCGCCCCCGCCCAACTGCCCCCGGATCTTGCGGAGCGGGCGGTGGCGGTGAGCGCCGCCACTGGGGAAGGCATCGAGGCCCTGCGGGCGGCCCTCACCGCCCTGGTGCCCGAGGACTTCGGACGGCAGGACTTGACCAGGGGGCTGTGCCAGCGGGGCGACGTGGTGCTTCTGGTGATGCCCCAGGACATCCAGGCCCCCAAGGGGCGGCTGATTTTACCCCAAGTGCGCACCATCCGGCATTTGCTGGACTTGAAGTGCACCGTGGTGAGCACCGCCGCCGATGGCCTGGACGGGGCTTTGGCAGCTCTATCCGCCCCGCCCAAGCTCATCATCACCGATTCCCAGTGCTTCCCCCTGGTGGCGGCAAAAAAGCCCCAGGCGAGCCTTTTGACCTCCTTTTCCATTCTCATGGCGGCGGATAAGGGGGACATCGACGCCTTCGCCCAGGGGGCAAAGGCCATTGGAGCACTGACCCAGGACAGCCGGGTGCTCATTGCCGAGGGGTGCACCCACGCCCCTCTGGAGGAGGACATCGGGCGGGTGAAAATCCCCAACCTGCTGCGGAAACGGGTGGGGCAGAGCCTCCAGGTGGATGTGGTGGCGGGCAACGACTTCCCCCACGACCTCACCGGGTATGACCTGGTCATCCACTGTGGAGGGTGCATGTTCAACCGGGCCTATGTGCTCTCCCGGCTGGCCCAGGCGCAACAACAGGGGGTGCCCATGACCAACTACGGGGTGGCCATTGCATACCTCACCGGGATCTTGGATCAGGTCAGTTGGTGAGAACTGGTCTTTCAACCATTTCTCAGGCGCAGATTTGCTCCCCTGGCGAGGGGAGACGCGCTCCGCTGGGGTGACTTTTGTTCGGGCAAAAGTCACCAAAACCCGCTTAGGGCGTTCCCCCCTAAGTACCCCCCTGGGGTACCAGGCTGACTCTGCGTCAAGTCTAAATTCGGCCCGTCACCCTTGCTGTGGCGCCTAGTCGTGCCACCACACCAGGCTACCCTGGGCAGCTGGCCCTATGGCTGGGTGTTTTTCATGTCCGGGCCTACCCTACAGAAGCGGCGTTCCCGCCGCCGGGAGCCAGGCCCCCGATGATATCCAGGCTCAAAGCCTCCCTTGTGTAAAGGGAGGTGGCATGGCGTAGCCATGACGGAGGGATTGTTTGCCGCCCGGGTAGCGTCAACCCCTCAGTCTGCTTTGCAGACAGCTCCCCTTACACAGGGGAGCCATTGGGCATGGCAGAAGCCTAGGCCCAGCGGAGCGTTCCCACCGGGGGCGCAGGTCTGCGTCTGAGACATCGGAGAAGAAATGTCCCCTTTCAGAGAGAAAAAGACAAAATTAAGGCAGATGCAGCCAAAAACTGCATCTGCCTTTTGAATTATTCTTTTTTAGGCAACAGAGTGGCGTATTTCTCCACCAGCTGCTGGGCCACCCGCAGCGGGTCCTCCCCCTGTTTCAGCTTCAGGGTCAGAAGGCCCTTGTCCTGGCCTGGGGTGAACAGCAGCCGCCGGGGGTAGCCCTCCCCCAAGGTGGCAATGGCCTGGAGGTCAAACTCCTCCAGAGTGAACTGGAGAGAGGCCCCCTTCTGGGAGATATCCACCATGCCGCACTTGGCGGCCTGGGACCGCAGCAGGGCAATGGAGATGAGGTTGTTGACCCCACGGGGCGGGTCGCCAAAGCGGTCGATGAGCTCGTCGGTGACGTCGTCCCCGTCCTCCTCGGTGCGAATGCGGGCAATGCGGCGGTACAGGTCCATGCGCTGCTGGGCAGACGGCACATACCGCTCGGGGATGGAGGCGGGCACGGACAGGTCGGCGGTGCAGTCCCGCACCTTTGCCGGGGCCTCCCCCTTTTCTGCCAAAACCGCCTCTTCCAGCAGTTTCAGGTACAGATCATAGCCCACGCTCATGAGAAAGCCGGACTGCTCCGGGCCCAACAGGTTGCCCGCCCCTCGGATCTCCAAATCCCGCATGGCGATGCGGAAGCCGGAGCCGAACTCGGCGTATTCCCGGATGGCGGACAGGCGCTTGGAGGCCACCTCGCTGAGCACCTTTCCCGTGCGGTAGGTCATGTAGGCGTAGGCCCGGCGGGTGGAGCGGCCCACCCGGCCCCGGATCTGGTGGAGCTGGGCCAGGCCCAGTTTATCCGCATCTTCAATGATGAGGGTGTTGGCGTTGGCGATGTCAATGCCGGTCTCAATGATGGTGGTGCACACCAGCACGTCCACCTCGCCGTCCCCCATGCGGGTCATGACATCGGACAGCTCTTCCTGGCTCATCTTGCCGTGGCCCACCGCCACAGTGACATCCTCCCCCAGCATCTCCTGGATTTTCACCGCCGTGGCGTGGATGGTGTCCACCCGGTTGTGGAGGTAGTACACCTGGCCGCCACGCTCCAGCTCCCGACGCATGGCGTCGGCCAGCACCGACCAGTTGTGCTCCAACACATAGGTCTGCACCGGCTGGCGGTTGGAGGGGGGCTCTTCAATGGCGGACATGTCCCGGATGCCGGACAGAGCCATGTTCAGGGTGCGGGGGATGGGGGTGGCGGAGAGGGTGAGCACATCCACCTGGCGGGCCAGCTCTTTCAGCCGCTCCTTGTGGGTCACCCCGAACCGCTGTTCTTCGTCTACCACCAGCAGCCCCAGATTTTTAAAGTGTACGTCCTTTTGCAGCAGCCGATGGGTGCCGATGAGGATGTCCACCGAGCCATTTTCCACCCCCGCCAGGGCGTTTTTCATCTGGGCGGGGGTGCGGAACCGGGACACCACTTCAATTTCCACCGGATACTTGGCAAACCGACTCCTGGCGGTGAGGTAGTGCTGCCGGGCCAGGACAGTGGTGGGCACCAAAATGGCCGCCTGCTTGCCGTCCAGCACACACTTCATAATGGCCCGCAGGGCCACCTCGGTTTTGCCGTAGCCCACGTCCCCGCACAGAAGGCGGTCCATGGGCCGGGGAGCCTCCATGTCCTTTTTGATTTCCGCAATGGAGCGCAGCTGGTCCTCCGTCTCCTCATAGGGGAAGTCGTCCTCAAATTCCCGCTGCCACGCCGAATCCGGGGCGAAGGCGTACCCGGGCTGGCGCTGCCGCTGGGCATAGAGCTGGATGAGCCCCTTGGCCAGGTCCTTCACTGCGGCCCGGGTGCGGGTTTTGGCCCGTTCCCACTCGGTGCCGCCCAGTTTGGACAGCTTTTTGTGCTCGCTGTCCTCGCCGCCGCCGATGTATTTGGAGATGGCGTCCAGCTGGGTGGCGGGGAGGTACAGGGTGTCGGTGCCGGCGTAGGCCAGCTTGATGTAGTCCTTGTCGATGCCGTCCACCTTCATCTTGGTCAGCCCCACAAAGCGGCCAATGCCGTGGTGCTCATGCACCACCAGGTCGCCGGGGGTCAGGTCGGTGAAGGAGTCCACCCGGCGGCGGTCGGCGGCGTGTTTCAGCCGTTTTCCCTTTTTCCTGCCCTGGCTCTGGCCCTGGGTCAGCACCGCCCAGGGGCAGCCAATGTAGTCAAAGCCCGCAGACAGGCCCCCCACGGCGATGGTAATGCCCCCGGGGGCGGGCAGCTCGTGGAGCTGGAAGTCTACCGCCGAGCGGATTTTCCGCTCCCGCAGCATGGCCTGCAAGTTCAGTGCCTGCTGCTCGCTGCCCACCAGCACAATGGCCCCGGTCTTGGCGTTTTGCAGCTGGGTGAGGTCGGCGGCAGCAGAGTCCAGATTGGCCCCGAAGGTGGACAGCTGACGGCCCTGGGCGTTGAACAGGGCCTTGGGAGGCAGGGGCAGGGTGGAGGTGGTGAAGGAGTCTAAAAAGCACAGGGGGAATTGCTGGAGCTCCTCCATGAGCTGGGAGAAGGTGAGGGCAAAGGTGGCGTGTTTGCCCAGCTGTACCCCACTCTCCACCAGGGTTTTCACGTCCTCGTCCAGCTGCCACAGCCAGTTTTTCCCCCGTTCCGCCACCCGGCTGGTCTCACACACGCACACCACCGCATCGGGGGGCAGGTGGTGGACGGCGGTGTGAGACACGGGGTAGCGCTGGGGCAGCTGGGCATCCGTCATGGGCTGCCAACTGCCGTCCTCCTGCCGCTGGGGCAGCACCTCCCGCACCGGGAGGAACACGGCCTTGTCCAGGTGGCCCACCCGGCGCTGGCTGGCAATGTCGAACAGGCCCATGGAGTCCACGTCGGTGTCCCAGAACTCCACCCGCACCGGGTGGTCCTGGGCAGGGGAGAACACGTC
>CALWXL010000034.1 GCA_944385485.1 uncultured Oscillospiraceae bacterium
GTGGCGGCCCTGGTTGGGCACGATGTCCAGGTCACAGGCGGGGTCGGGCTCTTGGTAGTTGATGGTGGCGGGGATGTAGTCCTCCTTCACAGCCAGAGCGGTGAAGATGGCCTCCACACCGCCGGCAGCACCCAGCATGTGTCCGGTCATGGACTTGGTGGAGCTCACCGCCAGCTTGTAGGCGTGGTCGCCAAACACGGTCTTAATGGCGGCGGTCTCGCCGGAGTCGTTGAGGGGGGTGGAGGTGCCGTGGGCGTTGATGTAGTCCACGTCCTCAGGCTTCATATCGCCGTCGGCCAGAGCCTGGGCCATGGCACGGGCGCCGCCCTCGCCGTTGGGGGCGGGTGCGGTCATGTGGTAGGCGTCACAGGTGACGCCGTAGCCCACCATCTCGGCGTAAATCTTGGCGCCACGGGCCAGCGCATGCTCCAGCTCCTCCAGCACCAGAATACCAGCGCCCTCGCCCATAACGAAGCCGCTGCGGCGGGCATCAAAGGGCACGGAGGCGGCATTCTTATCCTCTCCGGTGTGGAGGGCACGCATGGTGGTGAAGCCGCCGATGGACAGAGGGGTGACGGCGGCCTCGGCGCCGCCGCACACCATCACGGTGGCGTAACCGTCCCGGATGTGGCGGAAGGCATCGCCCACAGCGTTGGAGCCGCCGGCGCAGGCGGTGACAGGGCAGGTGCACATGCCCTTGAAACCCAGGTCGATGGCAATGAGGCCGGCGCCCATGTTGGCAATGGCCTCGGGAATGTAGTAGGGGTTGACCCGGTCGAAGCCCTTCTCCAGGCCACGGGTCTGCTCGGCCTCGGTGGTGCCGATGCCGCCCACGCCGCTGGAGACGATGACGCCGCACTGGGTCAGGTCCAGCTTCTCCTTGTCCAGACCGCTGTCGGCAAAGGCCTCCCGGGCAGCCACCATGGCGAACTGGGCATAGCGGGCCATGTGCTTGACCTCCCGCTTATCCAGCACGGTGGTGGGGTCCCAGTTCTTCACCTCGGCAGCCAGCTTGACCTTGCGCCCGGTGGGGTCATAGAGGGTAATGGTGTCGATGCCGCACACGCCCTCCTGCACGGCCTGCCAGCTCTCCGCCACGTTGTGGCCCAGAGGGTTGACCGTGCCCATGCCAGTGATGACAACTCTGCGTTTGTTTCCCATAATATCCTCCTTCTCTGGTCACATGCCCATGCCGCCGTCCACGCTGAGCACTTGTCCGGTGATGTAGCCGGCCCCTTCGCTGGCCAGGAAGGCCACGGCCTTGGCCACATCTTCGGGGGTGCCCGCCCGGTGGGCAGGGATGGTGGTGAGCATGGCCTCCCGGGCCTGTTCAGGCAGGGCGGCGGTCATATCGGTGGCGATGTAGCCGGGGGCCACGGCATTGACGGTGATGCCCCGTCCGGCCAGCTCCTTGGCCAGGGACTTAGTCATGCCGATGACCCCGGCCTTGCTGGCGCAGTAGTTCACCTGGCCGGGGTTGCCCCGCAGAGCCACCACCGAGCTGAGGTTGACGATGCGGCCGTACTTGGCCTTCATCATGGGCCGGGCCACCGCCTTCATGCACAAAAAGGTGCCCTTGAGGTTGGTATTGATGACGGCGTCAAAGTCCTCTTCCTTCATGGTCATGGCCAGGCCGTCCCGGGTGATTCCGGCGTTGTTGACCAGAATGTGCACCCCGCCCAGCTCTTTGACCGCGGTGTCCACCAGGTTCTTCACCGCCTCAGCGTCGGTGACATCTCCCTTGACGCTGCGTGCCTCCACGCCCAGCTCTTTCAGAGCAGCCAAGGTCTCCTGGGCCGCGGCGTCGTTGCCTGCGTAGGAGAACACCACGCTGGCCCCCTGGGAGGCCAGCTCCAGGCAGATGGCACGGCCAATGCCCCGACTTCCGCCGGTGACGATGGCCACTTTTCCGTATAAAGACATGGTCATATCCCTCATTTCAGTGCCTGAGCCAGGGCCTCCACATCGGCCACCGTCTCCACGACGTAAGTTTTGATGTCCGGGGTGGTCTTGCGCACAAAGCCGCTGAGCACCTTCCCCGGTCCGATCTCTACAATGGTGTCCACGCCCAGTTCAGCCAGGCGGCGGATGGTGTCCTCCATGTACACGGAGGACTGCACCTGGCGCTCCAGCAGGGCGGGAATGGTGTCGCCCGCTCCCTTTTCACGGCCCAGACAGTTGAAGAGCACGGGCACCTGCATCTCTCCAAAGGTCTCCCCTTTGAACTTCTCGGCCAGGGCGTCCCCGGCGGGCTTCAAGAGGGGGGTGTGGAAGGGGCCGCTGACCTTCAGGGGCATGCAGCGGCGGGCGCCCATCTCCTTGGCCAGGCGGGCGGCCTCGTCCACCGCAGCCTGGTGGCCGCCAAGAACTAACTGGCCAGGGCAGTTGTAGTTGGCAATGCACACCACGCCCAGAGAGCTGGCCTGCTCACAGGCCTGCTCCAGCTTCTCCCGGTCCAGGCCCAGCACAGCGGTCATGCCGCAGGGCACGCCCTTGGCGGCCTCGGCCATCACCTTGCCCCGGAAGGCCACCAGGGAGATGGCCTGCTGGGGGGTGAACACCCCGGCAGCCTGAAGGGCGGAGTACTCGCCCAGGCTCAGGCCCGCCACATAGTCGGGGCGAATGCCCAGGTCGGCGAGAATTTTGGTCACACCCACGGCAAAAGCCACCATGCAGGGCTGGGTGTACCGGGTCTCATTCAAAACCCCCTGGCTGTCCTGGAAGCTGACTTCCTTGACATCAAAGTCCAGGTTGGCCCCGTCCAGGACCTCCCGGAACTGGGGGTAAGCTTCGTACAGGTCCGCACCCATCCCGGGGTGCTGGCTGCCCTGTCCGGCATACAAAAAGGCAATGCTCATCCCTGCATCTCCTTTACCGTTTTCTCGTATCCTGCCATCAGATCCTCAAAGATCTGGCGCAGGGGGCGGATCTCATGGACCATGCCCGCCACCTGTCCGGCCATGAAGCTTCCGGTGTCCACATCGCCGTCAAACACAGCCCGGCGCAGAGAGCCCAAGGTCAGCTTCTCCAGCTCCTCCAGGGGCAGGTGATCCTTCTCCATGCGCACATACTCCCGGGCCATCTTGTTCTTCAGCACCCGCACCGGGGCGCCGGTGGAACGGCCGGTGACGATGGTGTCGGTGGCACTGGCCTTCATGACGGCCTTCTTGTAGTTTTCGTGGATGGGGCACTCCTCACTGGCCAACAGACAGGTGCCGATCTGCGCGCCGCAGGCACCCAGGGCAAAGGCAGCGGCCAGCTGACGGCCGTCGGCGATGCCGCCGGCGGCAATGACGGGGACGGACACGGTGTCCACCACCTGAGGCACCAGGGCCATGGTGGTCATCTCACCCACGTGTCCACCGCTCTCGGTGCCCTCGGCGATGAAGCCGTCCACACCCAGCCGCTCCAGACGCTTGGCCAGGATGGGAGCAGCCACCACGGGGAAGATGCGGATGCCCGCTTCCTTCCAGGTGGGAACGTACTTGCCGGGGTTGCCCGCTCCGGTGGTGATGACGGACACGCCCTCTTCCACCACCACCTTGGCCAGCTCGTCAATGTGGGGGTTCATGAGCATCAGGTTGACGCCGAAGGGCTTGTCGGTGTGCTCTTTGGCGATGCGGATTTCACGGCGCAGGGTCTCGCCGTCCCAGCCGCCGGCTCCCACCAGGCCCAGGGCTCCGGCGTTGGACACGGCGGCGGCGAAGGCTCCGGTGGCGATGTTGGCCATGCCGCCCTGAATCAAGGGAAACTCGGTTCCCAGCAGTTCATTTAACTTCATTTTGTATCTCCTTCTCTCCCCTGGGCCACTTCCAGCAGCGCTCCGGCCCAGGTCAGTCCGCCGCCAAAGCCCACGCACAAAACCTTGTTCCCGGGCTGAATCTCCCCCTGCTGCACCAGCTCATCCAGAAGGATGGGCACGCTGGCCGCCGAGGTGTTGGCGGTATGGGCAATGTTTCCGGTACACTTGGCCGGGTCCACGCCCAACTTCTTCACGGCAAAATTGATGATTCTCTGGTTGGCCTGGTGGAGCACAAAGCGGTCCACCTCCTCCAGGGTGATGCCAGCCTTCTGTGCCACTTCCCGGGCGCACCGGGGCAGGGCCTCCACGGCAAAGCGGAACACGTCCTGTCCGTCCATATGTACCATGGCGGGAACACCCTTGTTCACCCCAGGGATGGTGAGCACTTGGTCATTCCCCCGGCAGCCCAGCACAGCGTGGATGGAGGGATAATCCTCCCGCCACTCCACCACGGCAGCGCCGGCCCCGTCGCCAAAGAGCACATAGGTGCTGCGGTCGTTGACATCAATGACCCGGCTGAGCACCTCAGCCCCCAGCACCAGGCCGAACTTCCGGGTGGAAGCTGCCAGCAGACACTCTGCGGTGTGCAAGGCGTAGACAAAGCCCGAACAGGCGGCGTTTAGGTCAAAGCAGATGGTGTCCTCCTGAAGGCCCAGCTCCTTTTGCAGCACACAGGCGGTGGCGGGGGTCAGGTGATCGGGGGTGAGGGTGGCCACCAGGCACACGCCCACTTCCTCCGGCTTCACCCCGCTGCGCTCCAGGGCCTTTCTGGCCGCCTCCAGGCACAAGCTGGTGTGGCACTCCTCCCCCTGGCAGTGGTGGCGGGCACCGATGCCGGTACGGGAGGTGATCCACTCGTCGCTGGTGTCCATGATCTGCTCCAGATCATGGTTGGTGACAATCTGTTTGGGAAGGGCACTTCCTGTGCCCAACAATTTCACTCCACTCATGTGCGCTCCTTTCTCAGGGCCTTTGCGCCCATGGCTCGGAATTTTTCATACCGTCCGGTGTGGAGGGCGTGGGCGCTCATGCGGCTCAGAGCCGCCAGCTCCTCTTGCAGCACCACATCCAGGGCCCGCACGGTGGCGGCCACGTCGGTGTGGGCTCCCCCCTCCGGCTCGGGGATGATGCGGTCGATGACCCCCAGCTCCAGCAGGTCTGCGGCGGTGAGTTTCATCACGTCGCAGGCCTCGTCGCTTTTAGAGGCGTCCTTCCACAAAATAGCCGCAAACCCTTCCGGGGATAGAACGGAATACACGGCGTTTTCCAACATCAGCACCCGGTTGCCCACGCCCAGGGCCAGAGCGCCGCCGCTGCCCCCTTCTCCAGTGACCACGGCGATGGTGGGCACGGTGAGGGCGGACATTTTAGCCAGCATCCGGGCAATGGCCTCGCCCTGGCCTCGGGCCTCCGCCTCCAGGCCGGGGTAAGCCCCCGGGGTGTCAATGAAGGTAATCACCGGGCGGCCAAACTTCTCCGCCTGGTCCATGAGCCGCCCGGCCTTGCGGTACCCCTCGGGGGTGGGCATGCCAAAGCGGCATGCCATGCGCTCTTCCAGGTCTTTGCCCTTGCGGTGGCCGATGACGGTGACGGGGCGGCCGTGGAACAATCCCACGCCGCCGTAGATGCTGGGGTCGTCGGCGCACAGCCGATCCCCCTTCTGCTCAAAAAAGTCGGTGAGCAGCCCCTGAACAAAGTCCACCACCCCGGGACGGGCGGTGTTGCGGGCCAGGGCAACCCGCTGGGCGGGTGTGTAATCAGCCATCTCGGTTTGCACCTGCCTTTCCGTGGAGCTTCAGCAGCTGAATGAGGGTGTCCCGCATCTGACTGCGGGGCACCACAGCGTCCAAAAATCCGTGCTCCAGTAAGTATTCGGCGCTCTGGAACCCTTCGGGCAGCTCCTGGCCGATGGTCTGTTCAATGACCCGGGGCCCGGCAAAGCCGATGAGGGCCTCCGGCTCAGCCAGCATGATATCGCCCAGGCTGGCAAAGGAGGCGGTGACCCCTCCCGTGGTGGGGTGGGTGAGCACGGAAATGTACAATCCTCCCCGGCGGGAAAACCGCTCCAGGGCCGCGGAGGTCTTGGCCATCTGCATCAGGGACAAAATGCCCTCCTGCATCCGGGCTCCGCCGCTGGCGGAAAAGAGGATGAGGGGCAGGCGGGCACGGGTGGCCTGCTCCACCAGCCGGGTGACCTTTTCACCCAGGGCGGCGCTCATGCTGCCCATAAAAAAGCGGCTGTCCAGCACGCCCACCGCCACCCGGATGCCGCCCATGCGTCCCAGGGCGGTGACCACGCCTTCGTTCATTCCTGTTTTGTGCTGGGCCTTCTCCAGCTTCTGATGGTAGCCGGGAAAATCCAGGGGGTCGGCGGAGGCCAGGTCGGCATCCAGTTCCTTGAAGCTGCCTCGGTCCAGAATCTGGCTCAGGCGGTAGTAGGCCCCAATGGGGTGATGGTACCCGCACAGGGGGCACACATAGCCCCCGGCCACCAGGTCCCGGTGGGCCACCTCTCCCCCACAGTGGGGGCACACCTCACTGCTGTGGGGGTGTACCGAGGCGGACACGCTGCGCATGGCCTTTAAGGACAGCAGCTTTTGTCTGCGCCGTTGAAATACGGAACTCATGCCTTGTTCTCCTCCTCAGCTCCATGGCTCCAGGTCAGCAGGGTGTCCAAATTGGCATCCATAAACCCGGTGTGGTAAGCTCCCCGCACAAAGTCGGGGTGGTACAAAATCTGGTGCAGCAGATCGGTGTTGGTGGTGGGTCCCTCAATGACCAGCTCCTCCAGGGCCCGGCGCATGCGCCGGATGGCATCCAGCCGGGTGGGGGCGTGGACGATGATCTTGGCCATCATGGAGTCGTAATAGGGGGGCAGGTCGTAGCCGGAGTACAGCC
Source organism: uncultured Oscillospiraceae bacterium (assembly GCA_944385485.1). Taxonomy (GTDB): domain Bacteria; phylum Bacillota; class Clostridia; order Oscillospirales; family Oscillospiraceae; genus Enterenecus. Next base: position 6,701 of record CALWXL010000034.1, read on the forward strand.
CCGTATCCACCCGCACCCCGCAGCCGCCGGGCAGGTGGAGAAAGTCGATGTGACCAGGGCAGGGCTGAAAATCCCGGGCCGGGTCCTCGGCGTTGATGCGGCACTCGATGGCGTGGCCCTGGAGCTGCACCTGCTCCTGGGTCACCGACAGGGGCAGCCCGGAGGCCACCCGGATTTGCTCCCGCACCAGGTCCAACCCGGTGACCATTTCGGTGACCGGATGCTCCACCTGAATGCGGGTATTCATCTCTATGAAGTAAAACTCTCCCTCTGGAGAGAGGACAAATTCAATGGTTCCGGCGTTGACGTATCCAGCCGCCTTGGCCGCCGCCACCGCCGCCGCCCCCATCTTCTCCCGCAGCTCAGGAGTGAGGGCCTTGGAGGGGGATTCCTCCAACATCTTCTGGTTGCGCCGCTGGATGGAGCAGTCCCGCTCCCCCAGCTGGATGACGTTGCCCTGGGCATCGGCCATGATCTGGAACTCGATGTGCCGGGGGTTGACGATCAGCTTTTCCAGGTACATCTCGTCGCTGCCAAAGCAGGCGATGGACTCGCTTCTCGCCTCCTGGAACAGGGGAATGAGCTGGTCGGGCTCATACACCCGGCGCATGCCCCGGCCACCGCCGCCGGCGGCGGCCTTGATGAGGACGGGGTATCCCATCTGGTCGGCCAGAGCCTTGGCCTGCTCGGGGGTGTCCACCGCCCCGTCGGAGCCGGGCACCACCGGCACCCCCGCCTCCTGCATCAGGCGGCGGGCAGCAGCCTTGTTGCCCATCTTGCGGATCACGTCCCCGGAGGGGCCAATGAAGGCGATGCCAGCCTGGGCACAGGCGTCGGCAAAGTCGGCGTTCTCGGACAAGAAGCCATAGCCAGGGTGAAGGGCATCGCATCCAGTCTGCTTGGCCACGGTGAGGATGGCGTCCATATTCAAATAGCTGTCCGAAGACCGGGCGGGGCCGATGCAGTAGGCCTCCTCGGCCAGCTGCACGTGGAGGGCGTCGGCATCCCCCTGGGAGTACACCACCACAGGCTGGATGTTCATCTCCCGGCAGGCCCGGAAGATGCGCACGGCGATCTCGCCCCGGTTGGCAATGAGAATGCGTCGAAACATAGTCCTCACCCTTCCCGGTAGCGAATCAGGTTCTGGCCAAAGGACACCAGGTCCCCATCCTGGGCCAGCACCTCCTCCACCACACAGTCGCAGGGGGCTTTGATCTCATTCATGGTCTTCATGGCCTCCACCAGGCACAGGGTGTCTCCCTTACGAACCCGCTGTCCGGGCTGCACATAGGGGTCCTCGCCGGGGGCGGAAGCGGCGTAGAAGGTGCCCACCAGCGGAGAGGTCACGCAGGTGCCCGTCTCCTCCACCTCCGCAGCAGCAGCGGAGACGGGAGCGGCCACAGGGGCGACAGGGGCAGCCGCCGCAACGGAGGCCACCTTGCCCAGCTCCAGGGAGAAGTCCTTCCGGGTCACCTTCAAGGTGGTCAGTCCACTTTGGTCAAAACGAGCCATCAGCTCGTAAATTTCTTGATTGGTCATAGCTCCTCCTTTTGGAAAAAGGCACCGGAATGTCCCGGTGCCGTTTCTCCTCCCTCTTATTAGCCCTGGTGGCTCTCCAGATAGGCCACCAGATCGCCCACAGTCTTCATCTGGGGCAGAGCCTCGTCCTCGATGGTCACGCCGAAGGCCTCCTCCAGAGCCATGGACAGCTCCACAGCAGCCAGAGAGTCGGCGTCCAGATCCTCAGCCAGGCGGGCCTCCATGGTCACCTTGTCGGCGTCGCAGTTGAGGGTCTCCACAATGATGTCACGAATCTGCTCGAAATCCATATTGACAGCTCCTTTTTAATACTTCAAGATTTTTATTTAAAATTATTTAAGTAAAATAATTTAAGTACATTGTAGCACCATCGCCCTTAAAGTCAAGAGGGGAAATGAAGTTTTACGGTTTCATATACATCCGACAAACTTCGACGGTTTATCATGGTAGAGATGCACAAGAAAAGGGGACGCTTCGTTAAGTGGGCCGCCAATCCCCTTGTATTGCCTCCCGCATGGCCTGGGTTTGCTCCGCAGGGTGACTTTCTCCACGATGAGAAAGTCACCAAAGAATCGCCTAGGGCGTTCCCCCCTAGGTACCCCCCCTGGGGTCTCCTTGCATGGCTCTGGAGCATCCCCAGCCGACGCTGAGGGAAGGAGGATTGTCTTCTCTCCTTGCGCCGCTGCCGCTGATACTCACGATGTAGAACCATGGTGCTTCTTTGGCATAAGCGTCTGGATTCGGAGCAAGCTGGCAGCTACCACCTGTGGCAGGCCCTGTCCTTCTGGGGCAAATACTCTCTACGCTGGGACAGTGAGCGGCAGCGGATGTAGCGGCATATGAGTATCGGCTTACCCCTGGGCCGGTTTGGTTTTCTCCAGCGCCATAGGGCTGCTGACTCAAGCGGGGTCCTTAGGGGCAAGGCCCCTAAGTGGCTTTTCGTCCATTTTGGCCACTCAAAATGGACCCCAGCGGAGCGTAAATCCAGGCTGGCAGCCTGAAGAACGAAAAAGGAGGAAGCCCACGGCTTCCTCCTTTTTGTTATTCTTCTATGGCAATGTCCACTCCATTGACCTGCACCCCGTCCTGGGCACGAATCAAAATGTACTTCACCCCGTCGATGACCCGGGTGGACACCAGGTCACTCTGGTCGGCAGGCAGGCGCACCGTCACGTCGGCGGCGGACACCTCCACCTGCTTGGGCTGGATGACGTTGGCGGGGTTGATGGCGGTCTCCTCCCCGAAGGCCTCCTGGAACTTGCGCCCGAACTCCTCGGCGCAGTGGGCGGGCACCCCGCAGGAGCGCAGCACCCCCGCCATCTCCCCGTGGTCCAGGGTGAGGGGTTCCGGCTCGTGGCTCTCCTTATGGACCTCCATCATCTCCCGCAGCTGCTGGTGGACCCCCTCCACCACCTCATAGCTCCCCTGTCCCTCCAGGGCCTCGCTGAAGATGGTCTGGAAGGTCTCCTTCTGGGCCTGGGCCGGCATGGGGGGCTGGCAGCGGAACAGCTCGCTCCACATGGCCTCCTGGCTGGCCTTGGTGTCCTTGGTGTAAAAGAGCGCCCCATACAGGTTGGTACTGCGCTCGTCAAAGGCGGGGAACAAAAAGCCCAGGGCGGGGGGCGACACCAAATGGTTCATCTGGCGGTTGTGGAACTCATTTTCCCGCATGTAGTAGCTCAAGGCGGGCTTGGTCTCCTTCACCGGACAGATGGAGCACATGATGTAGCGGTACACCTCGTTGCCCCCATCATCCTGACGGCTGCCGTCCTTGCCCCGGTAGGGCACGTCGTAGCTGTCCTGGATGAGCAGAATGAGATAGCTGCCCTCCAGCTCCACCGTCTCCACAATGCGGCGGAACAGCTCTTCCACGGCGGTGTCATCCTTCAACGCGGAGTCCCGCACCGTCATCAGCAGCTTGTGCTCCTCCCCATAGGCCACCTGGGAGGTCTCAAACTCCATGGGCAGCAGGTTCTTCCCCAACTTGCCCGAGAGGGTCTTGCGCAGCACCCCCAAGAACATGTCCCGCTCGTCCTCGCTGAGCATGGACAGAGGCTGGTTGAACTGGGAGACAATGTGCTTGAGCTCATTGACATAGCAGCCCCGAATGGAGCCAATGGCGTTGCGGTCATCTTTAAAGCGGCGGCGAATTTCGCCGATTTCCTTCTCATTCATGGTGGAATACTCCTTATAGCTCGGTATCAGCCCCCACAGTGGGGGACTATCAGTATAGCACGCTTCCGCCGCCCCTGGCAAGGAGAGTTGTGAAACATGCACATTGACAAGGGGAAAAAATTTCGTATAATAAAACCCACTAGTGTCTTGACACCTGTATGGATAGAACGAGGGAGGAAATCCACATGTCCAAATTCAAAGACTTTCTGGCCCGGAAGAACGTGGTCATCTCGGGCAAACGCTACGGCATCGACGCGCTGGGGGCCATGGCCCAAGGCCTGTTTTGCTCTCTGCTCATCGGTACCATCTTAAATACTCTGGGTAAACAGCTGGGGCTGGAGGCTCTGGTGCTGGTGGGGGGCTATGCCTCGGCCATGAGCGGGGCGGCCATGGCAGTGGCCATTGGCTACGCCTTGCAGGCCCCTCCCCTGGTGCTCTTTTCCCTGGTCACCGTGGGCTACGCCGCCAATGCCTTAGGTAGCACCACCCTGGACGGCGGCTCCGGCGCGGGCGGACCTCTGGCGGTGCTGTTCATCGCCATCATCGCCGCCGAGCTAGGCAAGCTGGTAAGTAAGGAGACCAAAATTGACATCCTGGTCACCCCCCTGGTGACCATTCTGGTGGGTGTGGGCCTGTCCGCCTGGTGGGCCCCCGCCATCGGCACTGCCGCCTCCGCCGTGGGTGAGTTTGTGGAGTGGGCCACCATTCTTCAGCCCTTCTGGATGGGTATTCTGGTGTCCGTGGTCATCGGCATCGCCCTGACCCTGCCCATCTCCTCGGCGGCCATCTGCGCCGCCATCGGCCTGACCGGACTGGCGGGGGGCGCTGCCGTGGCCGGGTGCTGCGCCAACATGGTGGGCTTTGCCTTCCTCTCCTTCCGGGAAAACCGGTGGGGCGGCCTCATCAGCCAGGGCCTGGGCACCTCCATGCTGCAAATGGGCAACATTGTCCGCAATCCCCGCATCTGGCTGCCCGCCATTCTCACCTCCGCCATCACCGGACCCCTGGCCACCTGTGTGTTCCGTTTCCAGATGAATGACCCCGCCGGGGGCGTGGCTTCGGGCATGGGTACCTGCGGCATGGTGGGCCCCATCGGCGTGTATGCCGGTTGGGTCAACGACGTGGCCACCGGGGCCAAAGCCGCCATCACCGCCATGGACTGGGTGGCCATGGCCCTGATCTGCTTCATTCTCCCCGCCGTGCTCACCTGGGCCTTCGGCCTGGTGCTGCGCCGAGTGGGCTGGATCAAGGACGGTGACCTGACCCTCTCTTGACATTCCCCCTTTCTCCCTGTAACATAATAGTGAAACACAGAGAGAAAGAAGAGAGGAAGTCATGGTAGACCGCCACGTTGAGAATAAGCTGCGCTCCTTAGGGCTGATGGGAAACTATCAGGGGTACCATTGTCTGGTATACAGTGTACACCTCATTCAAGGGGACCCCACCTATCTGGATATGGCCACCAAGCGGCTCTACCCCGAGGTGGCCCGGTGCTTCGACATGAACACCGGATCGGTGGACAGCGCCATGCGCACCGCCATCTCCCTGTGCTGTACCCGGTGCGGGGCTCAAGTGACGCAAATGTGCGGTGGGAAATCCCGCCCCACCGTGACTGAATTTCTCCACGGACTGGTGGAGCAACTGGCAGAATGACAAGAGGATGTGCACCCAAGCTGAGGCTTTGGGAGCACATCCTTTTTCCATGGAAGTGTTGACTTCCCTTCTCCCCCTTTGATACAATGCTTTCTATCGGCATATGATTTTTCAACGACGAGGTGTGATCATGGACAAATACAAGCTTTGCGCAGCGGCCCTTTCCACTGCTCTTCTGGTGGCGTTGCCCGGCTGTACCCTTGGCTCTCCCACCGCTTCCCCCACTCCCACCGAGACAGTCTCTCCCACTCCGAACCCCTACCAGCAAGAGGCAGAGGCTTTCGTCCGGAATTTCACCGACCATTACCCCGGCTACGAGCTACTGGACTATGCGGTGGGTAGCGCGGAAACCGCTCCCATCCATGTGGCCGCTGTGGCCAAGGACAACGAGAGCGGCTCCTCCTCCACCCTATTTCTTGTGGGCGACACCGGGGCGACACAGAAAGTGGTACTGGGCAGCGGCTCCTACACCGTCTACCGGGAAGAGGACGGCATTACCCTGAACGGGAATGTGGTTCACCTGTCCCTGGATCTGTCCATCCCCTCCGCCGCCTCCCTGTGGGAAATCCACGACTACGCCATAACGGTGACACAGGACGGAGACAGCATTCTAAGCACCACTCAGGACACCATTCGCAGCGAATAAGCACAAAAATACACCTGAGACTCGTCTGTGAGTCTCAGGTGTATTTTTATATCGGTTATTTGCCCGTCTGGCGCTTGATGACCTTCAAGCGCACAAACTCTTCCCGTTCCTTTTCCTCCAGCGCCTCCGTGATGAAGCGGATGGTGTTGTCCAGATCGGGAATGACAATGTTTTTCAGGGCGTTGGCCCGCTTCTGGGCCTTCTTGATGGCTTGGGCCAGGCGGTAGATGGAGATCTCCACCTCCGCCATGCGTCTCGTCAGGTCCTTGACCTTGGCAAACTGGATGTAAGCCTGGTCAAAGGCGGGAGAGGTATAGGCAAAGCCATAACTGGGGCTCAAAGGCGGGGTGTTGTCCGGGATGTGGGGCAGCTCCACCCCCATCACCGACCGCCACCGCACGTCCAGACTGTTGTCCGGCTCCACGCCCTCGGCAATGCGGTCGCACAGGCCCAGTTCCACGTTGGCACGGGCCAGGGCCATATAGGCCGACTGGAAGACCTGGTCGATCTCCCGCTGGATGCGGGAGGCGTCCTCCATCAGTGTCATCATTTCCCGGACCAGAATGTTACGCTTCCGGTCCATCAGCTCATAGCCGGTGGTTGCCAGCGCACGGGAACGCTTGGCGGCCATGAGATTACCCTTGGTGGGCAGTACAGCGGCCATGGGGCCACCCCCTTTCCGTCACGTTTCCCGTCACAGCTCGCCCAGGGTCTCGAAGGCGCCTTCCTTATAGTGCTCGTCCAGCTCCTTGTCGCTGATACGGTCCAGCTCGCCCCGGGGCAGGATGGTGAGCAGAGCCCAGCCCAGCTCCAGAGTCTGCTCCAGAGTGCGGTCCTCCTGCTGGCCCTGGCGGACAAAGTACTGCTCAAAGGCCCGGCCGAAGCGGAGGTACTGCTGATCCAGGGGGGACAGCTCATCCTCACCAATGACCGAAGCCAGGCTGCGGGCATCCTGCACCTTGGAGTAGGAGGCAAACAGCTGGTTGGACAGGGAGGGGTGGTCGGCCCGGGTAAAGCCCTCGCCGATGCCGTCCTTCATCAGACGGGACAGAGAGGACAGGATGTTGATGGGGGGATAGACTCCCGACTGGTCCATGTTCCGGTCCAGCACGATCTGGCCCTCGGTGATGTAGCCGGTCAGGTCGGGGATGGGGTGGGTGATGTCGTCGTTGGGCATGGTGAGAATGGGCACCTGGGTCACCGAGCCCTTCTTGCCCATGATCATGCCCGCCCGCTCATAGAGGGAGGCCAAATCGGAGTACAGGTAGGCGGGGAAGCCCTTTCGGGAGGGAATCTCGCCCTTGGAGGAGGAGAACTCACGGACCGCCTCACAGTAGGAGGTCATGTCGGTCATCACCACCAGCACGTGGTAGCCGTGGGTGAAGGCCAGGTACTCCGCCGCCGTCAGAGCACAGCGGGGGGTCAGAATACGCTCAATGATGGGGTCGGAGGCCAGATTCAGGAACATGGCCACCCGGGGCAGGGCCCCGGACTCCTCAAAGTTGCGCCGGAAGAACTCAGCCACGTCATTTTTCACGCCCATGGCGGCAAACACGATGGCGAACTCCCCGTCATCCCCCGCCACGTGGGCCTGGCGCACCATCTGGGCAGCCAGCTCGTTGTGAGCCATACCAGCCCCGGAGAAGATGGGCAGCTTCTGGCCACGGATCAGGGTGGAGGTGCCGTCAATGGCAGACACTCCGGTGTAGATGCAGCTGCGGGGGTACTGGCGGCTCACCGGGTTGATGGCAGAGCCGTTGATGTTACGCCGCTCGTCGGGGTACAGCTCGCCCAGCCCGTCAATGGGGCGGCCGGCGCCGTCAAAGACACGGCCCAACATCTCCTTGGACAGGGCCATATCCATGGGCCGTCCGGTGAAGTGGGTGGAGGTGTTCTCCAGGGAGATGCCCCGGGTGCCCTCAAACACCTGGAGCACCGCACGGTCCCCTTCAATGAGAATGACACGGCCATAGCGGCGGGAGCCGTCCTCCATCACCAGTTCGGCCATCTCGTCGTAAGACACGCCGGAGACCCCTTCCAGGGCCACCAGGGAGCCGTTCAGGTCGGATAGTCCGGTATATTCCAATCTCATGGCAGTCACCTCAGCTATTGGCAGTCATGACCTGCTCCAGGGCTTTGTCAATCATGGCGGCGTAGTCGTCAAACTTGGACAGGTCTTCGTTGGGAATCTCGTACTTCATCTTGACCACTGCATCAAAGATGCCGGTGGCCGTGTACTGGGACAGGGGGATGGACTTGTCGATGCCCTCTTTCACCCCGTCGTACAGGCGCAGAATGGTCTGCATCATCAAAAGCTGCTTTTTCAAGGGCACATAGGTGTCCATGGGGTGGTAGGAGTTCTGCTGGAGGAAGCCCAGGCGGATGAGGCGGGCGGTCTCCATGATGAGCTTCTGGCTCTCGGGGAGAATGTCCGAGCCGATGAGCTTGACGATCTCCATGAGCTGGCTCTCCTCCCGCAGCAGGTTGGCAATGCGCTGGCGGCAGGGGGCAAAGTCCGGGGAGACGTTCTCACTGTACCAGTCCTTGAAATCCACGGTGTACTCCGAGTAGGAGTTGAGCCAGTTGATGGAGGGGAAGTGGCGGGCATAGGCCAGGCTTCGGTCCAGAGCCCAGAAGCAGCGGACAAAGCGCTTGGTGTTCTGGGTCACCGGCTCGGAGAAGTCGCCGCCCTGGGGGGACACGGC
>CALWXL010000035.1 GCA_944385485.1 uncultured Oscillospiraceae bacterium
ATCATTTCTTTCACATTTATTTCTTTGATCAGATAACGGCTTACCGACTGAAAATACACGTCTTACACGGAAAGGAGTATTTTTATGATTCTAATCTATAGATTATTCTAAAATGAAATTTATGGATTACGAGCCACAGGTATCTGGCTTTCAATTTCTAATCCCTAGCAAAAACAATATTGATGGCTGAACAAAGTGTTGGACCCCACCCCCCCTCTTTCCCTGGTGTGGAGGCCTTACCTCAAAAGCCCAAAAATGCGAAAGTATTTTTTACTCTCTGACGACATTTAGACACTCATTTTCGAACGTGGAGATGTTTGCATCTATAGTGTTGGGGTGTTCCACGTCGAAGCAAAGTCCGCTTTGCTTCGACGTTTTTTATGCAAAAAACGTCATCCGCCCGCTCCCTTGCTTCTCCTTCCCAAATCGAACCCACTGCGTTGGGCTTCGATTTGGTTAAGGGTGCAAACCTGAAAGCTTTGGCATCTATAGTGTTGGGGTATTCCAAGCTAGGATAGATCAAAAGGTCTACCCTAGTTTTTCTTTTCACCTGGCTGCACCTGCCGCCAAGTTGATTCCAGACGTACAACAGCCCGCAGCGATAAATTCCAGATATTCCATTGCAGTCGCCCTACCTTTATGATATCTTCTACCTGTATTCACGACACTCACTTAGGAGGGAAAGCTATGAAACAACAAAGCACCCCCGCTTCAGTTATCGTTCTGGGGTTGATTGCCGTCGGCTCTATTCTCTCCTTCCTATCCAAAGTTCTTCAGATGGACGCACTATTCTGGCTTGCCCTGCTCTGCGACCTGGTTGCACTCGCGCTCTCCATCAAAGAGCTGGTCCATCTTTTTCTAAAAAGAACCGCACTTCCTCATAAGTTTAACCACGGATGCACGCAGAGGGTCATCCCTTCTGCGCTGCATCCGTTTCCTTTTCCCGGTGATCTGCCCATCCAAAACAGTCCTCAAAAAATTTTTAAAAAATCTCAATTTTCCTCTTTACAAACTGGACCCCCTGTGGTATTCTCTTAGCAAGAACAGTTCCTGTTAGTGAGGTGACAGCGATGATTTGCAGGCGCAGTGTGAAGCGCGACGCCATGCTGGACTTGCTGCGAAGCACTGACTGCCACCCCTCGGCAGACTGGGTCTTTCAGCAACTCCGACCCGTATACCCCGACCTGAGTTTAGGCACGGTGTATCGCAATCTCAACCAGCTGTGTGAGCATGGGCTCATCAAGCGGGTGGGGACGGTGAACGGCCAGGAGCGCTACGATGGAGATGTGAGTCCCCACGCACACTTTGTGTGCAGCTGCTGCGGGTCAATCATTGACCTGCCTCCCAGCCCCCCCACCCAAGGGTATGTGGAGGAATGCAGCAAACACTTTGGGTTCGAAGCAGAAAGTTATGAGGTTCATGTCAAAGGCCTATGTCAGGCCTGCAAAAAAATTAAAACAGTGAAGGAGATTACATCATGAAGAAATGGATTTGCCCTGTTTGCGGTTACATTCACGAGGGAGAGACCGCTCCCGCCGAGTGCCCCGTCTGCCACGTCCCCGGCTCCAAGTTCATCGAGCAGACTGGCGAGCTGAAGCTGGCTGCTGAGCACGAGTACGGCATCTACGGCAAGACCGTGAAGAACAACCCCGACATCAGCGACGAGGATAAGGCTTACATCCGTGAGCAGCTGATGGCCAACTTCACCGGCGAGTGCTCCGAGGTTGGTATGTACCTGTGCATGGCCCGCATTGCTCACCGTGAGGGTTACCCCGAGATCGGTCTGTACTGGGAGAAGGCCGCCTACGAGGAGGCCGAGCACGCTGCTAAGTTCGCCGAGCTGCTGGGCGAGGAGCTGGAGCCCAACATGAAGGCTTCCACCAAGGACAACCTGGCTTGGCGTGTGGACTGCGAGTTCGGTGCTACCCAGGGTAAGATGGATCTGGCTGTCTGCGCCAAGAAGAACGGCCTGGACGCCATCCACGACACCGTCCACGAGATGGCTCGCGACGAGGCCCGCCACGGCAAGGCTCTGAAGGGTCTGCTGGAGCGTTACTTCAAGTAAGAGACTTCCCTACTTCCCTGGACTTCGGTCCAGGGAAGTGCTTTTTCTTTTTCGTGGCGGGCCTCGTCTTACAAGCGTTTTCGCTCCCAGCGAAAACCTTGGCACAGGCGGAATCCACTTTCGCCTGTGCTTTGAAATCCTGGGGTCCCCACGGGGCTAGACCCGTGGGGCGGCTCGTCACGGTAAAGGCTCTGAAGGGTCTGCTGGAGCGTTACTTCAAGTAAGAAACCCCTACAACACCCCTGAACCTCGGTTCAGGGGTGTTTTTTTATGTCCCTGGTTTGCGTTGCCTTCCCTGCCATATTTGTGTATAATAAAATGCTAACTATTTCATAAGGGAGGTCCTTACCATTGTTGGACATCGTCCTTCGTCGCTGCATTCCCAACTACACCCAGGCCCATGACCCGGCCGTGCGCCGTCAATACGGGGTCTTTGCCGGTGGGGTGGGAATCGCTCTGAACTTACTGTTGTTCGGGGGCAAATTGGCCGCCGGACTGCTCACAGGCGCCATTTCCGTCACCGCCGACGCCTTCAACAACCTGTCTGACGCCGCCTCCTCGGTGGTGACCCTGGTGGGCTTCCGTCTGGCGGGGCAAAAGCCGGACGCCGACCACCCCTTTGGCCACGGACGCATGGAGTATCTGGCGGGACTTCTGGTGTCCCTGCTCATCCTGTTGGTGGGTGTGGAGCTGGGCAAAAGTTCTCTGGAAAAAATCCTGCACCCTGAAGCCACCCAGCTCACCGCCCTGAGCGGTATCATTCTGGTGGTGTCCATCATGGTGAAGCTGTGGATGGGCTGGTTCAACAGCGCCCTGGGCGATCGGATTCAGTCTGAAACCTTGCAGGCCACCGCCACCGACTCCCGCTCCGACGCTCTGGCCACCTCCACCGTACTGCTGGGCCTGGGGATCACCCACGTCACCCACCTGCAGTTGGATGGCTGGCTGGGCCTTCTGGTGGCCGTGTTCATCCTCAAAGCCGGTTGGTCGGCAGCCAAAGACACCATCGATCCCCTGCTGGGCACCACCCCGGACCCGGAGATGGTGCAGGAAATTCAGGCCCTTATCCTGGAGCATGATCAGGTGGTGGGTATCCACGACCTCATCATCCACGACTATGGTCCCGGGCGGCGCATGATGAGCGTCCATGCCGAGGTGTCCGCCCAGGCGGACGTGATGGAAGTCCACGACATCATCGACCACATTGAGCGGGAGCTGGGAGAGCGGTTCCAGATTGAGGCCGTCATCCACATGGACCCGGTGCAGATCGGCAATCCCCAGGTGGAGCAGCTGCGGGCCCTCGCCGTCCGCTTGGCCAAGGAGATCCACCCCAAGTTGTCCATCCACGACTTCCGCATCACCTCCGGGCCTTTGTCCACCAACTTGATTTTTGACCTGGTGGTGCCCTACGATGTGTCCCTTCCCCCCGAGCAGGTGAAAGACACGTTGACCCAGGCTTTGCAGGAGCAGGATTCCTCGTACCACGCCGTCATCCACATTGATCGATCCTACGTAGGTTAAATTCACAAAATCTTCTCCATTTCTCCAAAAAATCAGGTATAATACAGGTATCACGAAAATTTAGGGGAGAGTCTATCTCCCATAGAAAGAAAGGGTGTGGCGTATGCCCCGTAAGGTTCTCATTGTAGAAGACGACAAAAACATTGCCGATTTGATGCGGTTATACCTGGAAAAGGAGTCCATGGACTGCCAGGTGTCCAACGATGGCCTGGAAGGACTGGAGAAGTTCCACCAGTTTCAGCCGGATCTGGTGATGCTGGATATCATGCTCCCCGGCATGGACGGCTGGACCATCTGTCGGAAAATCCGGGAGAGCTCCAAGGTGCCCATCATCATGCTCACCGCCAAGGGCGAACTGGAAGACAAGGTCAACGGCCTGGAACTGGGGGCGGATGACTACATCACCAAGCCCTTTGAGATGAAGGAAGTACTGGCCCGGGTCCACGCTGTGCTGCGCCGCTACGGCGAGGAGGAACAAACGGAAAAGCGCCTGACCTTTGACAAGCTGGTGATCAATCTGGACTCCTACGAGCTGCTGGTGGATGGCAAACGGGTGGACACCCCGCCCAAAGAGCTGGAACTTCTGTATCATCTGGCCTCTGCCCCCAACCGGGTGTTTACCCGCAACCAGCTGCTGGACGAGGTGTGGGGCTTTGACTACTTTGGCGACAGCCGCACCGTGGATGTGCACATCAAGCGTCTGCGGGAAAAGCTGGAGGGAGTCAGTGACAAGTGGAGCCTGAAGACGGTATGGGGCGTAGGCTACAAGTTTGAATCCAACGCCTAAGCGCTCTTCCATTCCAGATCTGGAGGTGCATCCCCTGTGAAATCCATGTACGGACGACAGTTTGCCACCATGGCCGGTATGGTCCTGCTGTCCTTTCTGATGCTGGGCGCATCCTTTGCCGCCCTGAGTTACCAATACACCCTGCAAGAAAAGCAGGATACCCTCATGCGCAATGCCAAATACATTGCAGAGTATACCTCTTACGCCGCCAACCGAGCTGCCAGCACCACCGGCAACGGCAGCACGGTGTGGACCACCGACGAGTTCCAGCAGTACCTGGCCACGGTGGCTCAAGTGGCTGACTCCCACATCATTGTGGCCACCAACGACGGCACCATTCTCTTTGCCACCGACGGGAAACGGGTGCTGTATAACATGACTTCCCGGAGTATGCCCAAGGACATCGTCAATTCCGTGGTGCAAGACCAGGTCTATGAGGGAATGACCACCTTGGGTGGACTATACTCCAGCGCCCGGTTCATGGTAGGCCTGCCCATTGCCACCTCCGAGGGCTTTTTGCAGGGGTTGGTGTTCTTCTCCACCAATACCTCTGACATCACCGCCATGTGGCGGGACTTGTCCGCCATCTTTCTGGTGGTAGCCTGCGCGGTCATCCTCATCGCTGCCATTCTCAGCTCGGTGACCAGCATGCACCAGTCCAAGCCCATGAAGGAGATTGCCGCCGCCGCCCGCCAATTCGGGTTGGGCAAGCTGGACGTGCGGGTGGATGTGGGCAACCGCCGGGACGAGATTGGGGAGCTGGCCGAGGCCTTCAACGCCATGGCCGAGTCCCTGTCCAAGAGTGAACAGCGGCGCAGCGAGTTCATCGCCAACGTCTCCCACGAGCTGAAGACCCCCATGACCACCATCGCCGGCTTTGCCGACGGCATCCTGGACGGCACCATCCCCCCGGAGAAGGAGCGGGACTATCTGCGCATCATCTCCTCGGAGACCCGGCGGCTGTCCCGGCTGGTGCGCTCCATGCTGGACCTGTCCCGGCTGCAATCCGACGAGCGGGCCGCCCAGCAGCAATTCGACCTGGGCGAGACCATGCTGCGCACCCTGGTGAGCCTGGAAGGCAAGATCAACCAGAAGCATCTGGAGGTGGACACCCAGGTGCCCGAAGAGCCTGTCATGGTGTGGGGCGACCAGGATGCCATCACCCAGGTGTGCTACAACCTGCTGGACAACGCCATCAAGTTCTCCCAGGAGGGCGGCACCCTCTCGTTGTCCATTGTTCCCAAAGGCTCTAAGGCCAATGTGTCGGTGAGCAACCAGGGGCAGACCATTCCCCCGGAGGAAGTGCCCCTCATCTTTGACCGTTTCCACAAAACGGACCATTCCCGCAGCGAAAACCGGGATGGCGTTGGATTGGGTCTGTACATCGTCAAGACCATCCTCAACAGCCACCGGGAGACCATCACCTGCACCAGTCAGGACGGTCTGACCACATTTAGCTTCAGCCTTCCCCGTGCGTAAGGCTGATCCAGGAGGCGTTTTTTGTGACCAACCATCTCTCACACCGCTGGCCCAGCGGCGAGCCCCAGCCCATCACCTATCGCTATACCCACACGGCAAAAGCCAGACACCCCGGTCGGGTGCTGCTTTTCCTGGTACTGGGTCTGGCAGCCGCCGCTGCCCTCATCCTGGGCGGCTATCTGGGCATGATGCAGCTGGCCAACACCCTGGTGGGCTCCCACTCCGGCTCCTTCGCCCCCGCTCCCACCAGTCCCACCGGTGTGAGTGCCAGCTGGGAGCCCTCTGACCTGCCCTGGACCCAGGCCGACCCCTCCGTCTCCCTCTCCGTACAATCCCAGGGGGAGAAGCCCATCTCCAGCACTCAAATCTATCAGCAAGTGCTCCCCTCTGTGGTGTGCGTCACCGCCGACCAGGGCAACGGCTCGGCCAGTGTGGGCTCCGGCGTGGTGGCCACCGCTTCGGGCTACATCATCACCAACTTCCACATCATCGAAGGCGGGGTGGATCTGGAAGTGTCCATGCTCTCCACCCAGGACAGCTACGAGGCCCAGGTGGTGGGATATGACAAAGAGCTGGACCTGGCTGTGTTGAAGGTGGACGCCGACCACCTCACCCCCGCCCAACTGGCCAGCTCAGACCAGCTGGCGGTGGGCGATGCCGTGTACGCCATCGGCAACCCCATGGGTTACCTCCACGGCACCATGACCGAGGGCATCATCTCCTCCCCCACCCGTACCATTCAGGTGGACGGCAAAGACATGAATCTTCTCCAGACCAGCGCCGCCCTCAACTCCGGCAACTCCGGCGGAGCCCTGGTCAACTCTTACGGCCAGGTGGTGGGCATCACCACCGCCAAAATCACCGGCATCGAAAACGACACCGTCATCGAGGGCTTAGGGCTGGTCATCCCCATCAGCGATGCCCTGCCCTTCCTCAATCAGATGATCCACACCGGGCAGAGCTTCCGCCCCTCCCTGGGCATTCTCTGCCAGGAGGCTCAGGTGGATAACACATCCGGCATCTACGTGGTGAGCACCACCCCCGACACCCCCGCCGCCCAGGCCCTTCAGGAAGGGGATATCATCCTGGCCGCCAATGGGGTGAAGACCCCCTCCCTGTACACCCTCACCCGGGTGCTCAACGACACCGGTGTGGGCAACGCCGTGGAGCTGTCCGTGCTGCGGGACGGGGAGACGCTCCCCATCTCCATCACCCTCTATGACCGGCTGACCCAAAGCGAGGGAGAGTAACATGGACCAAGATCGCCTCATTGCCCTGCTGGCCAGCCACTCCGGCTACCTGTCCGGTCAGGAGATGAGCCAGAAACTGGGGGTAACCCGGGGAGCTATCTGGAAGGAACTGTCCGCCCTGCGGGAACAGGGCTGGCCCATCTCCTCCTCCACCCGCCTGGGCTATCGCCTGGACGGCCCGCCCCCCACCCTATCAGGGGCCTACTTGGAGGGGATGCTGGGAGATACCATCTCCTCGGGACACATCCACGTCTTTGACCGGGTGGACTCCACCAACACCACCCTCAAGGCCATGGCCGCCCAGGGCGCCCCCCACGGTACGGTGGTGGCGGCTCTGGAGCAGACCGCCGGGCGAGGGACCCGGGGCCGCACCTTTTCCTCCCCACCGGGCGGTCTGTACCTGTCCCTGCTGCTGCGCCCCCAGGTGGAGCTGGCCCAGCTGTTTTCCCTTACGGGCTGGGTGGCGGTGGCGGTGCGGGACGCCGTAGAACAGACCTGTGGAGCTCCCGCCCGCATCAAGTGGCTCAACGACATCTACCTAAACCACCGCAAGCTGTGCGGCATTCTCACCGAGCTGTCCCTGCTGGGAGAGAGCAGTGAGCCGGACTATGTGGTGGTGGGAGTGGGCATCAACCTGGCCCAGAGCGCCCAGACCTTCCGGGACCTGGGTCTGGAGGGCATTGCCACCTCCCTGGCCCTGGAGGGCTACCCGGTGGAGGTCAACCACATGGCCCTCACCCTGCTCCGCTCCCTTCACACCATGGCCCAGCGGTTCCCCCAGGACCAGGAGGACTATTTGCAGGCCTACCGCGCCCACTGCCTCACCCTGCACCAGCCGGTGGAGGTGGAGGAGGGCCGGCGAACCTATCCGGCCACAGCCCGGGCCGTGCTGCCCGACTTCTCCCTGGAGGTGGTGGACGGACAGGGCAACACCCATCCGGTCTCCTCCGGCCGGGTCACCCCCCTCTCTCTTCACCCCAATTCTGGACGGGAGGACACACACCTATGAACAGCCAACTGCGTCGCTCTCAAATCTTAGAGCATCTACACCACTCCGACACCCCTCTGTCCGCCACCTGGCTGGCTCACACCCTGGAGGTGAGCCGTCAGATCATCGTGGGGGACGTGGCCCTGCTGCGGGCCTCTGGTGCCAACATCATCGCCACTCCCCGGGGATATGTGCTGGACACCCCTGCCCCAGGTCAGCAGTATACCGTGGCCTGCCGCCACTCCGCCCAGGACATGGAGCAGGAGCTGAATCTCATGGTAGACCACGGGTGTACCGTGGAGTCAGTGGTGGTGGAGCACCCGGTGTACGGGCAGCTGGTGGGACAGCTAAACCTGTCCTCCCGGTACGACGTGACCCAGTTTGTCCAAAAGGCCCAGGCCCAAGCCATGCGCCCCCTGTCCGACCTCACCGGAGGCATCCATCTGCACACCTTACGGTGCAAGGAAGAAGCGGCTTTCCAGCAGCTGGTGGAGAGCCTGAGACAGGCCGGATTCTTGGTGGAGTAAGCCACCCCGCTTCAAGAAATACCCTCTGTGGTATCAAGCCGTCACCGAGCCAAATATCTCTGCATCCCCCCTCTGCCTCCGGCAGAGGGGATTTTTCATGCAAAAACCATACAACTTCACGGGTTTGTCCTCCCTCTTCCACCCACTTCAGGCGGATATTTCTCAGTAAATTTCCCGGTTAAACATTTGTATTGTGTGGAGTTTCCCGTAAAGGCCACCAAAAGCGTCTGCAAAACCGCCCATTTCCCACTCCCTTTTCTCAAAAAGACAACCTTTTCTTTCACCTTTTTCTGTGTCATTTTAGTATATAAAAGTTGTATTGTATATCGATACAAAATTTTTGTGACTCCCCCTTATTTCATTGACATATTCATCAATGATTGAGTAGGATACTGTTATACGCTTCCAATTGTGAGTACCAATATCCAGTTTGGATGGCAGTCCACTGGATATGCAACGTCACTGGAAAACATTCATCCGAATCATTTCAAGCAAGGGAGAGGTCCAACCATGAAAAAACGCAAACAGACAGCTTCACTTCTGCTGGCCCTTGTGATGGCATGCAGCACAACCCTTTCCGCCATGCCTGCATGGGCCTCAGACTGGAAGGAGTCTCTACAAGCGGAGACTCCACCACCTCTGCTTCTGGAGGAGAACTTTGACGGTTCCTCTCTGAACGAAGCCCTGACCACCTACGGCAATGCCCAAGTGAAAGATGGCGCGCTGGTTTTGGATGGCAGCACAGGCACCTATGCCGAGCTGGACGGTTCCATTCTGGCCGGGAAGGACTCCCTCACGGTTTCCATGGATTTGACCACTGAAATGACCAATCAGCTGTTTTTCACCTTTGCCATCGGTGACGGTACCACCAATTACGCCTTCCTCCGCTTCCGGGAGCAGGAGGCCGCCTTCCACATCACCAACAGCGGCTACCAAAATGAGGATCAAGCCAACTATACCTCCACCCAGTCCATGTTGGGCCAGACCAAAAACATCGTCATGACCTTTGAGCCGGGCAAAATCGCGCTCTTTGTGGATGGCAGACCCGCAGGTCAGGCCAACACCGATGTCACACTGGCTGATCTGGGCGGCGGCGATGCCCAGATTCTGCTGGGCAAATCCTTCTTTGAAGATCCCCTCTTCATGGGCAGCTACGACAATCTAAAGATCTATGACGGCGTGATGAGCGCTCAGCTCATCGCGGAATCCAACGGTCTGGATTGGGATCAGGTGAAAGAGGAGCTGGAGGCTCCGGTGCGGGAGCTGGCAGAGCCGGAACTGAAGTATCTGACCCTCACCACCGACGAGCACCCCACCTCCAGCGAGCTGTACTACCAGCAGAAGATCCAGAACCCGGTCACTGACGACATTGTGCTCTGGAAAACCAGCCACTCCGGCTACTCCATCTCCTGGCAATCCAGCCACCCTCAGCTGCTCACCGATTAGGACGAGCTGCTCTACATCCCCGAGGAAGACACCCTGGTCACCCTCACTGCCACCATACAGGTGCCAGGTGTGGACTATCTGCCCGACCCCTCCCCGGCCCAGAAGGAGCTGACCGTGTTGGCGCCCTGTGCCGAGACCCGCCGCCAGCTGGACTATGACGCTCTGGTCATCACCAACCCCGACGATGTGCGGGACATGCTCCCCATGGTCCGTCAGGGTGATAACGGTTGCTATACCCGGGATTTCCAGACCTTCTCGGAGCCTGAGATCTTTGTCGACACCTCCGTCAATGGGAATACCGGCTGGAACGGCCCCTTCTCCTCCATTGACACCACCATTGCCAAGGACGGCGATACCTACTATCGCATCACCAAAAACAACGACACCCACACCTGTTACTTTGAGACCAGCACCAGCCTCCAGGGCCCCTGGACTTGGGGCGGTGTCATCCAGGGCACCGGTATTGCCGAAGGCCCCACCCACTACCAGCTGCCGGACGGACGATGGGTGCTGCTGGTGGACAACTACTCCACCTACGTTCCCTTTGTGGGAGATAACTCTTGTAAATAAAGAGGGAGCTGTAGGAGTGGAGTTCTATATCTCGGATGACAAAGAACTATTTGATCGTTTACTGGGGCACAAGCGAGAAATAGAGGAAAATATCGGGGCCACCTTGGACTGGCAACGGCTGGACAAGAGAAAAGCCAGCCGGATCTTATACAAGATTCCTGGACTGAACTTCGAAGATCATTCCAACTACCACATGCTGATGGATCAGATTATTGATTGGGCACTTCGGTTCCGAAGTGAATTCAAACGATTTATTTGAAGGCTGTAACTTGAGAAGCATATTAAACAGATGATTCATGAGGGTCAGTCTCCTGTGTGAAATGCAAAACGGCCTGTCTGAACAAAGGACGCTTCCTGGAATAAGATTTCAATGTTCTTCGAGATCGGCTCCAGTACAAGACTGCCTACAAGGTAGAGTTCGATCAGCGGTTCATACAGCAGACACTCTAGAAGTTACGCCACTAAAAACAAAAAAGGGTCGAGGTACATCATGTGCCTCGACCTTCTCCTTAAGTGGACAAACATCAAAAAACCGTGTAAACTGGTCATTGCAACCTAAACTTGCCCGAATGCAACCCCTATATGGTTCCCTTTCGGTTCAAAATCAGATAGATTTGAGGTGTCCATATGGTACTGTCAGAAAAGTTAGCCGCGTTACGGAAAGACCACGGGTATTCTCAGCTGTATGTGGCAGAGCGTTTAAATGTTTCCCGTCAGGCCATCTCCCGGTGGGAGGTAGGCAGTTCCGTCCCCTCCACAGAAAACCTGATGGAGCTGAGCCGTCTGTATGGAGTGTCTCTGGATGAATTGGTGGGGCATGGTACAGAAGAAAAAATATTGCCCATTTCAGATAGTCAAACTACATGTCCAGAGGGTATTCCTGATCAGCAAAAAACAGGTGTTGTGAACTCACCTAAGAAAAAATTTTATATAGCCATCGTTGCAATTTGCACAACTTTTTTGTGCCTGCTGATCAGCTATCTGTGGTGTGTTGGACAAATTCAAGGGAAAGAAGATACCCCTATGCAGTATGAAGATATGTCTAACGGCGGTTCCCTTTCCCCCGATGGATCCTTTGTGTTTGAGTAAATACCATGGCTGGGAGTTATGATGGAGGAAAAGTTATGAATCAGATTACAAAAAAGCTCTTGCACTGTCGCTCTTCCTTAGCGTAGCCTTTCTATGTACCACACAAGCCTTAGCTGCAGAGCATCAAACTACAAACCATCCTCAAACTATGCTTTATTCTCGATTCACAGAACAACAAGTGAAGTTCTCACCTACAATTGACAGCTTTTATGTTGATTTCACTCGGGCAACTAATCGGGTTGATCTTACAGTCGGTGCAGGTAAATTTCTTAAAGCAGCTTCCCCCTTTTCCCTTGAGGCTGGAGAAATAGTGAAATTGAATTTTACCTACTCTCCCCAATATGCATTGTTAGATGTTGGACTTGTGGGGCCGGACGGGAATTTCCGTTATATACGCGGCGCAGATGGAAACCTTAAAAAATCAATTGTAGTCAGTAAGACAGGCAAATACTACTTGGCATTTCGAAATAATTCCGAGAGCCCTGTCCAAATCATGGGGTTTATTTACTATTAAGTATTCACAATAATGTTTTCAAGGTCATAAAATAAATGACTACGAGAGGTGATACCAGTGTACTTTTCTGCAATGTTTCACTCTGACACTTCGCTCTACGAGAAAGGAGATTCACATGAAAAAATTCCAAAGATTTTTTCTTTCCTAATTTGCATTGCCCTTGTGATGGGTATTTTCAGCAGCAGCGCACTGGCAGCATCCCCAGCTGAAACGAATAATAATCAAATTTCTGAGGAAAACGTCCAGAGCTTGGGCAACGTTCCAATTTACATTGATTTTACCAGTTCGCTGACACGAAGTTCGGAACCTTCAGTTTTGCAATCCATTCAGATCGAAACAGATGAGCAGTCTCTTCTTTTTGAGCATGATTTGTTTGCTCAAACAATGGAAAAAGCACAGTCCATTATCAATTCTGGCGGCACAGTCAAAGCTGTTCACTTTTCACTGCCTGAGCCCCAGCAAAGCAATCAAATGACTTTATCGGCGGTCTTAGCTTCCAACAACTGGACTGATTACACCTATCCATTGCGTAGTTACAATGGGTATCAGTTTCGATATGTCGACTCTTACATTGACGGAGAGACTGGATATATCGAAGTGAAGGATATAGGAAAAGTGAAATGGAAAGACGTAATCGAAACGGGTTTAAAAGCCGTCATTCCAAGTATACTAGGAGGAACGGCTGGAACTGCACTTTCTATCGGAATCACGTGAAATGACTTGATTTCTGCTGCAAAAGTGAACCCAGTTATGACCTATACATACGGAGCAGAAAGTTATATTAAGTATAATGCGGTATTTAGACATTACCTGAGAAATATCTACATTAACGATAAAGACAATATTATCCCAGGATATGACTACTATATTTGTGGCTCTTCCGAACGTGCTGAGATTGATAGTCACGTTCAATCACGATGGCCGACTGATTCTTATAGTTGGGTCTCCTCTAGCGGAAAAGTTGGTCTGAGACAGGGTATTACAACTCCTGGCTTCTATGGCTCTGTATCTGTTCTACCAAAATTCATTCAAAGCTACCAACTGCAAAGAAAATATTACGAGTCCATCGAATTAAAGAGAGAATTGATCGATTTCATGCTTAGGTTTTGAGTATCTGTCATTTTAATCGATCCAAGCCTGAAAGTGGTTTCTATCCCAGAACGGAGGTTGGAAGATGAAAGGAAGCAAGAAAGCCTGGTTCTCTAGACACAAGCGCATTGCCTGTGTTTCTCTTGTTTTGCTGGCTCTCATAATTGCGTTTCTCAGCGGAAGTATTGTGCTGCAGCAGCAAAAAAAAGAAACCTGTGAGAATGTAGTAGAGGTCTGGCAGGATGTGGGCTATCTACTATTCCAAAAGCAAGATGGATCGTTACAGCTGTCCCACGGTTTTTCCTCCCTTCACCGCTATCTTTTCTCCAACCTTTTGGATGCAACTTTGTATGAATGGCGATTGTTGGAAGATGAGGGTCGGTTGCCCCGATCCCCTGACACCTGTTATTTGAGTTGGCAAGGAGAGAGCCAGGAGCAGGATGCCAAGCCCCAGGAGGGCAGTAACGTGGCTCCCGTGCTACTGTCCATTTCCACATCCAGCGCCACCTTTCATGACAATCCTACAGAGCTGGACTACACCCATCAGATAAGCGCAGTGGAGGTGGATGGTCGGGTTCTCTATACCCGTAAAAATGGTAAACTGCTCTGGAGTGGCTACACCTCCAAGGTTACCATCTCCTCCTATGTCACCGACACACCCCAGGACACCCAAACCACTCAGCAATCCTGGCAAGGTACTTCTTTTGGCCCGATCAGCAATATCTCGTCTGTGCTTGACTGTGATTTGACCCTTGGCACAGGTCGAGTTACCTCTCTGACCCTGGATTACGGGGCACAGCAATTATCACGTCCAATTGAGTAGCCTTCCTATCACACCACTGTTTGTACCGTTCGTTACACGACAGTTTAACCCATAAGTGTGGGTTACGAAGTTGCTCGTACTGCGCCGAGCAGTTTACTGCCCGGCCAGTGCGAGCTTTTCGTTTATATTCGAGCGGCTGAGGGCTTCGCTTCCAGCTACTCACCAGTAGCCCTAGTGAGTATTCGCCTCTCTTCACTCGGCGCACGGCCTGCTATCCACCTCGAATGTTTTGAAGCAATTCTGTTCTGCGTTCCTAAAACTATGGCAAGACCTACTTCTTCTGTCATCCCGTTGATGTCAGGCTCTTCGTGGTCGCACTCGACCTGCTCGTAGGCCCTGTTCAGATTATTCCCATTGTCTTTGGCTAACATCTCCTACTGCCAAGTCTGTTGTTAACTTTTGCGGTACCACTTTTACACCTGCGAGAAACCTGAACACCTGGGCGCCTCCAACCACCTGCTGTTTGTGGGAAAGGCATAGGGCATTGGGCTGCGGTCCGTCAAAAACGGATCTATCTCATA
>CALWXL010000036.1 GCA_944385485.1 uncultured Oscillospiraceae bacterium
GTGATGAGGATATAGGGGTCGTCCAGAACGGCCTCCATCTTCTCGGTGTCGGTGACCATGTAGGGGGTGATGTAGCCGCGGTCCAGCTGCATGCCCTCCACCACCTCGGAGTAGGTCTCGGCGGTCTTGGACTCCTCCACGGTGATGACGCCGTCGTGGGAAACCTTCTCCATGGCCTCGGCAATCAGGGTGCCGATGGCGTCGTCGCCGGAAGAGATGGCGCCGACACGGGCGATGTCAGAGGTGCCGGAGACGGGCTTGGAGTTCTTCTTGATCTCCTCAATGGCAGCGGCAGTGGCCTTGGCAATGCCCTTCTTCATGACCATGGGGTTGGCACCGGCAGCCAGGTTCTTCAGGCCCTCACGGATGATGGCCTGAGCCAGCAGGGTGGCGGTGGTGGTACCGTCGCCAGCCACATCGTTGGTCTTGGTGGAAACTTCCTTGACGATCTGGGCGCCCATGTTCTCAAAGGGATCGTCCAGCTCGATCTCCTTGGCAATGCTCACACCGTCGTTGGTGATCAGGGGAGTGCCAAACTTCTTATCCAGCACCACGTTGCGGCCCTTGGGACCCATGGTGATCTTCACGGTATCAGCCAGCTGATTGACGCCGCGCTCCAGAGCGTGACGGGCTTCCTCGCCATAGCAAATAATCTTAGCCATAATTCAGTTCCCTCCTATTAGTCCTCGACAATGGCCAGAATGTCATTCTGACGAACGATGGTGTACTCCTCGCCATCCACTTTGACCTCAGTGCCGGAGTACTTGCTGGTGAGCACCTTGTCGCCCACCTTCACGGTCATGACGACTTCCTTGCCGTCCACCACGCCGCCGGGGCCAACAGCCACCACTTCAGCCATCTCGGGCTTCTCCTTGGCGCTGGCGGTGAGAATGATGCCGCCCTTGGTGGTCTCCTGAGCCTCCATGGCCTTCAGAATCACACGATCTGCCAGAGGTTTCAAAGTCATAACAGGTTCCTCCTTATATAAATCCAATGGTTTACTTGGTTGGGGGTTTAGCACTCATTTTATCCGAGTGCTAACTCTAGATAAGATAATAACCGTTTCACTCCAAAAAATCAACCCCTATTTTTCGGAAATAGAGGTTGACGAAAAAAAATTCATGTTTTGTTCACAAGGTGACACAGAGAGTGCTAATTCGACTCCTCCACCCGGGGCTGGTAGCTGAGGCCCTGGGGGTAGAAGAAATTCACCTTTTTCTCAGAGAGCCGGATGTGGTAACTGGGTTGCTCCAGCACTTCCCCGTCCACCACAGCCACCAGGGGCCGGGGTGCGGTGATGGTGAACTCGGTGCCCTCCACGGCGGTGATGAGGTTGGGGTACTGGCGGTATCGGCCCTTGGCGTACTCGCCCACCAGGCGGAAGAAGGTTCTGCGGCTGACTTTGGGCACCACCAGCATCTCCAGCTTGCCGTCGTCGGGGAGATTGTCCCCCACAGGCATGAAGCCGCCGCCGTAATATCGACCATTGCACACACATACAATGGCAGTCTCTCCCTCATAGGCGTACTCCCCCGCCTCCACCCGGGTGGGGCGGCTGATGCCCTTGAAGAGGACATTGGCCACCAGGGATAAAATATAGGCCCCGATGCCCCGCACCAGGGGCAGGCGGCGGTACTTATGTACGTCGGCGGCAATGCGGGCATCCACCCCCGCACAGAAGATGTCCAGACCCAGCTTGCCGTTGCACTCCATCAGGTCCATGGCCACCTGGGGTCCTCGGCTGAGGGCCTCCAGCTGGGCAAACTTCTCCTTGTTCTCCGGGCCAAAAATCTTCAAAAAGTCGTTGCCGGTGCCCAGGGGCACGTTTGTCACCGCCACATGGTCCAGCCCCGCCACCCCGTTGATGACTTCATTCAAGGTGCCGTCTCCACCGCAGGCGTAAATCCGCAGGGGCTCCCCACTCTGGGCGGCGCTGCGTGCGATCTCACAGGCCTCCTCCTGGCGCTGGGTGTGCACCACCTGACAGTCCAGGTCCAGCTCCCGGATCTGCTCCAGCAGCTCCCCCTCGTTGCCCGCCTTTCCGGCGGCGGGGTTTACAATAAATAAATGTTTCATGTCCCTGTCTCCATCACTTCACGCCGTACTGGAACAGGTCGCACTTCAGCATTCCATTGTACAGCTTCCGCTTTTTATCCGCCTTTTTCCCGTAGGTGCGCTCAAACTCGGTGTGAGAGGACAAAATGGACACCTGCCAGCCGTCGGGGAACTTGTCCATGGCCCGACCGAAGGCCCGGTACAGCTCCTCGGCCTCCCGCTTCTCCATCAGTCGCTCTCCGTAGGGCGGGTTGGTGACCACTCGCCCCCGCAGGCCGCCCCAGTGGAACCGGGTGGCGTCGGCCACTTCAAAGCGCACCACGTCGTCCACCTCGGCCAGCTGGGCGTTGTGCCGGGCCAGCTCCACCGCCTGGGGGTCAATGTCTCCGCCCCAGATCTCGTAGTTGCCGTCAAACTCCCCGTCCATGGCCTCGTCAGCGGCGTCCATCCACAGCCCCGAGGGCAGCTGCGCCCACTTCTGGGCGGAGAAGGAGCGGTTCAGGCCGGGAGCCCGGTTCTTGGCGATGAGGGCGGCCTCAATGGCAATGGTACCCGAGCCACAGAAGGGGTCGCAGAAGGGATCTTTTCCTTTATATCGGGACAGGGCCACCATGGCAGCGGCCAGGGTCTCCTTCAAGGGGGCGGCCACCCCCTGGGCCCGGTAGCCCCGCTTGTACAGGCCCTCGCCGGAGGTATCCAGCATCAGGGAAGCCCGATTCTTAAATAAGGCAAACTGTACCTGGTACAGGGTCCCCGTCTCGGGCAGAGTCTCCAGCCCGTACACCTTGCCCAACCGCTTGGCAATGGCCTTTTTCACCATGGCCTGGCAGGTAGGCACGGCGTGGAGGGCGGAGTTGATGGAATAGCCCTTCACCGGGAATTTTCCCTCCCGGGGGATAAATTCCTCCCAGGGCAAGGCCCGGGTACCCTCAAACAGGGCCTCAAAGGTGGGTGCCATAAACTCACCCAATAAGATGAGCACACGGGCGCCGGTGCGCAAATTCAAATTCAGCCGGGGAATGTCTTTTTTGGTGCCCACGCATAAAACCCGGCCGTTTTCCGCCCGCACATCGCTGAGGCCCAGTTTTTTCACCTCGTAGCTCACCAAACTCTCCACACCCAGCAGGGTGGGGATGACAAATTGCAACTTCCCGTCCATATTCCGTCCTCTCCGGGGAGCTTCCCCTGTTGACATAAAATAGCCATAATCCTTTTTATTATACCCAATTTCTCCCCTTATGACAAGGACAATAATTTTATAATAAATTCCGTAAAGGTTACAAACTTGTAGTGGTATGCCCCGCCCCCATATGCTATACTACCCCCAAAGGAGGTGACCAGGATGGACACTGTGTATCAAATTGTCTGGCTGGTATTGCTGATTATCTTTGCCGTAGCGGAAGCCGCCACCGTGGGCCTGACTTCCGTATGGTTTGCCATCGGCTCTCTGGGCGCGCTGGTCTGCGCTCTGTTGGGCGGCAACATCTGGCTCCAACTGGGTATTTTCATTGTCCTGTCTGTGGTTTGTCTGGTGGCCCTGCGCCCCCTGGCTCAAAAGTACCTGAATACTCGGGTGGAACCCACCAACGCCGACCGGGTCATTGGGCAGGAGGCTCAAGTTACCCAGGACATTGACAACATCCAGGGCACGGGCGCCGTCACCATTGGCGGCATTACCTGGACCGCTCGCAGTGAGCACGACACCCCCATCCCCGCTGGGACCATGGTACGGGTGCTGCGCATAGAAGGTGTCAAAGTTATTGTGGAAAAGAGTAAGGAGGAAGTTAAATGAACGAATTGTTGGCTCTGGCCATTCCTGTGGCCGTCATCATCATCATTCTGCTGGTCATTGCCGCCAACGTCAAGGTAGTGCCCCAGTCCAAAGCCATGGTGGTGGAGCGTCTGGGTGCGTTCCGTGCCGTGTGGAGCGTGGGTCTCCACTTCAAGATTCCCTTCATTGAGCGGGTGGCCAAGATGGTCTCCCTGAAAGAGCAGGTTGTGGACTTTGCTCCCCAGCCCGTCATCACCAAGGACAACGTCACTATGCAGATTGACACCGTCCTCTATTTCCAGATCACCGACCCCAAGCTGTACACTTACGGCGTGGAGCAGCCTCTGAGCGCCATTGAGAACCTCACCGCCACCACCCTGCGTAACATCATCGGCGATCTGGAGCTGGACCAGTCCCTGACCAGCCGTGACCACATCAACACCCAGATGCGCTCCATTCTGGACGAGGCCACCGACCCCTGGGGCATCAAGGTCAACCGTGTGGAGCTGAAGAACATCATGCCTCCCCGTGACATTCAGGAGTCCATGGAGAAGCAGATGCGTGCCGAGCGGGAGCGCCGGGAAGCCATCCTCCAGGCCGAGGGCCAGAAGCAGTCCCAGATCCTGGTGGCTGAGGGCGAAAAGCAGTCCGCCATTCTCCGGGCTGACGCCGCCAAGCAGGCCAAAATCATGCAGGCTGAGGCTGAAAAGACCGCCCGCATCCTGGCCGCTGAGGCTGAGAGTGAGGCCATCCTGAAGGTGCAGCAGGCCACCGCCGACGCTTTGAAGCTGCTGAACGAGGCCGCCCCCAACTCCGAAGTGCTCCAGCTCAAGGCTCTGGAGGCCTTCCAGAAGGCCGCCGACGGCCGGGCCACCAAGATCATCATTCCCAGCGAGATCCAGGGCCTGGCTGGCCTGTGCGCCTCTGCCAAGACGGTGTTTGACTCCGTGACCCCCAATCCCGCCGCTGCCCCCGCGCAGAAGCCCCCTGTCACCAAGCCCTGATCCCCCAGGAAACCGGGATTTTACATGAAAACATCCATGCACACGCTCCTGGAATTTCCATAATTCCAGGAGCGTTGTCTTTGCTTTTTTTCTTTCCCTGGCGCATCGGCTGTTCCCAACTGCCGGGAGACTGGAGGATCGTCCAAACGCCTCCCCTGTGTAAAGGGAGGTGGCCCGGCGTAAGCCGGGTCGGAGGGATTGACGGAACCAGCCCTCCGAATTTTTCCTGGCCCTTTTCGTCACCCTTTGCAGGCAATCCCTCAGTCAGCCTGGCGGCTGACAGCTCCCTTTACACAAGGGAGCCCCTTACCTGGCCCTCAGGGCCGTACTGTACAGCAGCACACCCCCACTCTTCATTTTCCCTATTCACCGGCGCAGTCCTGCCCGATTAAAAATTTTTTGCTTAAACCGTCACAAAACCGTTTCCTGAATACATGGTAGATTTGATCGGTGACAAATCCGCCCCAATCCATCCCAGAGAGAAAAGGAGGGGAACTCCCGTGGAACAACCTTCCTCCTTCC
Source organism: uncultured Oscillospiraceae bacterium (assembly GCA_944385485.1). Classification (GTDB taxonomy): domain Bacteria; phylum Bacillota; class Clostridia; order Oscillospirales; family Oscillospiraceae; genus Enterenecus. The sequence goes on from CALWXL010000036.1 coordinate 5,353, forward strand.
TAGCCGACCTGTACCGGCAGGAATATCCCACCCTGTATCGGGTGGCCTACCGCCTGACCGGGTGCCAGGAAGACGCACAGGATATGATACAAAAAACCTTTCTGCTGGCCATTTCCCAGCAGGATGAACTGGGCCGCCACCCCAATCCCGGGGGCTGGCTCATGGTGACCCTGAACAATCTGGTGAAAAACGAGCGCCGCCGCATGGCCAACCGGGTGGAGGTCTCCCTGGAGGACATCACCCGCCTCCCGGCCCAGGAACCAGGCGACCCGTTTTCTCAGGCCCTTCCCCCTGGCCTTACCCCGGAGGACCGACAGCTGCTGAGCTGGAAGTATGAACTGGAGCTGGACCACCGGGAGATGGCCCGACGGCTGGGCATCTCCCCCCAGGCCTGCCGGGCCCGACTGTCCCGGCTGCTGCATAAGTGCCGGGATCTGATGCAGCCTACGGGGGTGAAAAAATGATGTATCGTTACGTCACAAATCCGCCCGCCCAATACATATCTGGGGTGAGCACGGAGAAAGGAGGAAACCATGGCTGAGAATGATGTGCGCTCCAACGGGACGCCCCAAACGCCCGATCCCAAACAGTTGGCCCAGCTCTCCCCCGAGGAACTGGCCCAGGCCATGGAGCAGGCCCTGGACGAGATGACCGAGGACACCTATGACCAGGCGGTGCTGGATGCCTATCTGGATGCCCTGGACGCCAAAGCCCCCATGCCGGAAGCCCCCGATGTGGAGGAGTCCTACCAGCAGTTCCAGGAAATGCTGTCCCAGGCCCTCCCCTCTGAGGAGTCCCGTCGCCCCCGGCGGCGGGGCAGAGTGCTGCGCATGACCCTGCGGGTGACGCTGGCCGCTGTCTTCCTGTTTGGATGCCTGGTGGCAGCTCAGGCCTCAGGCGTAGATGTGTTTGGCGCTGTGGCCCGGTGGACGGACGAGGTCTTCCATTTTGAAGTGCAGGAAGACCAGACCACCTCAGATTGGTATGCACCCTATCAAGAGCAATTGGAATCCGTGGGGTTGGATGTAACTTTCATGCCTGCCTGGATACCTGAAGGTTATACTGTTGAGGACGTTCAAGTATTTCGTGGAAACACTTGGAGTGAGTCATTTAGCACGTTTACTGGTGGAAATAATTCAAAATTCAGTCTATCCATCATGGCATATGATAGGCTAGAGGATATTGAAAACTTGTTTATAGAGAAGGATTCTACACCAGTTAATCAATATCAGATAGATGGAAAACAAATTTATTTTTTTAAAAATCGTGATGCTGAATATGCCGTTTGTCAGTATAACACAATTGTCTATTTTGTTGATGGAGATATTCCACAAGATATAATCGCAAATATTTTCAATTCTATTGAATAAAATGGGGAGAAATAGCATGAAAAAAGCATCTTTCATTTTGGCAATACTCCTATCACTTTTTCTCATTTGTCCCGCTTTTGCTCAAGCCCGTGCAAGCGATTATTTGGCGTACACAGTCGTTGACATTGTCCCAGGTAACAATCAAGGTGAACTAAACCTTTCATTCTCAGTGCGAAGTATGAGTACTGTATCCAAGCTAGGTATTCAAAAAATCAAAATATATCGCTCCGATGGATCATATGTGACCACCATTACGGGAAGTGTATCTAATGGTTTGCTATCACCTAAAAATAGTGCATTTTATGCAAACAATTACTCATACAAAGGGACCCCAGGAGTATTTTACTACGCAGTTGTCACCGTTTGTGCGGGTCCTTCCACCAATTATGACACCAAAACCGTGAAAACATCGGTAGTACAGGCCCCCAAGTAAATACGCCACCCCACAGCAGACAGGGCTGGGAGAAGATTTCTCCCAACCCTGTCTCTGTTTATATAGCAATTAAAATTTGCAAATTTTTCTGTTTTCTTTGTCACATTTCAACCATGCCAATACATGCATGTAGTAGAAGCATCCATTTACAGTAGAAAGAGGTGAGTCCCATGGGTCAGAAGAATCTTTGCCTTTGACTTATGTCCCTATACATACTACTGTATAAGGAGGAACATATCATGAAAGCGAAAAAAACAGCTCGCATCCTGTGCGCCCTCTCCGCTGCCGTCCTCTGCCTCTCCTGTGTCTCTGCCACTGCATTTGCTGCAGGCCCCTTCAATGGAGGAGAACACGGAACAGTTTGTCTCAATGGCAAGGATTATCGTTTTACCACCCTGGTGGAAAGTGATGTTAGCACCGGGACTTACTACTCCACATGCTACACAGATGCAGCCGTTGTCCGTGTCCACCGCAATGTATACGGTAAGTGGCTGACCAAGAATTACGGTTATGTCACCGCCTTTGGCGGTGTGTATATCACACCTAAACCCGTGTACGGGATCACTTTCTCTGGAAGAGTCGCCTGTCCAAAGGGTGTAAGCCAAGTAGTGGAGTACACCAGAGTAGATACTAGCATCTGCATGTCCGGTGATGTCTCCGTCACTTCTGAAATCTATCGCGTTCCCATTTGATCATACGCTGTTGCCTCGGCATATGGACATGATTTCTCCATATGCCGAGGCCGTCTAACCATCTAGAAAGGCGATGAGACCATGAGCCGACCCTCAGGAAAAATGCTAGGCGCAGCCCTCCTCTCCCTGTGCCTGCTCAGCTCCCTCACAGGCTGTCTGCAAACCACTCAGACTTCTCAGCCTTCCCCCAACCGATCCCAGAGCCAGATCACCCATCACACCACACCTCCACAAGAGAACCAAATCTTCTCCCTCCCAAACCTCTCCTGGATGTCTTCTTCTGACGGGGAGGGGTTTTACCTGCCAGGCCGGAACCTTCTAGAGTATTATGACCCGGAGACCCAGACTCGGATTCCTCTGTGCTCCCAGAGCGGATGCTCCCACTCCGGCGAGAGCTGTGAGGCGTGGCTGGCCGCTGACTGCCAGGGCTTTGTAGTCTATGACAATTCATGGTATGTGCTCACCACAGAAGCAGGCAGCCATGCGGTGCTATGGAAGATTGACCTGGACACCCATCAGCGCACCAAGCTGTGCGACATGGCCCCCAAGGCTGACCAGCAGCGCTACTACTTTTCCTCCGGTTATGTATCCCATGGCTATGCCTATCTGCATTTGCGGCATCAACTGACCTGGAAGCAGCAGCTAGTAGAGGAGCCCTCCCTCATCCGGGTCAATCTGGCCAATGGGAGCGTGGAAACCTTGGTGGAGAATGTCACTGTTACCTTCCTGGGAGCAGGTACAGAGCGAGTGCTCCTTGCGATTGAAACCTTCGCCGTGACTCCACTCAGCGAGAAAGAATACTTGAATCAACACCCCGACGGCAATTACTACGCCTACCTCCAGACCCAGCTTGCCGAGAACGGTAGTGGTGGCGTTGAGCTGCGGGAGTACACTCCCGATATGAGCAGCTATCAGGTCCTCACCAAGGGCAATGTCTGGGTGAGCACTTCCCTATCCCAATGCCGCTATGGGGACTACACTCTCTACGCCGTGGACGATACCCTGTACGTCTATAACCTCTCCACCGGTGAGAGCCGACAAGTGGCAGAGGAGTCCGTTTTGACAAACTTCTGGTTCATAGATGGCCAGATCATCTACCTGGTACGCAACAAAGAGTTTTTCGCCCGCTATACCGACGTAATGGTTAGCACCACCCACACCCTTGAAAACGAGAGCAATCAGCAGGGCGTGGTCTTCTCCTCCCACGGGGAGTGCCAGAACTATGTCTTCGGCCTCTATGATGGTGAGGAGTGCCTCATGACCAAGGATGACTTTTTCGCCGAACGCTATGAAAACGTCATTCCAATCCCCTAACGTGGTCGTCCACACAGAAAGGCGATGAGATCATGAAACACGCTTGGAAAACTCGTGTTGGAGTAGCCCTCCTCTCCCTGTCCCTGCTGACCTCCCTCTGCGGCTGCCTACAAACTGCTCAGACACCTCAAACCTCTCAGCCGGGGACGACAGTACAGGACAACCACGCCATTCCTCCCTGTGAAAATCGCATATTCTCCCTTCCCGGACTCTCCTGGACCTCATCCGCCGATGGTAAGGGCTTTTATGTGCCACAAATTCGGTTTTTGAACTACTATGACCCGGAGGTTGGCATCCAGGTCCCTCTGTGTTCCCAAAGCGGATGTTACCATACGGACCAGAGCTGTGAGGCCTATCTGGCGGAACGGGTCACTGGGTTTGTGGACTACAACGGCACTTGGTATGTGTTATCACTGGAAAACTCCACCAGTGCCGCTTTGTGGAAAGTGGAGCCCAAGTCCCACCAGCGCACCAAAGTGTTTGAGTTGACCAGCCAAGAACCGGGGGAATCCTACTATTTCTCCTCCGGCTTTCTCTCCCACGGGTATGCCTACCTGGATGTGTATCATGACATTATATCCCCAGATGGAGATAACACATATAGCAATTCCTTCCTTCGTGTCCAGCTGGACACAGGAGAAGCACAGACCCTTTTCGAAAACCAGTACATCAACCTTCTGGGCGCCGGGGAGGATCGGGTGTTGATTGCAGTCTCCATCTCTGCCAGTACTCCCCTCAGCGAGGAAGCATATCTGGAGCAAACCCCCGGTGGAAACTATGACGACTATCTGGAGGACTTTCACACCACGCATAACCCTGCCACGGAGAAGATGGAGCTGCGGGAGTACACCGCTGATCTGTCCAGCTACCAGGTGCTGGCCAACGGATATATCCGGGGCAATATGGTTCCTGGAATGGCCAATTGGGGCGATTTGACCCTGTACGCCGTGGAGAATGAGTTATATCTCTACAACCTGGCCACCGGGGAGAGCCGACCGGTGGAGTTCCCGGGGACACTAATCAATTTTCACTTTATAGACGGCTGTATCATCCTCCTGGCCCGTGACCCCGATTTGAAGGTGTACTATGCCGACCTAGAGGGCGGTCCCGCCCAGCTGCTGAAAGATGAGGGGGACCGGGAGGGTGTGAGCTTCTCCGTCCACGGAGAGTGTCAGGATTACATGTATGGCATTTACTCCGAGGGGGAGGGCAGTGGTACCTGTATTATCCCCAAAGAGGACTATTGGGCCCAGCGGTTTGACAACACCATACCTGTATCCTAACCGTGGGGGTGACTGCATATGCCGGAACTGCGCTTTGAGAATGTCAAGAAAAACTACGGAGACAAACAGGCCCTATGTGGCGTTAGTTTCACCCTAAACGAGGGCATTTACGGCCTGCTGGGCCCCAATGGAGCGGGAAAAAGCACTCTTTTGAACATCCTCACCGGAAATCTGCCCGCCACGGAAGGGCGCATCCTTCTGGATGGGGAGGATGTAGCCAAATTGGGCCGCCGCTTCCGGGCCAAACTGGGCTATATGCCCCAGCAGCAGACCCTCTACCCCGGCTTCACCTGTGAGCGGTTTTTGTACTACATTGCCTCCCTGCGGGGGATGTCCAAAGCCCGCACCAAAGAGCGCGTGGGAGAGCTCCTGCATCTGCTGGCCCTGGAGGACGTGCGAAAAAAGCCCACCCGGGCCCTGTCCGGGGGCATGAAGCAGCGGCTGCTCCTGGCTCAGGCCATGCTGGACGACCCGGACATTTTGGTATTGGACGAGCCCACGGCAGGGCTGGACCCACGGCAGCGCATCGTGGTGCGCAACCTCATCGCCAGTGTAGCCCTGCATAAGATTGTCCTGCTGTCCACCCATGTGGTCCCCGATGTGGAGTACATCGCCCGGGAACTGGTGTTGATTGGAGATGGTGAAGTGGTGTGCCAGGATACCCCCCAGAACCTGTGCCAGGGAATGGAGGGCCAAGTGTGGGATGTGGAGATCCCGGAGACGGGCCTGGATCAGATGGGTCAGTATGGACTGGTGAGCTCTCTGCGCCGCAGCGGCAGCGGTGTGGCGGTGCGGCTCATTGCCGACGCCCCGCCCCCCTACCCCAGCCGGAACGTAGAGCCCACCCTGGAGGATGTGTATCTACACACCTTTGGAGATGAGGGTGGCCTATGAAATGGGAACTGAGAAAACTGTGGGGCAACCGCATTTTGGTGGCTCTGGCCCTGCTGCTGTGTCTGGCCAACGGCTGGCTCTATTTTGACCACGCCACGGCGGACCATTTCGCCCCCATGCGCACCCTCTACGCCTGTAGCACCCAGGAACTGGAGGACATGGAGGAAGAACTGTTGGAACGGGGCCGATATGGCACGGAAATCTACGACGACACCCTACTCACCGGAGACATCTACCAGGAGGCTCGATTGGTGGGGAACACTCTAGACCGTATTCGAGCGGTGGAGGATTTCCCCCAGACCATAGCCCAGATCCAGGCACAGGCCCGTGCCAAGCTCAACACGGGACTATTTGGCACCGGGGACAGCTTTGAGACCCGCTCTCTGCGCCTCACCGATGGGGTGTATGAGACGGTGCGCCAGGTGCAGCCCAAGGTGAGCTTTTTCGGCGGTATCGAGACGCTGCTGGACTACCGCCTGGCCGATGTCTTTGGGGTGCTGCTGGCCCTGGCTGCCGCCCTGGCCCTGTTTGCCCAGGAGCGGGAACAGGGCACCCTGTGCCTGCTCCACCCCACCCTGCGGGGCCGCTTGTCCCTGTACCGGGACAAGGGTCTGGCTCTGGGAGCGGCGGTGCTCTTCCTGGCTCTGGTGCTGTACGGCACCTGCCTGGGCATTTCCGCCGGGCTCTACGGCCTGGGTGACCTGAGCCTGCCGGTGCAGTCGGTGTACGGCCTCACCGCCTGTCCCTACCTGTTGACGGTGGGGGGCTTTCTGGCTCTGTTTTTCGCCCTGAAGCTTTTGTGGCTGCTGGCCCTGGCCGGGCTGTTCGCCCTGCTGGCCAACGCCCTGCGCTCCTCCGCTTCCCTGGTGGCGGCGGTCCTGCTCCTGGGGCTCTCCTTTGCCCTGGGGACGCTGCCCTCCCACCTGGCCCAGAGCCTGAATTTGCTGGGCCTGGGGGACACCTACCGCCTGTTTGACGGGCTGCTCTTTCTCAACTTTTTCGGCCTGCCCGTGGCCCGGCTCCACGCCACCCTGGGGGTGTGTGGGGTACTTCTGGCGGGAAGTGTCGCCGGGGCCGGGGCGCTCTTTGTCCGGCGCAGCCCGGTGACGGCGGCTCGCCGCTCCCCGGCGGGCCTATCCCTGGGCTGCCACGTCCACCCCATGGGCCACGAGGGGTACAAGCTGCTGTGCTCCAACGGCGCCCTTCTGGTGCTCCTCCTCCTGGTGGCGGTGCAGGTGCTGTCCTACCGGGACTTTTCCGGCCCCCAGGGCCCCAAGGAGATGTATTACCGACAGTACAGCTCCGTACTCTCCGGGCCGCCCAGCCAGGAAAAGGCCTCCTATCTGGCCCAACAGGAGGAGAAGCTGGAGCAGATCCAGCAGCAGCTGGCCCAACTCCAGGCCTCTGCCCAGGAGTCTCCCTGGCTGATCCAGGAAATCGGTGAACTGGCGCAAAAGCTGGAGGCCCAGGAGCCTCTGAACCAGGCCAAGACCCAGTATGAGGCTTTGACCAGCAGCCAGAGCTATATCTACACCACCCCCTATGAGCTGCTGTACGATGCAGGGGGGCAGGCAGCCAACCGGATCGACCTGGCCAAGCTGCTGTTGAGCCTGTCCCTGTGCCTGCCCTTCTTCTTCTCCATGGAGCGGGAGACGGGGGTGGGGGTGCTCATCGAGACGGCGGGGGCCAGCCGGGACGTCATGAGGCGCAAACGCCTGACGGCTTGGCTCTTCGCCCTGGTGTGCACTGCCGCCGCCTTCCTCCCCCGTATCGTTGCCGTATACCAGAATTATGGTCTGCCGGAGCTCACCGCCCGGGCCAACAGCCTGGCCCGGTTTGCCGCCCTGCCCGACCTTCTCCCCCTGTGGGGGGTGCTGGCCCTGACCCTGGTGGGCTGGTGCGTGCTGGCCTGGGTGGGGTGCGCGGTGGCGGAAGTGGTGTCCGCCAAGGTGCGCTCCCCCCTGCCTGCCGCCCTCCTCTGTGTGCTGGTACTGCCCGGCCTCTCCCTGCTGCTCACCCTGTGACACGGTTCAAGGCTCCCCTTGTTGCAAGGGGAGCTGTCACCGCAGGTGACTGAGGGGATAAACCGAGAGACGGACAATCCCTCCGTCACGGCTTGCGCCGTGCCACCTTCCTTGCAAGGAGCCAACCCATAAAAAATGTGGAAGCAGCAATGCTTCCACATTTTTTATCCTGTAAATTTCATGGGTTTAGCCTTCGTAGTACACCTCTTGCAGCACCAGGCCCTGGGCCGGGGCGGTCTTGCCCGCCGCCGTGCGCTCTTTGGCCTCCAAAATGTCCACCATGCTCTCGGGGGTGCGCTCTCCCAGCCCCACCTCCAGCAGGGTGCCGGTCAAAATCCGCACCATGTGGTAGAGAAAGCCGTCCCCCCGGTAGATGAGGGTCAAATCACTTCCACAAACCTCCACCCCGATGTGGAAAACCTCCCGCACCGTGGACTTTTTGAATCGGCGGTTGCCGCAGAAGGAGCGGAAATCGTACTTTCCCGTCAGGTATTGGGCCGCCCGCTCCATGGCGGGGATGTCCAGGGGCTCCTCCACCCGGTAGCTATACTTTCGGGCGAACACGTCGGGCACGGTGCCCATGCGGATGTGGTAGCGGTACTCCTTGCCCGTGGCAGACAGGCGGGCGTGGAACCGCTCCCCCACCTGCTCCACGGCCACCACCGCCACATCCTCGGGAAGGTAGCGGTTGAGGTAGTCTTGCACCTCCTGGGGGGTATGCCCCTCCGGTAAGTGGACACTGGCCACCTGGCCACGGGCGTGGACTCCGGCATCGGTGCGGCCCGCCCCCTGGATTTCCACGGGGCTGCCCACCATACGGGACAACACACCCTCCAGGCGGCCCTGGAGGGTGTTGTCGGTGTTGCCCTGACGCTGCCAGCCGTC
>CALWXL010000037.1 GCA_944385485.1 uncultured Oscillospiraceae bacterium
ACCATGTGGGAGGCGGTGTTTGCCGACGTGGGGGTGGCGGTGATCGCCATTTTGAACGCCAGCCGGATGCTGTATCATAAAAAGTCTATATAAAAAGAGACCCGCTTTCAGCGATGAAGAGCTGAAAGCGGGTTTTTCCTCATTTCAGGCTTGCCAGCCGGGGGACGCGCTCCGCTGGGCCCCATTTCTCCCGATGAGAAATGGGGGAAAGAATCGCCTAGGGGTTGTACCCCTAGGTACCCCCTGAGGTCTCCTTACATGGCGCTGGAGTATCCCACACCGACGCTGAGGTATTGGGAATTGGCCGTCCTCCTTGCGCCGCTGTCGCTGACATCTTCTGCGTAGAACTATGGTGCTTCTTTGGTAACAGCGTCTGAATTGGGTGCAGGCGGGCATATACCACCTACGGCAGGCCCTGTCCTTCTGGGGCAAGTGCTTCCCACACTAGAACATGCAGCGGTAGCGGATATAGCGGCACAGAGTATCGGCTTATCTCTGGGCCGGTTTGGAGTGCTCCGACAGCTTAGGGCTGCTGACCCAAGGGAGGTACTTAGGGGGGAACGCCCTAAGTGGCTTTTCGTCCATTTTGGCCAGTCAAAATGGACCCCAGCGGAGCGTTTTCTTTTTCGTACACTCCGCACATTGCAATTCCCAGTAAGAAGGTGTACAATACCGCAGTTAGCATAAGAGAACGAGGTGAGCGAGTATGGTTCAAGAAGAGAAGCAGAACCTCTCTTTACAACAGCTGGAGCCGGGTCAATCCGGTATCATCCGGGCCATCAACAACCCCCGGGGCCCGGTGAAGCGTCGGCTGGTAGATATGGGGCTGACCCCCGGCACTAAGGTGACGGTGCGGAAGATTGCCCCCTTTGGCGACCCCATCGAGGTCAATCTCCGGGGGTATGAGCTGTCGTTGCGCAAGGAGGACGCCTGCAACATCCTCCTGTGTGCCCCTGGGGAGGAGCCCCACGGCACCCGCCCCGAGCACACCGCTCCCGACCAGGAGACGGTGCGGCGGATGACCCAGGCCCACGAGCACCATCAGCGGGAGCACGGGGGCGGCAAACAGGACAACCACGACGTGCGGGAGATGAAAATTGCCCTGGTGGGCAACCCCAACTGCGGAAAAACCACCCTCTTCAACGCCCTCACCGGGTCCAACCAGTATGTGGGCAACTGGCCCGGCGTGACGGTGGAAAAGAAGGAGGGCGTGGCCCATGTGGACGGCCGGGATGTGACGGTCGTGGACCTGCCGGGTATCTACTCCCTCTCCCCCTACTCCATGGAGGAGATCGTGGCCCGGGACTTTGTGGTGGGGGAGCACCCCGACGCCATCATCAACATTGTGGACGCCACCAATCTGGAGCGCAACCTGTACCTCACCGCCCAGCTTCTGGAGCTGGAGCGGCCCATGGTCATCGCCCTGAACTTCATGGACGAGGTGGAAAAGCGGGGAGATAAACTGGACCTGGTGCGGATTTCCCGGGCCCTGGGTGTCCCCGTCATCCCCATCACCGCCCGCACGGGCCAGAACATCCAGAAGCTGCTGGAGGAGGCCCACCACCAGATGCACACCGGCTTCACCGTGGAGCCGGATGACCTGTACGACGACTTTACCCACTACATCCACCACCAGGTGGACGCCCTCATCCACGACCGGGCCTACGCCGTGGGCATCCCCGCCCACTGGGCTTCCATCAAGCTCATTGAGGGGGACGAACTGGTGGAGAAGGCCCTGGGGCTGGACGAGGCCACCCGCTGGAAGGTGGACCGGGTGGCCCAGAGCTATGAACAGGCCTACCCCCTGGGAGACCGGGAGACCCTCATCGCCGATGCCCGCTACCGCTTCATTCAGCGGGTGGTGAAGGTGGGGGTGCAGCGGGGCCAGCCCCTGGGCACTATGACTCTCTCGGACAAAATCGACGCCATCGTCACCCACCGCTTCCTGGCGGTCCCCGTGTTTTTGGTGATGATGCTGGCCCTGTTCGGCATCATCTTCGGCCCCGGCCAGATTCTGGCCGACGGGGTGGACTACTTCTTCAACGACTGGCTGGCCGGGGTGGTCAGCATCCTGCTGGACCAGGCGGGCACCGCCCCCTGGGTGTCCTCCCTGCTGGTGGATGGCGTGCTGTCCGGCGTGGGCGGCGTGCTGGTGTTCCTGCCTCAGATCGCCCTGCTGTTCCTGTTTCTCTCCTTCCTGGAGGACTCCGGGTACATGGCCCGGGCCGCTTTTATCATGGACCGGGTGCTGCGCCGCTTCGGCCTGTCCGGTAAGGCCTTCATCCCCATGCTCATGGGCTTTGGCTGTACTGTCCCCGCCATCATGGGGGCGCGGACCATGGAAAATGAGAAGGACCGCCGCATGACCATGATGCTGGTGCCCTTTATGTCCTGCTCTGCCCGTCTGCCGGTGTATGGCCTGATGACCGCCGCCTTCTTCCCCAAGCATGCGGGGCTGGTCATCTTCTCTCTGTATGTGCTGGGCCTGCTGTGCGCCATTGTCTCCGGCATCATCCTGCGCCACACCATGTTCAAGGGCGAGCCCGCCGCCTTTGTGCTGGAGCTACCCCCCTACCGCCTGCCCACCGTCCGAAACTGTCTAACCCATGTGTGGGAGCGGGTGCGGGGCTTCCTGGTGAAGGCAGGCACCCTGATTCTGGCTATGAGCGTGGTGCTGTGGTTCCTCCAGAGTTTCGGCGTATCCTCCCACGGGCTTATGATGGTGGAGGATACCGGCCACTCCATTCTGGGTACCATCGGGTCCCTGCTGGCCCCCGTGTTTGGGCCTCTGGGCTTCGGAACCTGGCAGGCCGCTGTGGCCATCCTCACTGGTTTGGTGGCCAAGGAGGCGGTGGTGTCCACTCTGTGCCTGCTCTACGGCGTGTCCACCCTGGACGCCGGGGCCACGGTGGCCACCGCTCTGTCCGGCACCTTCCACACCCCCGTGGCCGCCTATGCCTTCCTGGTGTTCATCCTGCTGTATGTGCCCTGTGTGGCGGCGGTGTCCACCATGCTGCGGGAGATGGGCAGCCTGAAGTGGACCGCCCGCTCCATCGTCTGGCAGCTTGCGGCGGCCTGGCTGGTTTCGTTTGTAGTGTTCCAGGTTGGAATGCTGCTGTTTTAAGGAGTTTTCTATGAAATATGTCATTTATGCGCTCATTGCTCTGCTGGCGGTGTGGGCGGTGTGGTACTTAGTGCGCACCATCCGCCGCCAGCTCAAGGGACCGTGCTGCGGCTGCTCGGGAGACTGCTCCCGATGCGGAAAGAAATAAAGGACACGGGCGCACCCACCCCGGGTGCGTCCGTGTTTTTTCACAAAATTGCCCGATATAAATCTGTGTGGGGTGACAAAAGTCTGGAGTTTGCAGGTTTTTTCCTTGACAAAGTCCTGGTGGTGAGCTATTCTGTCCCTGGACAATTTCACAAGGACTTGTGACTGGTCAAGCAGGCAAGATCAAACCAATGCAGTGGGGCACCATTTTCATATGGCACTGTGAGGTTTGGTCTTTTATTTTTTTCTTGAGAGAAGGTGAGGTATATGGACAACGTTCCGCCGTCCACCCAGCATCCTAAGGGGTACCGCATTGTCCGGGCCATTGGCAACAACTTTGTGTGTGCCAAGGATGGCAGCGGCCACGAGGTGGTGCTGCGTGGACCGGGCATCGGCTTCAAAAAGGAGCCCGGGGACGTGGTGGCCCCATCCCGGGTAGAAAAGGTGTACGCCCTGCAAGACCACAGCCAATCCCAGCGCCTGACCCAGCTGATGGTGGAGCTGCCCCCGGAATACCTGGAGGTGAGCACCCAGATCATTGAGAGTGCGGAGCGGCTGCTGGAGCGGCGACTGTCGGGGAATGTGTATATCACCCTCACCGACCACATCTCCTTTGCCATGCAGCGGCACAAAAACGGGGTGTACTACCCCAATCAGCTCCTGTGGGAGATCAAAACCTTTTACACCCAGGAGTATGAGGTGGGGCAGATGGCCCTGGAGATCATCGAGAGTGCCTTGGGGGTGCGCCTGCCAGAGGACGAGGCGGGATTCATCGCCTTGCACATCGTCAACGCCCAGCTGGATGGGCGCATGTCCGACATGGTGCGCATCACCGAGCTGGTGCGTGAGATCATGGCGGAGGTGGCCGAGTGCTACGGGGCCGCCCCCTGTCAGCAGGGGCTGGACTACGAGCGGCTGATCACCCACCTGAAGTTCCTGGGCCAGCGGCTGGCTCGGCCCAGGCCCCAGGGGCAGGAGGATGCCACCTTCCAGGGTATGATCCGCCAGCACTACCCCCAGGCCTTTGACTGTGCCCTGCGGGTGCGGGATCGGCTCAAGCGGGTGTTTGACCTGGACTTGCCCGGAGAAGAGTTGACCTTTTTAACCGTCCATTTACAACGTTTGGCCCTGGCCATGGGCCGATCTAAGGAGGAGAATGATTGATGAAAGACAAAGTATTCGGCGTATTGCAGCGGGTGGGCCGCTCCTTTATGCTGCCCATCGCCATCCTGCCCGTAGCGGGCCTGTTTTTGGGTATCGGCGGGTCCTTTACCAACACCACCATGCTGGAGACCTATGGCCTCATGGGTATCATGGGCCCTGGCACCTTCATCTACGCCATTTTGCAGGTGCTCAACGCCGCCGGTTCGGTGGTCTTTGACAACCTGCCCCTGATTTTCGCCATGGGCGTGGCCATCGGTATGGCCAAGCAGGAGAAGGAAGTGGCGGCCCTGTCTTCCGCCATCGCCTTCTTCGTGATGCACGCCACCATAGGAGCTATGATCAACGCTTTCGGCGCTCCTGACCTGTCCGGCGCCACCACCACCGTGGTGGGCCTGAACTCCCTGCAAATGGGCGTGTTCGGCGGCATCATGGTGGGCTTGGGTGTGGCAGCCCTGCACAACCGGTTCTATAAGATTCAGCTGCCCCAGGTGCTGTCCTTCTTCAGCGGCACCCGCTTCGTCCCCATCATCTCCGCCGCCACCTATCTGGTGGTGGGTATCGCCATGTACTACATCTGGCCCACCATCCAGACGGGCATCAACCACCTGGGCGGCTTCGTGCTGGCCAGCGGGTACGGCGGCACCTGGCTGTACGGCTTCATCGAGCGTGCCCTCATCCCCTTCGGCCTGCACCATGTGTTCTACATCCCCTTCTGGCAGACCGCTGTGGGCGGCACTGCCATGGTGGGCGGCCAGCTCATCGAGGGCGCTCAGAACATCTTCTTTGCCGAGCTGGCTACCCCCGGCATTGAGCACTTCTCCGTGGCCGCCACCCGCTTCATGAGTGGTAAGTTCCCCCTGATGATCTTCGGCCTGCCTGGCGCTGCTCTGGCCATGTACCGCTGCGCCCGCAAAGAAAACCGCAAGGTGGTGGGCGGTCTGCTGCTCTCCGCCGCTCTCACCTCCATGATCACCGGTATCACTGAGCCCCTGGAGTTCACCTTCCTCTTTGTGGCTCCCGCCATGTACATCGTCCACTGCGTGTTTGCCGGCGCCGCCTACATGCTCATGCACATCTTCAACGTGGGCGTGGGTATGACCTTCTCCGGCGGCCTCATCGACCTGACCCTCTTCGGCATCATGCAGGGCAACGCCAAGACCAGCTGGATTTGGGTGGTCATCGTGGGCGTGGTCTACTTCGTGCTCTACTTCCTGGTGTTCTCCTTTATGATCAAGAAGTTCAACTACATGACTCCCGGCCGGGAGGAGAACGCCGGTGAGATCAAGCTCTACACCCGCCAGGACGTGGACGCCCAGAAGAAGGGCGGCGACAAGGACGGCAAGCAGGGCGGCAACAGCGACGACGCCCTCAGCGCGGAGATCGTCCGCGGCCTGGGCGGTAAGGACAACATCTCCGACGTGGACTGCTGCATCACTCGTCTGCGCTGCACCGTCAAGGACGGGTCCAAGGTGGACCAGGGGGTGCTCAAGGCCACCGGAGCCTCCGGTGTCATCACCGCCGGTAAGGGCGTGCAGATCGTGTACGGCCCCCGTGTGTCCGTCATCCGCTCCAATGTGGAGAGCTACCTGGCCAACTATCAGGAGCCTGCCGCTGAGGAGGCCAACACCCAGGCTGCCCCCGCCGTCAAGGGCGGTATGGTGGCCAGCCCCTTCACGGGTAAGGTCATCCCCGTGTCCCAGGTGGGGGACGGCGTGTTCTCCGAGAAGATGGTGGGCGACGGCTTCGCCGTGGAGCCCGACGACGACAAGGTGTATTCCCCTGTGGACGGCGAAGTGACCATGGTCTTTGACACCAAGCACGCCTTCACCATCCAGACCGACGGCGGCCTGGAAGTGCTGGTGCACATGGGCATCGACACGGTGCAGCTCCAGGGCAAGCCCTTCATGCTCACCATTCGCCAGGGCGACAAGGTACGTTGCGGCGACCTCATCGGCACCATGGACCGCAAGGCCATCCAGGACGCTGGCTACCGCACCATTACCCCCGTGGTGGTGGGCAACGTGGACGACTTCGACACCTGCCAGCTGGTGACTGAGGGCCAGGTGGAGCACGGCACCGACGTGCTGGACGTGCACTAAAACTCCATAGACATACCAAAACGGAGCGCCGCAAACCTGCGGCGCTCCGTTTTTGCACTATGAGGAAAAGGAGAGGGTGAGGATCAGCTGCCCCTCCTGATACCGGGCGTGGATGGAGCCGCCCAGGCGCTGGGTGAGCTGCTGGGCGATGGACAGACCCAGGCCGGTGGAGTGCCGGGCGGTCTCCACGGTGAAAAAGCGGTCAAAGAGCCGCTCCACCAACAGGGGATTGAAGTCGGGGGCGGAGTTTGCAAAGGTGATAACGCCGTCCTCGGTCATGGTTGCGGTAAAATCTCCGGCGCTGTACCTCAACGCGTTGCTGATGATGTTGCTCAAAATTCGCCCCGCCGCCGTGGGGTCCAGGGTCCGCTCCACCCGGGTCTGGGGCAGGTGGATGGTGGGCACCATACCCCGCTGTTCCATGGCCCCGCAGTAGGACAGCAGCGCCTCTTCCACAAGGCTCCGCAGGTCCACCGTCTGGGGGTGCAGCTCCTGTACCGAGGTGACCACAGAATAGCGGAACAGCTCCTCGGTGAGCTGGCCCATGGCCTGGGTGCGGTTGGAAATCTGGGAGAGGTACCGGGCCACCGCCTGGGACATCTCCTCCCCCTCCAGCAGGTCCAAGTAGCCATATATGGCGGTGAGGGGGGTGCGCAGGTCGTGGGAGATGTTGGTGATGGCCTCTTTCAGTTCCAAATCTCCCTGTTGAAGCCGACAGCGCTCCTGGCGCAGCTGCACCAGCTGCTCGTTGAGGGCGTGGGCCAGAAGGCGCATCTGGCAGTCTCCCGAGGAGAGGGTGAGCAGGGTGTTGGTGTCCCCTGCCAGCCGCTGGGCCATGCCCTCCCGCAGTTGGCGGGCGGATTTGCGCATGAGATACACTTTTCCCAGCAAAACCAGGGCAACCACCGCCAAAAGAGTCACCAGGACCCAGGGTAATATCTTCATAGACATGCCTCTATTTCAAATCGTTCCGCCGGAACAGCCACAGCCCCACTCCGGTGGTCACAACGGTGATGACGGCGGAGGACAGGGGAAGGCGGGGCAGGTTGGGGGCATCCCAGGCAACGCACTGCATCACCTGTCCCCCGGGGGTCACATCGCACAGCAGCTGATAGATCGTCCGCTTGATGCCCTTGGGATAGTAGGGGTACTCGGTGACTTCCTCGCGCATAGTTCCGGTGGCGGGGTCGTAGGTCACTTGGGTGTAAAAAGGCGGGTAATTCAGGTAGGAGTAGAGATAGCTGCCGGAGAGCAGCAGGAGAAAGGACAGCACCAGAGCCACCACGGCGGACACAGCCCGGTTTTGGATGAGCATGGCCAGCATGGTGTAGATCGAGGCCAGGGCCACAGTGAGCATCAAGCTGGTGCCCACATAGGCCAGGGCGGCGGTGTCGGACACCTCCACATGGGTGCACTTGCGGCAGGCCCGTTCCACGTCCCCGGCGCTGACCTGCCGCAGCATCCGGCCTCCATCCACAAAGCCGTAGCGGGTGGCCAGCCGGGACAGCTCATCCAGAATGTGGCTGGAGATGAGGATAGTGATCTGGTGCTCTCGGTTGAGCCGCAGCAGAAGCTCCCGCATCTCCACAATGCCCTGGGGGTCCAGCCCGTTGGTGGGCTCATCCAGCACCAGAAAGTCCGGGTTTCCCGCCAGAGCCATGGCAATCCCCAGCCGCTGGCGCATACCCAGGGAGAAGTGGCGCACCTTCTTCTTTCCGGTATGGCTCAGCCCAACCAGGTCCAGCAGGTGGGGGATATCTTGGTCAGAGGGCAGGCCCAGTACCTGGTATTGCATCCGCAGATTGTCCTGGGCGGTGAGGCTTTGATAGATGGCGGGGGATTCCACCATCGCCCCCATGCGCTGCCGGGCCTGCCGGATGGCGGAGGTCCCATGCTGGGCCCCATACAGGGTATAGCTGCCGGAGGTGGGGGCTTGCAGGCCACAGATGAGGCGAATGAGGGTGGTTTTTCCCGCCCCGTTCCGACCTACCAGGCCATAAATGGACCCTTTGGGTACCTGCATGGTGAGATGATCCAGGGCCAGAGTGTGCCGATACTTTTTGCACAGGTCTTGGGTGGAGAGTACCACGTCCATGGTCAGGCCTCCTGCTCCACCCATACGGGGGCATGTTCCATCACATACCCCGTCACATAGTCCAGCACCAGGGCCAGCCCCACGCCACACACCAGGTCAATGACGCTGTGCTGCTTGAGCAGCACCGTGGAGGCCAGAATGGACAGGTTCAACAGGTGCATACACCCCACCACCACCCGGCGCTTGGGGGTGGGGTTGGCCTTGCCCCAGCGGCGGTAGCTCAGAGCCACCATCATGGAGTTGAAGGCGTGAATGGAGGGCCAGACGTTGGTGTTGGTGTCCACGCTCCACAGTCCCCGCACCAGCTGGGAGAAGAAATCCGTCCCCTCCAAGCCGTGAGGGCGCAGATTCACCCCGTTGGGGATGAGGGCGCACAGCACCAGACACAGGGTCATGCCCCCGAACAGGGGCAGACACAGCCGCCAAAATTCCCCCCGGGGCTGGGTGAGCAGCAGCCAAAAGAGGGTGGCCGGAACCCAGACAAACCAGAGGAAATAGGGGATGATGGCGTATTTGCAAAAGGGAATCCAGTCGTCCACAAAGCAGTGGACGATCCAGTCGGGTTGCACGATCCAATGTTCTAAAAGGGTGAAAAAGGCCAGATAGAACACCAGATACCCCGCCATAAAGAGGACGGGATGACGTTTGCACCATGAAATCATAGCGGTACTCCTTCTCGTTGATGGAGGTAGTATAGCATGGGAAGGTCAAGACAGCGGCAAAGAAAACCGTCAAGAAAGGGTCAAGATGTTACTCCTGCGACAGGCGAAAGCCAATCCCCCACACCGATTGGAGGTACTCCTTGCCGCTGGCCTGACGCAGTTTTTTGCGCAGGTTGCTCATGTGCTGTTTCAGGGAGCTGTCGGTGCAGTGGGGGGTGTCCAGGCTGATGCGCTCCAAAATGACGCTTTTGGAGATGGCCTGGTTGGGGTGCTGGAGAAACAGCTTCAAAAGGGCGTACTCCGTCTTGGTCAGGTGGACCTCCTGCCCGGCCACCGTCACCTGGCGGGAGAGGGGGTCCAGGCTCAGTTCTCCCACGGTGAGCACCTGCTGGGCCTCCTCCGCCTGGGGGCGGCGCAGCTGTACGGCAATGCGGGCCAGAAGCTCCTGGGGGTGAAAGGGCTTGGTGATGTAGTCCACCGCCCCGTCCAGCAGCAGCTGCACCTTGTCCTCCACATCCACCTTGGCGCTGAGGATGATGACAGGCACGCCCTGGATGTGGGGCAGTACGTCCTCCCCGGACAGGCCGGGGAGCATCAAATCCAGCAAAACCAGATCGGGGCGGTGCTGGGCCAGGAGATACAGGGCCTCGGTGCCTGAGTAGGCCCGCAGCACGGCATATCCTTCCCGGCGCAGAATTTCCTCCAACACATCCCCGATGTGGATGTCGTCGTCAATGATGGCAATGGTTTTCATGGGACACCTCCCCACAGACTGCTTGTCACGGATATCACACATTATAGTAACGCCCAAGGGAAATGGCAAGAGGGTCCTTCCATTCTGCCAACCATGGTGGGTGGATGGGAGAACATAAAACTATATTGATGAATATCTAAATAGTATTGACAAAATGATTAGATGAGTGTATAAATAGATTAGACCACGAAGGGAGGAGACGAGAGCATGAATGGAAAACAATGTGACATGAAGGGGTACCTGGAGGAGCGTGTGGCCCAATGCGCACAGGTCCGCAGGGAGTTGATGGCGGACAACCGGGGAGACGAGGCCAACTTCCAGGCGATTCAGGGCAATGTGTACGGCATTTTCTCCACCATTCTCACGGTGGCTGTGGAACAAAATCACGGGAATGATCAGGGTGTAGAAGACTTTTTTCTCAAAAAGTTGGAGGAGATTCCTGCGCAGTGGGAGCAAGCTCGGGAAAAGGCCCTGGTACGGGGAGATGACGTAGCTGCACACTTGGAGGGGCTGAAGCTGGAGGCAGCACAGGACGTGGGCCACACCTTCCGGGAGATTTGGGGGGTGAAGGGATGACGGAGACGGAGGCCATTGGCCTGTTTAAGTGCCTGGCGGACAAGTCCCGGCTGCAAATTCTGAAATCCCTGGCGGTGGAGGACATGTATGTGGAGCGACTGGCCCAGCGGCTGGACCTCACCGCCGCCACCGTGTCTTTCCACCTGAAAAAGCTGGCCCAGGCTGGGGCGGTGTCCTCCTACAAGAGCCAGTATTACACCATGTACGCCTTGAACCGGGATTTGTTTGATACAACGATCCTGGACATTGTGCAGGAGGAGTCGGAGGAGGCGGACCTCCAGGCCCAGCGGGACGAGGCGTACCGCCAGCACGTACTGGACTCTTTTTTCCAGGACGGACGGCTGAAAACCATCCCCGCCCAGCGCAAAAAGAAGCGTATCGTGCTCCAGGCGTTGGTGGAGCAGTTCGAGCCCCAGCGAATCTACCCCGAGCCAGAGGTGAACGCCATTCTGGCCCGGTACCATGACGACGTGTGTACCCTCCGCCGGGATTTGGTGGGGGAGGGGCTGCTGGAGCGGGACGCTCAGGGGTATTGGAGGACCCAGGACGAGACATGAGGAAAGACGGTGCAGACTGATAGGTGGTCTGCACCGTCTTGTTTCGTCACTGCGAGGGCTAGATTATGAGCCTCCCTTGTGTAAAGGGAGGTGCCCCGGCGAAAGCCGGGGCGGAGGGATTGTCGGCACCATGGTAGCGTCAACCCCTCAGTCAGCCTTGCGGCTGACAGCTCCCCTTGCACAGGGGAGCCTTTGAGTCTTAGAAATCCAGCAGCACTCGCTCAATGCCCGCCACGGCTTCCTCCACCATGGCCTCGATGTCCAGGTTTTGCTCGGCCTCCACCAGCTCCTCCATTTTCGGCTTGGTGCGGGGGTGCTTGGGGGTGAACACGGTGCAGCAGTCCTCATAGGGGAGAATGGAGGTCTCAAACGTGCCGATCTTCCGGGAAATGCGCACGATTTCCTCCTTGTCCATGCCCACCACCGGGCGCAGCACAGGCACAGTGCACACGGCGTTGGTGCAGGCCATGGCCTCCAGGGTCTGGCTGGCCACCTGGCCCACGGACTCACCGGTGACCAGGGCCTGGATGCCGTTGTTCTCTGCCACCTTACAGGCAATGCGCATCATGAAGCGGCGCATGAGGATGGTGAACAGGTTCTCGGGACAGGAGCGGCGCAGCTCCTCCTGAATCTTGGTAAACGGCACCACATGCACACAGGTCTTGCCGGTGTAGGGCACCAGCAGCCGGGCCAGATCCAGCACCTTCTCCTTGGCCTCGGGGGAGGTGTAGGGGTAGGAGTAGAAGTGGATCATGTCCACGATGACGCCACGCTTGGCGATCATCCAGGAGGCCACGGGGGAGTCAATGCCGCCGGAGAGCAGGGACAGGGCACGGCCACCCACGCCGATGGGCAGACCGCCGGCACCCTCAGTGGGGTTGGCGTGGACAAAGGCGTCAAAGTCCCGCACCTCCACGTGGACGGTGAACTGGGGGTGGTGCATATCCGCCACCAGGTGGGGGTAGGCATCGTGGAGCTCGCCGCCCACGTACTGGGACAGCTGGATGGAGGTCATGGGGAAGGTCTTGTCTGCCCGCTTGGTCTCCACCTTGAAGGAACGGGCCATGGACAGCTCATCCCCCAGATACTCCTTGACGCACTCCAAAATGGCGTCCTTGTCCTTGGCACAGGCCCGGGCCCGGCACAGGCCCGCCACGCCGAACAGCTTGCCCATGGCCTCCCAGGCCCCTTCAAAGTCGCAAAATTCGTCCTGGGGCTCAATGTAGGTGGTGGACTGACGGGTGTACACCTTGAACGAGCCGTACTTTTTCAGCCGCCGCTTGGCGTTGCCCATGAGCTTCTCCTCAAAGCCCCGGCGGTTGAGGCCCTTGAGCACCATTTCCCCCTGCTTGAGCAGGATGATTTCTTTCATATTGGGATACCTCCATACATCTGTGGGTATTTTTTGCATGAACACTTCATTATATCGGAAAAATCTCCACCGGTCAATGGTGGGGATGCTCCCCCCGGCGGAGAGAAAAAAGGTTGGAATACCCCCTTGACAACACTGTGCCAACTGTATATACTGTGTATACACAGAAAGCAAACGAGGTGATGGTTTGAATCTCTATATTGATAACCGCAGCGGCTCGCCCATCTACGACCAGATTTACACCCAGATCAAAAACCAGATCATCAGCGGGGAGTTGCAGGCGGACCAGGCCCTCCCGTCCATCCGCAACCTGGCCAAGGACCTGCGCATCAGCGTCATCACCACCAAGCGGGCCTATGAGGAGCTGGAGCGGGAGGGCTTTCTCTACACCCTGCCGGGCAAGGGCTGTTTTGTGGCCCCCAAGAATGTGGAGCTGCTGCGGGAGGAGACCCTCAAGCAGATAGAAGGCCACATGGAAGAAATCTGGAAGCTGGCGGCGGCCTGCCAGCTGAGCCGAGAGGAACTGATGGAGATGTTCCGCCTGAGTATGGAGGAGTGAGGACATGAACGCACTGGAAATCAAAAACCTGACCAAACACTACGGGGATTTTACCCTGGACAACCTGAATCTCACCCTGCCCAGCGGGTGCATCATGGGCCTCATCGGGGAGAACGGGGCGGGGAAGAGCACCACCATCAAGCTGATTCTGGACATGATCAGCCGGGATGAGGGCACCATCACCCTCCTGGGCCGGGACAACCGGGAGGATATGCTCCTCACCAAGCAGGACATTGGGGTGGTGCTGGATGAGGTGGGCATCCCCTCTTGCCTCAACGCCGTGCAGGTGGGAAAAATCATGGCCCACACCTATACCAAGTGGGATAAAGAGCTATACGCTCAGTACCTGAAAAAGTTGAATCTCCCCGAAAAACGCCCCTTTAAGGAGTATTCCAAGGGCATGAAGATGAAGCTGGGCATTGCGGTGGCCCTGTCTCACCACCCCAAGCTGCTCATTTTGGACGAGGCCACCTCGGGGCTGGACCCGGTGGTGCGGGACGAAGTGGTGGAGATGTTCAGCGAGTTTACCCGGGACGAGAGCCACGCCGTGCTCATCTCCTCCCACATTGTCAGCGATTTGGAGAAAATCTGCGACTACATCGCCTTTTTACACAAGGGAAAGCTGATGCTGTGCGAGGAGAAGGACCGACTGCTGGAGGAGTATGGGCTCATCCACTGCTCCAAGGAGCAGCTCTCTGAGTTGGATGCCCAGGCCGTGCGCGGGGTCAAGGCATCCCCCTACGGGGTGGAGGCTCTGGTGCGTCGGGACGGCGTGCCTGCCGGGATGCAGGTGAGCTCTGTGAGTATTGAAGAGCTGTTCATTTTTATGGTGAAGGAGGCGGCGTGATATGAAAGGACTGCTTTTGAAGGATTTTTATCTGTCGTGGCGGTACTGCCGGGCGTTTCTTGTGGTTGTTGCGGTGTTTTTGGCGGTATCATTTGTGGGAGAGGATAATATCTTCTTCCTGATTTACCCCATCATGATTGCCAGCGTGATACCCATGACCTTGCTTTCCTACGACGAGCATGACAAGTGGACGGCTTACAGCGGTACTCTGCCCTACACCAGGGCTCAGCTGGTGAGCACAAAATATTTGGTAGGCATGTGTTTCGGTTCCGTGGCGTTTCTCAT
>CALWXL010000038.1 GCA_944385485.1 uncultured Oscillospiraceae bacterium
AAGTGGATTCGCCCCCTCTTCCCGCCCCTGGTCACCGGCACCGTCATCTTCACCATCGGCCTGTCCCTCTACCCCACCGCAGTCAAGTACATGGCTGGCGGGGCAGGCACCCCTGAGTTCGGCACCCCCAAGAGCTGGCTGGTGGCCCTGATCACCCTGGTGGTGGTCATCGCCCTGACCAACTTCACCCACGGCATCACCAAGCTGGGCGCCATCCTCATCGGCATGATCGTGGGCTACATCATCTCCATTCCTCTGGGCCTGGTGAACTTCTCCTCCATCGGCTCCGCCCAGTGGTTCGCCCTGCCCCAGTTCATGCCCTTTGAGATCAAGTTTGTGCCCTCCGCCGCCGTGTCCCTGAGCATTGTGTATGTGGTCAACGCCGTGCAGACCATCGGCGACCTCAGCTCCACCACCATGGGCGGCCTGGACCGGATGCCCACCGATAAGGAGCTGTCCGGCGGCATCATCGGTCAGGGCGTCATGAGCGTCCTGGGCGCCTTCTTCGGCGGCCTGCCCACCGCCACCTACAGCCAGAACGTGGGCATCGTCACCGTCAACCGGGTCATCAATCGCTCCGTGTTCGCCCTGGCCTCCGGCATCCTGCTGGTGGCAGGCCTGATGCCCAAGTTTGCCTCTCTGCTGACCACCATTCCCCAGAGCGTCATCGGCGGCGCCACCATCTCCGTATTTGCCGCCATCACCATGACCGGCATCCGCATGATCACCCAGGGCGGCTTTACTCCCCGGAAGAGCGCCGTCATGGGCCTGTCCGTGGCCATGGGCGTGGGCATCACCCAGGTGTCCGGCTGCCTCTCCGGCGCTGGTTTCCCCGGCTGGGTGAACACCGTGTTCGGCTCCTCCTCCGTGGTGGTGGCCACCATTATGGCCATCGTCCTCAACGTCATCATTCCCAAGGAAGAAGAGGCCCAAAAGTAAAATTTTTGCCGCCCGGCACAGCGCCGGGCGGCAAAAATTTTACTTATTTACTTCCGGTGGAACCGAAGCCGCCCTCTCCCCGGGCGGTGTCGTCCAGCTCCTCCTGCTGGGTGAACTGGGCGGTGAGGTAGGGGGCGATGACCAGCTGGGCAATACGGTCGCCCTGCTCTACGGTGCGGGTCTCACCGCTGTGGTTGTGCAGGGCCACCATCAGCTCCCCCCGATAGTCGGCGTCAATGACACCCACCTTGTTGGCGGGGGCCAGCCCCTGCTTGGTGGCAAGGCCAGAGCGGGCGTATACCAGGCCCACAAAGCCCTGGGGAATCGCCAGAGCCAGGCCGGTGTGGATGAGCACCGTCTCCCCGGGGGCCACGGTGACCGGGCCGTCAGTGACGGCGTACAGGTCGGCACCGGCGGCGTCCACACTGCCATAGGTGGGCATCTTGGCCCGGGGGTCTAAGAGTTTTACTGCAACGAATTGTGTCATAAGTGGAGTCCTCCAAATACAATTTCATTTATCCTATCACAAAGGCCCGGACAGGTGCAAGTCTGTCCGGGCCTTCTTCTTATTTTTGTATGGGCTGGATGGTGTGCTCGCCCTTCCATTCCACCACTTGGTGGGCCTTCAGGCTGGAGGGCACATCAATGATGCGCTGGTTGGCAGAGCCACGGAAGCGCAGGTTCAAATCCTTCAGTTCCTCCACGAACCGGCCATCCACCAACACGTCGATGAGGGTGAGCATCTCGTCGGTGTGCTCACACCGGGCCCGGCTTTCCTGCCACAGCTCCCCATCCAGGGTGTAGCCGGAGTAGCACCAGATCTCCTTGTCCGGGTAACGCTCCTTCACCCGGCGCAGGAAGGGCAGCAGCACCGCCTGGTTGGAGGGCTCGAAGGGTTCGCCCCCCAGCAGGGACAGGCCTTTGAGGTAGGAGGGAGCCAGGGCTTCCAGGATCTTATCCTCCACCTCCGGGGTGAAAGGCTGTCCGTAGCAGAAGTCCCACGCCTCCTCATTGAAGCAGCCGGGGCAGTGGTGGGTGCAGCCGGAGACGAACAGGGACACCCGAACCCCGGGGCCGTTGGCCACGTCCGCCCATTTGATGGTGGCGTAATTCATGGCTTGTCCTCTCTCTTACAGGTGGAGCACCCGGGACTTGATCTCCTTGGTCTTGCCCACGTTCCAGAAGTTCTCACCCAGGTAGCCGCAGGTACGGCGGGTGACGTTCATCTTGTTGTGGTCCTTGTTGCCGCAGCTGGGGCACTCCCACTGGCCTTCGTCGTTGATCTGGATCTCTCCGTCGTAGCCGCACACCTGGCAGTAGTCGCTCTTGGTGTTGAACTCGGCGTACTGGATGTTGTCGTAGATGTAACGCACCACATCCTCCAGAGCCTCCAGGTTGTGGCGCATGTTGGGCACCTCCACGTAGGAGATGGCGCCGCCGGAGGAGATCTTCTGGAACTGGCTCTCAAAGGCGAACTTGGAGAAGGCGTCCACGTGCTCCCGCACGTCCACGTGGTAGGAGTTGGTGTAGTAGCCCTTGTCGGTGACGTCCTCGATGGTGCCGTACTTCTCCTGGTCGATGCGGGCAAAGCGGTAGCACAGGCTCTCGGCGGGAGTGCCGTACAGGGCAAAGCCCAGGCCGGTCTCCTTCTTCCACCGGTCGGTGGTCTCCCGCAGGTGGCGCATCACCCGCAGGGCAAACTCCTCGCCCTCGGGGGTGGTGTGGGAGCAGCCCTTGACCAGCTTGGTCAGCTCGTACAGGCCGATGTAGCCCAGAGACAGGGTGGAATAACCGCCCTCCAGCAGCTTGTCGATGGTCTCGCCCTTCTCCAAACGGGCGATGGCGCCGTACTGCCAGTGGATGGGGGACACGTCGGAGTGGACCCCCTTCAGGGCATTGTGGCGGCACATGAGGGCCTCAAAGCACAGCTCCAGGCGCTGGTCCAGCTCGGCCCAGAACTGGTCCTCGTCCCCACCGGAGACAATGCCGATCTGGGGCAGGTTGATGGACACCACACCCTGGTTGAAGCGGCCCTCAAACTTGTAGTTGCCGTTCTCGTCCTTCCAGGGGGAGAGGAAGGAGCGGCAGCCCATGGGAGAGAACACATTGCCCTCGTAGTTCTCCCGCATCTTCTTGGCGGAGATGTAGTCGGGGTACATGCGCTTGGCGGAGCACTTCACCGCCAGGCGGGTGAGGTAGTCGTACTTGCCGCCCTTGAGGCAGTTGCACTCGTCCAGCACGTACACCAGCTTGGGGAAGGCAGGGGTGATGTACACGCCCTTCTCGTTCTTGATGCCCTCCAGACGCTGGGTGAGAATCTCCTCGATGATGGCGGCGTTCTCCTCCATGTAGGGGTCGTTCTCCCGCAGCACCAGGAAGAGGGTGACGAAGGGAGACTGACCGTTGGTGGTCATTAGGGTGTTGATCTGATACTGGATGGTCTGCACACCGCTCTTCAGCTCGTCCTTGGTGCGGGCCTTGGCGATCTTCTCCACGGTCTCGTCGTCCAGCTCGGGAGCGGCCTCGCGGGTGCGGCGCAGATACTTCTCATAGGTCAGGCGGAGATACTTGCCCAGGTGGCTCATCTCCACGGACTGGCCGCCGTACTGGTTGGAGGCCACGCAGGCGATGATCTGGGTGACGATGGTGCAGGCCACCTGGAAGCTCTTGGGGGACTCAATGAGCTTGCCGTTGATCATGGTGCCGTTGTCCAGCATGTCCCCGATGTTCACCAGACAGCAGTTGAAGATGTGCTGCACAAAGTAGTCGGCGTCATGGAAGTGGAGCACGCCGTCATCGTGGGCCTTGGAGATCTTCTCAGGCAGCAGAAGGCGGCGGGTCAGATCCCGGCTCACCTCACCGGCAATGTAGTCTCGCTGGGTGGAGGCAATGGCGGTGTTCTTGTTGGAGTTCTCCTCGGCCAGATCCTTGTTGTCGTTGCGGATCAGAGCCAGAATGGACTCGTCGGTGGTGTTGGCCTTGCGCACCAGAGCGCGGGTATAGCGGTAGATGATGTAGGCCTTGGCCAGCTCATACTTGTCCGCCTCCATCAGGCGCTTCTCCACCATATCTTGTATGTCCTCCACCAGCAGACGCTTGCGGGCCTTGCTGGCCACGGAGTCGGCAATGGCTTCAATGGAAGCATCGTCCAGGCGATAGGGTTCCTCCACCGCCAGGTTGGCCTTCTGAATGGCCAACACGATCTTACTGCGGTCAAAGTCCACGGTAGAGCCGTCTCTCTTGATTACTTTCATGCTTTACGCTCCTTCTCCCGTTGTTTTGTATCCTAAGCGGGACAAAGCGGCGGTCGCCCCCTGGGGAACAACACACCGTCGTCGTCGCATTCTATGGAATTTGGCAGCTTCCACCTCTGGGAATCCGGGATTTTTCTCTGGTGGAGCAGCGCTTAGACAGCATACCATATCTTGTGTCTGTTGTAAAGGGTAGCTTTTGTTTTTTCGAAATATTGTGTACTACGGAATTTTTTACCTGTCCAATTTCCGGGACCACTCCGCCTGCATCCACATAGAATGGGATGCACCCTGGTGGTTTCCCCTGGGGAAATCACACGTTTGAAAGGAGCGAATGACATGAATCAAACCACTTGGAACCCCCAAAACTGGGGCAGCCTGACGGCGGAGGAATTTACCGCCCAGCAGTGTTCCGCAGCTTCCAAATCCAACCAGCAAACCAGCTGCGGCTGTCAGAAGACCTGTGCCTGCCCCCCCACTCAGATGATCTGCTGCTGTCAGCCCGTGGCCAACCCCTGTCCGCCAGTGGCAGACGTGGAGGAGGGCTGCTGCTGCAAGCAGTCCTTCCGGGCCGCCCTCCAGCTGCTGTGCAACAGCCAGTTGGCCACCCTGCTGGACTTCAACCAGGCCGCCTTCGTCACTGATACCTACGTGGCTGGGGCCACCATCAACACCACCCCCGCAGGCACCACCCCCTCGGATAACCTGAACACCATGTCCGGGTCCTTCCGCCGCTTCTCCCCCTGCAACTGCGACCTGCTGGAGATTTCGGCCCTGGTCAACACACCCCCCGAGACCAGCACCGGGGTCACCGCCACCCAGGTGCCCCTGTGCCAGCTCACCGCCGTGGCCCTGCAAACCGCCACCGCCCCCGCCTCCGGGGACATCACCTCCGACCAGGCCACCGCCAACAACTTCCAGACCATCCAGAAGATTCTCTCCCAGTGCCTCAATACCCCCTCCAACCCCTGCGGGGCCTGCGCCTGCTGCTGCACCTGCTCCGACGACGACTGCTGCTGTGCCGCCGGGCTGCTGTCCACCCTGTCCCAGAGCAACCTCAGCCGCAAGGTCACCATCGTGGCCGGCCCCCTGGTGCTCCAGGGTGTCACCCTGCTGGGCACCGTGGGCAATGTGTTGGTGCTGTCCAACTCCACCAACAACCGCATTTATTTTGTCTGCGTCAACCAGATTCAGTTCCTGGCCTGAGGCCAGCCATCTCCCCACGCAGGGGGCCGTCCCGGCCCCCTGCGTTAGCCTTGTGAAACTTTTCACCAATTTTCCATTCTTACATTTACAATCGCCATTTTTTGTTGTATTCTATACTCGACTATGTCTCATCGACAGCAAGGAGGAACTGTACATATGAGAGGTGTAGAAACCCGTATTCAGGAGATTCGCCACCGCATTTTCCGCGAGGTGGCCCGCATGGCCTATCACACCGAGTGGCCGGTGGATAAGCGCATCGAGGAGCTGCCCTACAAGATCATTCCCGGTGAAGTGGGCAACTACCGCAACGACGTCTTTTTGGAGCGTGCCATCGTGGGCGAGCGTCTGCGTCTGGCCATGGGTCTGCCCTGCCGCGGCGCTGGCGAGCATGCCCCCCTGTCCGACAACATCGAGGCTGCTGCCAAGGACGAGACCTACTACACTCCCCCTCTGATCAACATCATCAAGTTTGCCTGTAACGGCTGTGCCGAGAAGCGGGTGCACGTCACCGACGGCTGCCAGGGCTGTCTGGCTCACCCCTGCGTGGAGGTGTGCCCCAAGGACGCCATCACCCTGGACCGCTTCAATGGCCGCTCTGTCATCGACCAGGACAAGTGCATCAAGTGCGGCCGCTGCGCCGACGTGTGCGAGTACAAGGCCATCATCGTTCAGGAGCGTCCCTGCGCCAAGGCCTGCGGCATGGATGCCATCCACACCGATGCCAACGGCAAGGCTGAGATCGACTACGACAAGTGCGTCTCCTGCGGCATGTGTCTGGTCAACTGCCCCTTCGGCGCCATCGCCGACAAGTCCCAGATCTTCCAGGTCATCCGCGCCATCCAGTCCGGTGAGCGTGTGTACGCCGCTGTGGCTCCCGCCTTCGTGGGTCAGTTCGGCCCCAAGGTCACTCCGGGCAAGCTGCGTGCCGCTATGAAGGCCCTGGGCTTTGCCGACGTGTTCGAGGTGGCCATCGGTGCCGACCTGTGCTCCGTGCAGGAGGCCGAGGACTTTGTCAACGAGGTGCCCGAGAAGCTGCCCTTCATGGCCACTTCCTGCTGCCCCGCCTGGTCCGTCATGGCCAAGAAGCTCTTCCCCCAGCACGCCGACAGCGTGTCCATGGCTCTGACTCCCATGGTGCTCACCGCCCGTCTGATCAAGGAGCAGCAGCCTGAGGGCAAGGTGGTCTTCATCGGTCCCTGCGCCGCCAAGAAGCTGGAGGCCATGCGCAAGAGCGTGCGCAGCGAGGTGGACTTCGTTCTGACCTACGAGGAGATGGCTGGTATCTTCGACGCCAAGCATCTGGATCTGGAGGCCATGGAAGAGGACCCCAACGGCGTCAACGACGCCTCCACCGACGGCCGCAACTTCGCTGTGGCTGGCGGCGTGGCCAAGGCTGTGGCCAACGTCATCGCCGAGCGCTATCCCGACCGTGAGGTGAAGATCGCCAGCGCCGACGGCCTGAAGGAGTGCCGCAAGCTGCTGACCATGGCCGCTGCCGGCAAGTACAACGGCTACCTGCTGGAGGGCATGGCCTGTCCCGGCGGCTGTGTGGCCGGCGCTGGTACCATGCAGCCTGTGAAGAAGTCCCAGGCTGTGGTGGGCCTGTACGCCAAGCAGGCTGGACACACCACCGCTACCGCTACCGAGCACATCAAGGAGCTGGACAAGCTGGTGGACTAATCCACACCTTTGCATGATACAAGCCCGTTGCACAAGACTGTGCAACGGGCTTGTTTGTTGTTTGAAGGGATTGATTTTCTCCAATGTCTCAGGTTCAAGCTTGCCAGCTTGGCGGGGACGCTCCCCGCTTGGGGTCCCTTTTGACCGGGCAAAAGG
Organism: uncultured Oscillospiraceae bacterium; assembly: GCA_944385485.1. GTDB lineage: Bacteria > Bacillota > Clostridia > Oscillospirales > Oscillospiraceae > Enterenecus. The sequence goes on from CALWXL010000038.1 coordinate 7,233, forward strand.
GACAAAAACCCGCTTAGGGCGTTCCCCCCTAAGAACCTCCCTTGGGTTAGCAGCCTTATGGCTCTGGAACAACCCCAACCGGCCCTGGGGTAAGCTGATACTCTTATGCCGCTACATTCGCTGCCGCTCACCGTTCCAGTGTAGAAGGCACTTGCCCCAGAAGAACAGGGCCTGCCGTAGGTGGTGGCAGCCAGCCTGCTCCCAATCCAGACGCTGTTACCAAAGAAACACCGTGGTTCTACGCGGAAGATGTCAGCGGCAGCGACGCAAGGAGAACAGACAATTCTCCTTACCTCAGCGTCGGTGGAGGATGCGCCAGCGCCATGCAAGGAGACCTCAGGGGGTACCTAGGGGGGATCGCCCTAGGCGATTCTTTGGTGACTTTCTCATCGGGGAGAAAGTCACCCTGCGGAGCAAACCCTGACTGGCAGGTCTGAAACAGCCTCCATCGACAGATCAATCCCTCCGTCACCGCCTACGGCGGCGACACCTCCCTTTGCACAAGGGAGGCTTTTAGGTCCATCTCTTAACAAAAAGATGGAAGAGCCTTCCATTGGCTCTTCCACCTTTCTTACTTAGCATATTGGTTGCGCCCAATCTTGAACAGGTCGTTGCCCTGGCTGTCCACGGCCACGGTGAGGGGGAGATTTTCCACTTCCATGCGTTTCACCGACTCGCAGCCCAGCTCGTCAAAGGCAATGACCTGGGCGGTCTTGATGCACTTGGCAATGAGGGCGCCCGCTCCGCCCACGGCGGCAAAGTAGCAGGCCCCGTTGCGCACAATGGCATCCACCACGTCCTGGGACCGCTCTCCCTTGCCAATCATGGCAGTAAGCCCCAAATCCAGCAGCCGGGGAGCAAAGCCGTCCATACGTCCGGCGGTGGTGGGGCCGCAGGCGCCCACCGCCATCCCCTGCTGCCCCGGGGTGGGGCCAGCGTAGTAAATCACCGCACCCGGCAGGTCAAAGGGCAGGGGCTTGCCCTCGTCCAACAGCTGGAAGATGCGCTTATGGGCGGCATCCCGGGCGGTGTAGATGGTGCCGGACAGCAGCACCCGATCTCCCGCCTTCAACTCTCCCAGCATCTGGGGCAGCTGCTGGGTAGTCAGTACCTTTGCCTCACTCATGGCTCTCCTCCTGCCCTTCCTGGGGCTCTTGGGGCTCCGGCTGAGCCTCCTCTTCCGGCTGGCTCTGCTCCTGGAGCTTCTGGGCGGCCTCGTCAGCCTGGTCAAACTGGACTCCCATCTCCCCCAGCTCCCGCAGCTGCTGGAACAGGCGGTCCATCTCGCTGCGCAGGGTGCTATACCCTGTGAGCACCTGCTCCAACCACTGGCGGGTGTCGGTCTGGATCTTCTCCGCCTTGGCCTTGGCCTGGTCGATGGTCTCCTGGGCTTTGTGGTGGGCATCCAGTTCCACCGTGGCCACGTAGTCCTTGAGTTGATCGTACTTCTGGGCCATGGGTTCCATCTCGTCCACCTGGCCATGGAGCCGCCCCAGCTCCAGCCGAGCGGCGGCCAGCTTGGTCTCGGTCTGGCTCAGCTCTCCCCGCAGGCGGGCCAGGGTGCGGGTGGACTCCTCCAGAGAGGCGCGTACCTTGGCCTCCTCGGCGGACACGCTGCCATGGGCCTGGCGCAGGGACTCAATCTCCTCTTGCAGCTTCTCCTCCCGCTGCCGGGACTTTTTCAGCTCCGCCTCCATCCCGGCCATCTGGCTGCGGTGCTGGGCAGCCAGCTTATCCATGTAGTGGATCACATCGCCCCGGTGAAAGCCCGCCAGGGAGGTGCGAAATTTTTCAATTACGGGTTCCATACAGGTTCCCCTTTCCCCAAAAATTGGCCTGGTCCCCCGTTTCTCCGGTGTCCAAGCCTTTCTTTGGGAACATTTTACCACATACTCCCCCCTGTGACAATGTTTTTCTCCCCAGTGGGTCCACACCTGTTGTATTTTTCCTGGGATTACGATATAATAGGCCAGTGTTTTCTATGTCCAACCTGTTTTATTATAAGGAGTACCTTACATGAGTAACATTTGGCATGATATGGACCCCAAACGCATTTCCCCGGAGGATTTCATTGCTGTCATTGATATCCCCCAGGGCAGCAAGAAAAAATATGAGCTGGATAAAGCCACTGGCATGATCATTCTCGACCGCATCCTCCACACCTCCACCCACTACCCCGCCAACTATGGCTTCATCCCCCGCACCTACGGCGACGATGGAGACCCCCTGGACGTGTTGGTGCTGTGCTCGGAGGATCTGGACCCCCTGACCCTGGTGCGCTGCTACCCCATCGGCTACATCTCCATGCTGGATGGCGGCAAGCGGGACGAAAAAATCGTGGCCATTCCCTTCAATGACCCCACCTATAACACCACCAAGGATCTGTGCGACCTGCCCGCCCACAAGTTTGACGAGATGTCCCACTTCTTCTCGGTGTACAAAGCCCTGGAGGGAAAGGAGACCGTGGCCGGAGAGGTCAACGACCGCGCCGCTGCGGTGAAGATCATTGCCGAGGCCATCTCCAATTATCGGGACACTTTCTGTTGAGCCCGGCATAACATAATACGGAAGAGGGAGAACAATTTCATGGATAAGATCATTACCTTTGCCGTCCCCTGCTATAATTCCGCCGCCTACATGGACCACTGTGTGGAGACCCTGCTGGCCGGGGGCGAGGATATTGAGATCATTTTGGTGGACGATGGCTCCACCAAGGACGACACCCCGGCCAAGTGCGACGCCTGGGCCGCCAAACACCCCGACATCATCCGGGCCATCCACCAGGAAAATGGCGGACACGGGGAAGGTGTCAACCAGGGCATCCGCAACGCCCGTGGTCTTTATTATAAGGTGGTAGACTCCGACGACTGGCTGGATGAGGCGTCCCTGCACACCGTCATGGCCCAGCTGCGCCAGTTTGCCCAAATGCCCGCCCCGGTGGACATGGTGGTGGCAAACTACGTCTATGAACACGTGGAGGACAACACCCGCAAGGTGATCAACTACAAAAACGTCTTTCCCACGGGCCGAATTTTTACCTGGGATGAGATCCGCAACTTCCGCACCTCCCAGTTTTTGCTCATGCACTCGGTGATTTACCGCACCCAGCTGCTGCGGGATTGTGGCCTGGAGCTGCCCAAGCACACCTTCTATGTGGACAATATTTTTGTCTACCAGCCCCTGCCCTACGTCAAGACCATGTACTACCTCAATGTGGACCTGTACCGTTACTTCATTGGCCGCTCCGACCAGAGCGTCAACGAGTCGGTGATGGCTGGGCGCATTGACCAGCAGGTGCGGGTCACCCGTCTGATGATCCAGGCCCACGACGTGCTGGCCATCAAGGCCAGCCAGCCCCGTCTGGGCCGGTACATGCTGAACTACCTGTCCATGATGATGACGATTTCTTCCATTTTTGCCGTAATTGCCAACACTCCGGAGTCTTTGGGGATGCGCACCGAGCTGTGGGAGTACCTGCGTCAGAAGGACTCTGCCCTGTATCGCCGCTGCCGATATCGTGCCACCAACGCCGCCACCAACATTCCCGGTTACCAGGGCCGAAAGTTGTCGGTTTCACTCTATCGCATGGCACGAAAAATCTACAAATTTAACTGATATATCAATCCCTGGGAGTAGAACCCTCTATTTCCAGGGATTTTGCATAAATTGAGCGATTTTTTTCCACACAGGATGCTACCCCTTTTCTAGTTGCATTTTTACAAAAAGATGCTATACTGTAAAGCGTTGGGGCTAACGCTATCACAGCAAATCCATCCCCCAACTGGAACAAATAGGAGGTTACTCATTTTGCCGGACGACCCATCTTTATTACCCCAGCTTCTGGTCCTGATCCTGTTGATTTTGGTCAACGCGTTCTTCGCCGCCGCTGAAATCGCCGTCATCTCCCTGTCCGAAACCAAGCTGAAAAAGCAGGCGGAAGAAGGAGATAAGAAAGCCAAAAAGCTGTTGGGGCTAACCCAGGCGCCCGATCATTTCCTGTCCGCCATCCAGATCGCCATCACCTTGGCCGGCTTCCTGTCCTCGGCGTTCGCCGCTGACAGCTTCTCCGACCCCCTGGTGCAGTGGCTGGTGGCGCAAGGTGTCACCCAAATTCCCCAAAGTACCCTCAACACCCTGATGGTCATTGTCATCACCATCATCCTGTCCTACTTCAGCCTGGTGCTGGGCGAACTGGTGCCCAAGCGCATCGCTATGAAGAAGACGGAGGCGGTGGCCCGGATGACCGTGGGAACGGTGTGTACGGTGGCTACGGTATGCCGCCCGGTGATCTGGCTTCTGTCCAAATCCACCAACGGTGTGCTGCGCCTGCTGCACATTGACCCCAAGGCCGACGAGGAAGAGGTGTCCGAGGACGAAATCCGCATGATGGTGGATTTGGGCGAGGAACGAGGCACCATTGAAACCGCCGAAAAGGAGCTCATTGAAAACATCTTTGAGTTTAACAACTCCACCGCCGAGGACGTGATGATTCACCGCACCGATATGGTGATGATCTGGGCGGGGGACACTCCCGAGGAGATTTTGAACACCATTCGGCAGTCCGGTCTCTCCCGCTTCCCCGTTTACGAGGAAGACGCAGATGACATTGTGGGCATCCTGTCCACCCGGGTCTATCTGCTCAACACCCAGCAAGCCCACCCCAAACCCCTGCGGGAACTGCTGTACCCCGCCTACTTTGTCCCCGAGTCCGTGCGCACCGACGTGCTGTTCCGGGATATGCAAAGTAAGAAGGTCCACCTGGCCATTGTGGTGGATGAGTACGGCGGCACCTCCGGTCTGGTGACCATGGAGGACCTGCTGGAAGAGATTGTGGGCAATATTTACGACGAGTTTGACCCCCAGGAAGAGGCGGAGCTGGTACAGCTGGAGGATAATCTCTGGCAGGTTTCCGGTTCCTGCGACCTGGAACAGCTCTCCCAGGCTTTGGGCGTCACCTTCCCCGAGGACGAGGAGTTCGATACCCTGGGCGGTCTGGTCTTTGCTCAGCTGTCTGTCATCCCCTCGGATGGGGAACAATTGGAACTGGACGCCTACGGCCTGCACATCAAAGTGCTCAACTTCACCGATCGACGGGTGGAGCTGGCCCTGGTTTCCAAGCTGCCCCCTGAGTCAGATGAAACGCCCAAGCATTGATTCCCTTTGTAGATGAGCAGGGCTCTCTGGCCTTGTTATTCTAATTATAGCCCTTTTCATATGGACGTGATATTCACGTCCTTCCCACCCTGTACCAATCACAGAACGGAGGAAATATTTCTATGCGAAAGACAAAGATTATTTGCACCCTGGGTCCTGCTTCCGATAGCGAGGAAATGATTGAGAAGCTGATTCTCACCGGCATGAACGCCGCCCGCTTCAATTTCTCTCACGGCACCCATGAGTCCCATCTGGCTGTCCTCACCCGAGTGAAGAATGTCCGGGATCGTCTGGGCTGCCCTGTAGCCACCATTCTGGATACCAAGGGTCCCGAGATTCGCATCCGTTCCTTTGCTTGCGACCGCATTGAGCTCAACGATGGCGATACCTTCACCCTGACCACCCGCGACGTGCAGGGCGACAACACCATCGTGTCTGTGACCTACCCCAATCTGCACAACGAGGTCTCCGTGGGCACCCACCTGCTCATTGACGACGGCCTGGTGGACATCGAGGTCACCGAGATCAAGGGCCAGGATATCGTCTGCCGTGTGGTTACCGGCGGCCCCCTGTCCAACAACAAGTCCATCAACATCCCCAACACCCACATCTCCCTGCCCGCTCTGACCGAGAAGGACAAGAGCGACCTGAAGTTCGCCGTGGAGAACGACTTCGACTTCATCGCCGCCTCCTTCGTGCGTCAGGCCTCTGACGTGGAGGAGATCCGTGCCGTTCTGGACTCCCACGGTGGTCAGAACATCGGCATCATCGCCAAGATCGAGAACCAGGAAGGCGTGGACAACCTGGACGAGATCCTCAAGGTTGCCGACGGCCTGATGGTGGCTCGTGGCGACCTGGGCGTGGAGATCCCCGCTCAGGACGTGCCCGTCATCCAGAAGCGCATGATCAAGGCTGCCATCGCTCAGGGCAAGCACGTGGTCACCGCTACCCAGATGCTGGACTCCATGATCCGCAACCCCCGTCCCACCCGTGCTGAGGTGTCCGACGTGGCCAACGCCGTGTTCGATGGTACCGGCTGCGTGATGCTCTCCGGTGAGACCGCCTCCGGCAAGTACCCCGTGGAGGCTCTGAAGACCATGGTGGACATCGTCACCACCGCTGAGAACGCCACCAACTACTGGAAGCGCTTCACCAAGTCCACCGTGGACCACACCGCTTCCATCACCGATGCCATCAGCCACACCGCCTGCCTGACCGCTATGGACCTGAAGGCCACCGCCATCCTCACCGCCACCGAGAGCGGCCACACCGCCCGTATGACCACTCGGTATCGCCCCGGCTGCACCGTGGTTGCCCTGACCACCAACGAGCGCGTCCGTCGTCAGCTGGCCATCACCTGGGGCGTGGCTCCCTACCTGTCCGGCACCGTGGACTCCACCGACCGTCTGTTCTCTCTGTGCGTCGAGTCCGCCAAGAAGGAGGGCGTCGTCCAGGAGGGTGACACCGTGGTGATCACCGCCGGCGTGCCCATCGGCAAGAGCGGCTCCACCAACCTGATCAAGGCTCAGGTCGTAAAGTAAGTTCATATCAGCCATACTAAAGGGGGACGGTGTACCACCGTCCCCCTTCGTGGTCTCGCCAAAAAAGTCTTGGGACTTCTTTGGCGAAAAAGATTGCATGACGGATGGGGCTCGATTTCTCACGAAAAAGTCACCCCACCCGTCATGAGAAGTGTCATTCCCCCGGCACATGTCCGTGGAAATGACGAGATTTCAATTTATTCCGTCATCTGCGGATGACGGAACTCTGCGAGGCTC
>CALWXL010000039.1 GCA_944385485.1 uncultured Oscillospiraceae bacterium
CAAGGGGGGTACTTAGGGGGGAAAGCCCTAAGCGGGTTTTGGTTTCTTTTGCCCGCTCAAAAGAAACCCCCAGCGGGGAGCGTCCCCGCCGCACTGGCAGGTGCGCAGAAGAGAGATTGGAGGAGGGGATACCTCCTTTCCCCTCTTCCCTTTCCCCCATTTTTGGTGTACACTGTGGACAGTCTACATGAGAAAGGACCACCCCTTATGAAACAAAAAGACCTCTATACCCGGGCCTGCTGTTATCACCAGCCCGAGGCCATGGTAGAGCTGTGCACCCGGTGCAGCCAGCAAGTGTACTATGTCTCTCTGCTCCTCACCGGCCAGGAGCACGAGGCGGTGACCGCCGCCCGCTATGCCTACGGCCACCTGTGGGAGCTGGAGACCGCCTGCGAGGATGACGACATGGACACCCTGGAAGGGTACTATCACTTCGTTCTGAACCTGGCGGTGCGCTACTGCAAAGCCGTCTACGCCGACTTCCACCCCCAAAACCTGGACGACCCCTTCCTGGAAGATCTCCCCGTCCCCCCGCGGTTGGACCGCCCGGACCCGGAGGACTTCGCCCTGCCGGAGACCTGGGGTGCCTCCGACGACCTCTTCTCCCTGGTCCAGAACCTGCCCCTTCTCCCCCGCTTTTTCCTGGTGATGAGCACCGTGGGAGGCTGCTCCAAATACCAGCTGGCCCAGAGCTTCCGCATGGAATTGGACGACGTGGAGGTTGCCCTGGACGCCCTCCACCGCCAGCTGGACCAGCGTCTGGCCCCCACCCAGCGCAGCTACCAGTGGCTGGTGGATGCGCTGAACACCGAGGAGGCCCAGACCGAAGTGCCCCCCGCCGTCCTGGCCCACATCCAGCAGCATACCCGGGACCTGACAGAACCGGCCAAACAGCACCAGCGCAGACAGGCTATTGGTGCCATCGTGTTTTTTATCATCGTTGTGCTGGCCTGTCTATGGGAACTTGGGATTCTCCACTAGTCATGTAACGTCATATTTGGAAAGGAGCCTGCCGCTATGTCCAAGAAAAAGCACAAGAAGTCCAATCCTCATTCCGCCCCTAAGGCCAAGCAATCCAGCCAGCCCTCCAAGTCTGTCAATCCCGTGGTGTGGGGCGTCGGCGCCATTGTGGTAATGGCCGCTTTGATCATCGCCGCCGTGGTCCTCACCCAGAAGCCCTCCAACACCACCTCCTCCAACCCTGAGACCACCGATGCAGCCACCACCCCCACACCCACCTCCACCGTGGACACCTACACACCTCCCGCCTTGGAAGAGGGCGTGACCTACACCGCCGACATCGAGGTGAAGGACTACGGCACCATCACCGTGGAGCTGGACCAGGAAGCCGCCCCCATCACCTGCGCCAACTTCGTGGAGCTGGCCAACAGCGGCTTCTATGACGGGCTCACCTTCCACCGCATCATTGACAACTTTATGATCCAGGGCGGCGACCCCAACGGGGACGGCACCGGCGGCTCGGAGCATAACATTGTGGGCGAGTTCTCCTCCAACGGCTATGACAACCCCATTTCCCACACCCGGGGCACCATCTCCATGGCCCGTTCCAACGACCTCAACTCCGCCTCCTCCCAGTTCTTCATCGTCCGGGAGGACAGCACCTATCTGGACGGGAATTATGCCGGCTTTGGCACGGTGACCAAGGGTATGGACGTGGTGGACGCCATCTGTGACCAAACCGAGTCCGAAGGGGTGGTGCCCACTGAGGAACAGCCGGTGATCACCTCCATCACCATCCACACCGACAAGTAAGATGACCCACGAGAAATACATGCAGGAGGCCCTTCAGGAGGCTCGGGCCTGCATCCCCCAGGGGGACGTGCCTGTGGGGTGCGTCATCGTCTCCCCGGAGGGGGAAATCATCGGCCGGGGCCGCAACCGCCGGGAAGCGGAGGGCCGGGCCACCGCCCACGCCGAGGTGGAGGCCATCAACATGGCCTGCGCCACCCTGGGCTCCTGGCGGCTCACGGGGTGTACCCTGTATGTCACCCTGGAGCCCTGCCCCATGTGCGCCGGGGCCATCATCAATTCCCGCATTGCCTGTGTGCGCTACGGGGCCCGGGAGGACAAATCCGGGTGCTGCGGGTCGGTGCTCAACCTCTTTGAAGAGCGGTTCAACCACCACCCCCGCATTTACGGCGGCCTGCTGGAGGCAGAGTGCCGGGGGATCTTGGAGGAGTTTTTCACCGCTCTGCGGTGACTTTACAAAGTGTTTGCAGGATTTAATACTTTTGTAACAATTCTACATCAACTTTTGTAAAGACTGTTGCGTATCATAACACTTGCAAGAGATATCCTTTCTTTTTCATTCTATCCTCCATCCTTTTATAAAAACCCCGGAGCTTTGCAAGCGGCTCCGGGGTTTTTGTTGTCTTTCTTTTGATGGCTGATTCTTCTCCAATTTGTCTGGAGATGTACACCTGGCCAAAGGGGCCTGTTGCAAAATGCGCAACTTGCCCAACGACCCACCGGAGACAATCCCCCAGTCACCTACGGTGACAGCCCCCTTTACACAAGGGGGCCTTCGCACTGCGGCGCTTCTGTGGTCTGATTTCAGCGAACATATAGACATTATTTCTCCTTATAGGACCATATTGAAGAACGCTCCAGGCCAAAAGCCTCCCTTGTGTAAAGGGAGGTGGCACGGCGTAAGCCGGGCCGGAGGGATTGTCCGTCTAACTCCCAGGTATATCCTGCCGGTACAAGGCTGCTCCTGCGCCAGAGTGAGGCCCTGGCGGTAGAGGTACCAATCGAACAGAGGAGCAGGCAGCAGCCACAGGATTTCCGCACCATCCATGTGACCCCACCGCAACCAGGGCCGACGGGAGAGCCGCACCCGGTGATAGTCACCTCCTCCCGGGGTATCCAAAGGGGCGGGCCCCTTTGGCGATTCTTTCGTCTATTTCTCATCGCTGAGAAATAGACCCCAGCGGAGCGTCCCCACCTGCACTGGCAAGTGCGAAACAATGATATTGGAGAAGATCCATCCCTCAGTCTACCTGGCGCAAACTGCTATCGGAACAGATGGGACCCTTGAAGGTAGAAAACTTCCACACCCTTCGGAAAAGGTGTGGAAGTTTTTTGGTTTTATCGTTCCTCGCGGAAGTAATTGAGGCCCAGGGCCGCAGGCTGTCCGCTGTGCTTGCTCTTTTTCACCGAGGTGGCAATGAGCACCAGGGCGGTGATGATAAAGGGCAGAGCCTGGTACAGCTGGGAGGGCACGCCCGCCAGCCACCCCAGGGTCTCGGGGAAGGCTCCGGCCAGAGAGGGGCCGGACACCCGCAGGGTGTTGAAGAAGCCGAACACCACGGTGCCCACCATGGCAAAGGCGGGGCTCCAGTTGGCGAAGATGACCAGGGCCACGGCAATCCAGCCATAGCCGTTGGTCCAGCAGCTGGAGGACAGAGAGCCGTTCATATTCAGGCCCATGTAGTAGCCGCCAATGCCCATGATGCCGGAGCCCAGCATAATGTGCAGGTACTTATAGCGGCGCACGTTGATGCCCACGGAGTCGGCGGCGGCGGGGTTCTCACCCACCGAGCGCAGGCGCAGGCCCGTGCGGGTGTACTTGAGATACCACCACATGACCAGGGCGATGACCACGCCCAGATACACCAGGATGTTGTGGTCAAAGAGCACCTCTCCCAGCACAGGAATCTTGGACAGGCCGGGGATGGGCAGGTCGGCAAAGCCGTTTTGAATGTTGGGGTAGTTGTTCATGGCGGGCCAGCTCACAGCCTTCACGCCGTTGCCTACAAAGAAGAACACGCCCAGGCCGAAGGTGGTGATGGTCAGACCGGTGATGTTCTGGTTGGCCTGGAGGGTGACGGTGAGCACGGCGAAGATGAGGCCGCACAGGGCCGCGGTGAGGAAGGCCAGAAGGATGCCCACCAACATGGAGTTGGCATAGCAGCCCAGGATATAGCCGAAGATGGCGCCCACAGCCATGGTGCCCTCCACGCCCAGGTTCAGGCTGCCGGACTTTTCAATGGTGATCTCACCCACGGTGCCGTAGAGCAGCGGGATGTTGTAGACGATGATGTTGTGGAGGAATGTGGTGACAATGTTCAGCTTATCATCCATGGCGCTCCACCTCCTTTTTGGCGATGACCACACGGAAGCGTGTGAAGAAGTCCGCCGCCAGCACCAGGAACAGAATGACGCCCTGGAGCATGTCGGCAAAGCTGGAATCCACCGAGGCAAAGGTGGCGGCAGCGGCGGTGGAGCCGTATTGCAGCACCCCGATGAGGGCGGACACCAGGAAGATGCCCACGGTGCTCAGTTTGGCCAGCCAGGCCACGATGATACCCGTCCAACCCACATCGTCGGTGAAGGAGGTGGACAGGATGCCGGCGGTGCCCACCTTGAAGGCGGCGGCCAGGCCGATGAGGCAGGCGGAGAGGAACACGGTGCGCAGCACAATGGTGCTGACCTTCATGCCTGCATACCGGGCGGTGCCCATGGAGTCGCCCACCACGGCGATCTCATAGCCCTGCTTGGTGCGCTTGAGGTAGACATACACCAGCACACCCAGGAGCACGGTGATGATCACGCAGATGTTCAGCCCGAACTTACCCAGCATGATCCGGGGGAAGGACACCAGAGAGGCAAAGCTGGCAAAGGTGGGGCGGGCAGAATCGGGGTTGAGGAAGAAGTTCCAGTCCGCCTTGGTCTCCCCCAGAAAGGTGAGGAAATACAGGGCGATGTAGTTGAGCATCAGGGTGAGCAGAGTCTCATTGGTGCCGAACTTCACCTTGAGGGCGGCCACGAACAGGCCCAGCAGTCCGGCGGCGGCCATGGCGGCCACACACATGAGCAGCAGCACCACCGGAGTGGGCAGCACAGGCCCGACCTGGAAGGCCACTGCGGTGGCGGCAATGGCGCCTACGATGAACTGGCCCTCGCCGCCGATGTTCCAAAAGCGCATCTTAAAGGCCAGAGACAGGCCCAAGGCGGTAAGAATGAGGGGCACCAGAATTTTCAGGTAGTTTTCCACGGCCTTGTAGGCGATCTTGTTGCCCACCATGCCCATGGTGAACATTTTGAAGTAGTATTCCAGAGGATTGACCCCCATGGCCAGCAGCACCAGGCCGCCCAGCACCAGGGCCAAGGCCACCGCTCCCACAATGAGGAGGATCTTTTTGAGCAGCGGGCAATCTTCCCGCTTGACAATGTGCACACGCATGGTTTACTTCTCCTCCCCTTCCTCTTGGAACAAGGTGTCGGCGGCGTACCCGGCAGGCTTGTCCTCATACTTGTGGGTCAAATCCAGGCTGCCCGTCATCATCAGGCCCAGCTCCTCCTTGGTGGTCTTGTGGGCGTGGACTACGCCCATGACCTTGCCGTGACACAGCACCAGGATTTTATCACACAGGGCCATCATCACGTCCAGATCCTCACCCACAAAGAGGATGCCCACGCCGCTCTTCTTCTGCTCGTTGAGAATGTTGTAGATGGCGTAGGAGGAGTGGATGTCCAGGCCACGCACCGGGTAGGCGGTGACGATGACGTTGGGGCCTGCCTTGATCTCCCGACCCAGCAGCACCTTCTGCACATTGCCGCCGGAGAGCCGACGCACCGGAGTCTCGGTGGAGGGGGTGACCACCCCCAGCTCCTCAATCACCCGCTGGGCGTCCTCCCGGCCCGCCTTCCGATCCACAAAGGGGCCCTTGGTGTCGTTGTAGTTTTTCAAAATCATGTTGTCCGTGATGGACATGGAGGGGGCCAGGCCCATACCCAGACGGTCCTCGGGGATGAAGGACATGGAGATGCCCTTGGCCAGAATCTCCTTGGGGGAAAGGCCCACGATGTTCTCGCCCTTGTGGATCATCTTACCCGACTCAATGGGGCGCAGGCCGGCGATGGCCTCACACAGCTCCTTCTGGCCGCATCCGGCAATGCCTGCCACGCCCAGCATCTCGCCGCCTCGGATGTAGAAGCTGACGTTGTCGATGGCCACGTTGCCCTCATCGCTGCGGATGGTCAGGTCCCGGATCTCCAGCAGAGGCTTGAGCTTCTCCATCTTGGGGCGCTCAATGTTCAAGTCGATCTTGTGGCCCACCATCCACTCGGTGAGCTCCTGCTCGTTGGTATCCTTGGTGTCCACGGTGGTGATGTACTCACCCTTGCGCAGGATGGCCACCCGGTCGGAGATCTCCATCACCTCGTTGAGCTTGTGGGTGATGATGATGATGGAGTGGCCCTGCTCCTTCATGCGGCGCAGCACCCCGAAGAGCTTTTCAATCTCCTGGACGGTGAGCACGGCGGTGGGCTCGTCCAGAATGATGACCTTGGCCCCGTAATACAGCACCTTGATGATCTCCAGGGTCTGCTTTTCGGACACCGCCATGTTGCACACCTGCTTGCGGGGGTCCAGGTCGAAGCCAAATTTTTTGGCCATCTCCTCAATCTTCTGGTAGCGGTCCTTTTTCAGCACCACCCCCGCCTCCTGGGCGCCCATCCAGATGTTATCGGCAGCGGAGAACACATCCACCAGCTTGAAGTGCTGGTGGACCATGCCGATGCCCAGCCGCTTGGCGTCCTTGGGGGAGGCAATGGTCACCGGCTGCCCATCCACCAGAATGGTGCCGCTGTCCGGGGTGTAGATGCCGGACAGCATATTCATCAGGGTGGTCTTGCCAGACCCGTTCTCTCCCAACAGGGAGAGGATCTCTCCTTTTCGGAGATTCAGGTTGACGTTGTGGTTGGCCACCACCGGACCGAAGGTCTTGGTGATGCCTCGCAGTTCCACGGCGTAGGGTTCTGCCATGAAATCATCCTCCTTCTCTCTTGGTTGAAGTTCGCTTTTTCCCATTCCCCACCAGCGGGGTGGGAACCAGGAAAAAGAAAACTTACAGGTTTGTGCCGGGAAAAGCCTCCCTTGTGTAAAGGGAGGTGGCACCGCCGTCAGGCGGTGACGGAGGGATTGACGGGACGGGGTCTCCTATTTGATCTGCCCAACCGCTCCCCTGCGTCTACAATCCCTCAGTCAGCCTTGCGGCTGACAGCTCCCTTTACACAAGGGAGCCAAAGGGCACAGCCCTCTCAGCTCTACAAAATCAAAATCCGGGCCGGCCGGATTTTTCCGGCCGGCCCGGATGAAATCGGGTCTTGCTGGGAAGGGGCGATGGGACTTAGCCCACCTTCACGCCCTCCACAAAGTAGTTCATGGTACCAGTGATGACGGAATCCTCCACGCTCTGGCCGCCAGCGGGCACGATCTCAGTGCCGTCGTTGGTCTTCAGCGCGGAGTCGGTCTTGGTGATGGTCACGGAGCCGTCGTCATTCTTGGTGTAGGACAGCTTCACGCCGGAGAACACGTCCCACTCACCGGAGGCCAGCAGCTCGATGATGGCGTCCAGGTAAGCCTGGGTGTCGGGGGCGCAGTTGTCGCTGAGCTCGGACACGCCCACCAGGCCCTTGACCAGGCCCTCGTAGTAAGCGGGGCCGCCCATGGCGGACACGAAGTTCTCAGCGCCGCCGCAGCTCATAGCGGTCTCAATGGCGGTCTTGTAGTACACATCCCAGTTCCACACAGCGGCAGTCAGGTGGGCCTTGGGGGCGTCCACGGTCATGTCGGAGTTGTAGCCGCAGCCAAACACGCCGGCCTTCTCCGCGGCGATCTGGGGTTGAGCGGAGTCACAGTGCTGGGCGATGACACCGCAGTTGTAGCTGTTGATGAGCTCCTCAGCGAAGGCGTACTCGTTCTGCTCGTCGCTCCAGGCGCCCAGCTCCTTGACGTACACGGTGGCGTCGGGGTTCACGGACTGCACGCCCAGGGTGAAGCCGTTGATGCCGGAGCAGGTCTCGGCGTACTCGGTGCCGTAGGCGGAGACGTAGCCCACGTTATTGTTGCCAGTCTCCAGGCTCTTCAAACCAGCGGCCACGCCGGTGAGGTAGCGAGCCTGATAGATGCGGCCGAAGTAGTTGTTGAAGTTGGTCTCGTTGGACAGGTAGCCGGTGGCGTGGGAGAACATGACCTCGGGGTACTCGGCAGCCTTGTCGTTCATGGCATCCAGATAGCCAAAGGAGATACCAAAGATGATGTCGCAGCCCTCACCCACCAGGGTGTCCACAGCGGCAGCCACGTCGTCATAGTTCTCCTGCACCTCGTCCACGATGACCAGCTGGGAGTTGGTGTCCATCCCCAGCTCCTCCATAGCCTTGGTGATGCCCTTGTGGTGGGCGTAGGTGTAACCGGCGGTATCGCTCTTCTTGTTGATGTAGATGGCGCCTACCTTGAAGTCACTGTCTGCAGTACCAGCGGTGGAGCTGCCGGGGTTGTCGTCCTTGCTGCTCGTGTTGCCACCACAGGCAGCCAGGCTCAGAGCCATGACGCCAGCCATGACCAGGGCAAGAATACGCTTTTTCATACGTTTGCTTCCTCCTTAAAACTTTCCTGTTTCAATTCTTCTATTTCCAAAAAGGCATGGCCTTTTAAGAAATCTGCCTTGCAGAGGGTTCCCGCCCCCCCGGGCGGAAACATCCGTGAAAATTGAGTTTCTCCCGGGACATACCCACGGGAGAAACCATCACTTAACAAAATTCAATGCCCTTGGAGCTCATGGACTTGATGCGGGCCAGAGACTCCACCCGCACCCCCATGGAGCGAATCATCTCACCGCCGGGCTGGAAGGCCTTTTCTACGGCAATGCCAGCGCCCACCAGGGTGGCGCCGGAGTCCCGCACCAGCTTGATGAGGCCCTGCAGGGCTGCGCCGTTGGCCAAAAAGTCGTCGATGAGGAGCACCCGATCCCCAGGACCCAAAAACTTCTTGGACACGATGATATCATACACACGACCGTGGGTAAAGGACTCCACTTGGGCGGAGTACACCTCTCCGGCGATGTTCTTGGTTTTGTTCTTCTTGGCAAAGAGGACAGGAACACCAAACTGCTGGGCCACCACACAGGCAATGCCAATGCCGGAGGCCTCAATGGTAAGAATCTTGGTCACGTTCTCCCCGGCAAACAGGCGGACCCATTCCTTGCCCATCTCTGCAAACAGCCCCACATCCATCTGGTGGTTGAGGAAGCTATCTACCTTTAATACGTCCTCACCTTCCATGACCCCGTCTTCCCGAATGCGCTGCTCCAACAATTTCACCGCTCTTCGCTCCTCTCTCTGTCGTCCTACCGGAGTCATACCCCAGAAGATGAAATAAGATACCTGATATTTTAACAAAAAATCTCCCATTGTTCCATTCTATTTTTTGCACATATCTTCCTTGTTGTCAAGTATTATTTCTGGTACAATATTTACACTTTAGAAATCCCATCAACAATTTGTAGAAGTGGTTCCAATTTGGACCATTTCACCCGGCCGAAAGGAGTTTTCCTAAATGAAAGCCAAGCAAATGCTCTGGGAATTTTTTCTCCTCACCGTGGGCACCGCACTGGTAGCCATTGGTACATACTTCTTTAAGTTTCCCAACCAGTTCTCCACCGGAGGCGTGACGGGTATCGCCGTTATTTTGTCCTCCATTTTCCCCTCCATCAGTTCCTCGGTGTTCGCCTCGGTGATCAATGTCCTCTTCCTCATCCTGGGTTTTATGGTGCTCAACCGGGGCTTTGGCGTGCGCACGGTGTACTGCTCCCTGCTCTTCTCGGGCATGCTCACCGGCCTGGAGTGGCTGGCACCCATGTCCGGCCCTCTCACCGATGAGAAGCTGTTGGAGCTGTTTTTCGGCGTGATTCTCCCCGCCCTGGGCTCCGCCATTTTGTTCAACGCACAAAGCTCCACCGGCGGCACCGACATCCTGGCCATGATTTTGAAGAAATTCACCAGCCTGGACATCGGCATGGCTCTGCTGTATGTGGACGTGCTCATTGCCGGGTCTACCCTTATCCTCATTGACGTGGAGACGGGCCTGTTCTCCCTGCTGGGCCTGGTGCTGAAGTCGGTGCTGGTGGACTCGGTCATTGAGTCCCTGAACCGGAAAAAGAGCTTCATCGTGGTCACCTCCTGCCCCAAGGAAGTGTGCGACTTCATCACCCACGACCTGCACCGCTCCGCCACCTTCTGGAAGGGCGAGGGCGCCTACTCCCATCAGGACAAGTGGGTGGTGCTCACCGCCCTGTCCCGGGCCCAGGCCGTGGCCCTGCGCCTCTACCTCAAGAGCATTGATGCCCACGCTTTTATGCTCATCACCAATTCCAGCGAGATCTTCGGCAAAGGCTTCCTCCGGGCATAATCCAAGAATATCCAAAAAGTGCCATTCTTCATCCCACACTCCGACAGAATTTTTCCACAGCTTCATGCTACAATGTGGAAAAATACCGAGAACCTCCGGGTTTCTCGTAGGAGGCAGATGAGGAATGGCACTTTTTACAAAGGATCGGCGGCAGGTGATGGAGCTGCCCGTGGAGAGCATCCAGCCCAACCCCAACCAGCCCAGAAGCATCTTCTCTCAGGCAGAACTGCAAGAGCTGTCTCACTCCATTTCCCAGCTGGGCATTTTGCAGCCCCTGACGGTGCGTAAGGTGGGAAACGGCTGGGAGCTGATTTCCGGGGAGCGGCGGCTGCGGGCGGCTCAGCTGGCGGGGATGACCACGGTGCCCTGCCTGGTGATGCAGACCGATGCTGAGACCTCCTCCCTGCTGGCCCTGGTGGAGAACATCCAGCGCCGGGACCTGGACGTGTGGGAAGAGGCCATCGCCCTGCGCCGCCTCATCACCATTTACCACCTGTCCCAGGACGAGGTGGCCCGGCGGGTGGGCAAGAGCCAGTCGGCCGTGGCCAACAAACTGCGGCTTCTCAAGCTCCCCCCCGATGTCATTGACATACTCCGCCAGGCCCAGCTCACGGAACGCCACGCCCGGGCCCTGCTGAAACTGGAGGACGGCGAGGCCCAGCGCAAGGCCGCCCAGTACATCGTCCGCCACAACCTCACGGTGGCCCAGTCGGAAGCCTACATCGCCAAGCTGTGCCAGGTGGAGGAAAAGCCCCACACCCCCTCCCCCATTTTGCGCATCAAGGATGTGCGGCTGTTTTTCAACACCCTGCGCCGCTCCGTCTCCATTATGGAGGCCTCGGGGCTGCACACCCAGTACACCAAGGAAGAGGTGGAGGATGGGGTGAAGGTGACCATTCACATCAGCAAGAACGCAGAATAAGGAAACGCCGTCCCGGTATCCGGGACGGCGTTTCCTTATTCCTTATATTGTTATATAGGCTCCCTTGTGTAAAGGGAGCTGTCAGCCGCAAGGCTGACTGAGGGATTGACCGTCTCCACGGTGCCAAGTTCCGGCTTGCCAGCCTGGCAGGGACGCTCCGCTGGGCCCGATTTCTCAGCGATGAGAAATCGGGGAAAGAATCGCCTAGGGCGTTCCCCCCTAGGTACCCCCCGGGCCTCCTTGCTTGGCGCTGGAGCATCCCCCACCGACGCTGAGGTAAAAAGGATTGTCTGTCCTCACAGCGCCGCTGCCGCTGATACTCACGATGCAGAGCCTTGGTGCTTCTTTGGATACAGCGTCGGGCTCGGGAGCCGACTGGCAGCCACCACCTATGACCGGCCCTGCCCTTCTGGGGCAAGTGCCACCCACGCTGGAACGTTGAGCGGCAGCGGATGTAGAGGAATAAGAGTCTCAGCTTTTCTCTGGGCCGGTTTGGGTTGCTCCGGCAGTCTAGGGCTGCTGACCCAAGGGAGGTTCTTAGGGGGGAACGCCCTAAGTGGCTTTTCGTCCATTTTGGCCACTCAAAATGGACCCCAGCGGAGCGTCCCCATCCAGCCGGAAGGCTTGGACAGAGAATTCGGAGAAGCACAGGCTCTCTCAGGTAGTCCCACTGAGAGAGTCCAATATGTTTCACGTGAAACACCATTTTTTCTTACACTGTGGAGGTTGAAATATTTATCATAAAAAGGTATAATCAAAATCAGTTCTGTTTATCCTTTGAATGAAAAAAGGCGGGTTGTATTATGTCAAAAACCATTGCCATTGTCAACCAAAAGGGTGGTGTGGGAAAGACCACCACCTGCGTCAACCTGGCCGCCGCCCTGTCCCAACAGGGCCATAAGGTGCTGGTGTGCGACTTCGACCCCCAGGGCAACGCCACCTCTGGGTTTGGCGTAGACAAGTCCCGTTCCCCCAGCGTGTATGACGTGCTGCTGGGCAACGCCCCCATGTCCAAGGCCATTGTGTCCACCAACTGGGCGGACGTGGTCCCCTCCAACAAAGCTCTGTCCGGTGCCACCGTGGAGCTCATCGCCATGGAGCGCCGGGAGTACCGTCTGAAGGACGCCCTGGAGGAGGTCAAGGACAACTACGATTATATCTTCATCGACTGCCCCCCTTCCCTGGAGCTACTCACCCTGGACTCTCTGTGTGCCGCCGACACCCTGCTGGTGCCGGTGCAGTGTGAGTACTACGCTCTGGAGGGACTCAGCGATCTGATGTACACCGTGCGCCTGGCCAAGCGCTCCCTGAACCCCAACCTGGAGCTGGAGGGCGTGGTGCTCACCATGTACGACGGGCGCACCAACCTGTCCATGCAGGTGGCGGAGGAAGTGAAACGCTACTTCCCCGGCAAGGTGTACGCCAGTGTCATTCCCCGCAATGTGCGCCTGTCCGAGGCCCCCAGCCACGGCAAGCCGGTGCTGTCCTACGATAAGTGGTCCCGGGGCGCTGAGGCCTATGAAGCTCTGGCCGAGGAGTTTCACAACAAAAACAAAGCCTGATGTTTCACGTGAAACACGCAGATAAAAAAGAAAGGAGATCTTCACATGGCTAAAGTGAAAGGCGGCTTAGGCCGGGGTCTGGGCGCCCTCATGGGCGACGCCGCGCTGCAAACCCAGGAAGCCGGGTCGGTACAGCTGCCCATCTCCCAGGTGGAGCCAGGCCTGAACCAGCCCCGGAAGCGGTTTGACGAGGAAGCTCTGGCAGATCTGGCGGACTCCATTCGGGAACACGGCATCATCCAGCCCCTCACCGTCCGCCGTCTCTCCACCGGATATTATCAGATCATCGCCGGAGAACGCCGGTGGCGGGCCGCCAAACAGGCGGGGCTGGCCGAAGTGCCCGTGGTCATCATCGAGGCAGACGACCGCAAGGTGATGGAGCTGGGCCTCATTGAAAACCTCCAGCGGGAGGACCTGAACCCCATGGAAGAAGCAGAGGGGTATCTGGTGCTCCTCACCGACTACGGTCTGACCCAGGAAGAGGTGGCCCGGCGGATGGGCAAATCCCGCCCCGCCATTGCCAACGCCCTGCGTCTCACCTCCCTCCCCCCTGCCGTGCGGGAAAAGCTGGCCCAGGGCATTCTGTCCGCCGGACATGGCCGGGCGGTGCTGATGGTGGAGGGCGAACAGGCCCAGACCGCCTTCGCCGACTGGATTGCCGAGCAGGGACTGTCGGTGCGTCAGGCGGAGGCCGCCGCCAAGCACTTCACCCTGGAGCCCAAGGTGAAAAAGGAGAAGCCCGTCCACGAACACCAGATGTATATTGACCAGGCCCAGCAACAGCTGGCCTCCCACCTGGGCCGGAAGGTGAAGATCACCGCCGGAAAGAAAAAGGGCCGCATCGAGCTGGAGTATTATAATGTAGACGACCTTAACAACCTGCTGGAGCAGCTGGAGCAGCTGCCTCACCTGGAGCAGGGCCAGGAATAATCCAGACCCAAAGCCTCCCTTGTGTAAAGGGAGGTGGCACGGCGTAAGCCGTGACGGAGGGATTGTCTGCTGCATGGACACGTCAACCCCTCAGTCAGCCAAGCGGCTGACAGCTCCCCTTACACAGGGGAGCCTTCAAGCTTTCTCAAACTAAACCTGACAAAGGAGAAAAGAGACCATGTTAGACATTAAGTTTATCCGGGAAAACCCCGAAATCGTCAAAGAAAACATCAAAAAGAAGTTCCAGGACGCCAAGCTGCCCCTGGTGGATGAGGTCATCGAGCTGGACCGCCAGAACCGGGACGCCATGACCGAGGCCAACAACCTGCGTGCCTCCCGTAACTCCCTGTCCAAGCAGATCGGTATGCTCATGGGCCAGGCCAAGAAGGACCCCTCCAAGCTGGAGGAGGCCGAGGCCGTCAAGGCCCAGGTGAAGGCCAA